>NZ_JBHMIQ010000009.1:0-148166 GCF_048060315.1 Micromonospora sp. LOL_013
CCCAATACCGAAACTACTCAACCGAGCTCAAGACGAACCGCGTCGGTGGATCGAGGCTTAGCGTTTGAGGGAGAATCTTGCACCTCTGCTACCTCGATGAGTCGGGCGGCTGCGAGCCTCCCAACAGTAGCCTTCTGCCACTCCGAATCGCTCACCAGTCCGGATCACGTCTGTTTCGTCCTGCCTCCCCTGTGCCGTCTACCCGCACTCCTGCGGAGCAGGCTGCGGCTCTGCCCGCCACACCTTGACGGCGCATTCTGACGGTGGCGGGTCGGGCGGTGCTGCTAGATCCAGAAGATCGTGCATCTGGTCAGGTCTCCGAAGGTATACTTCCATCACGAAGAAGAGCGGCACCGCGCTGATCAAGTTGTTTAGCGAATGAGGGTAGGCGCTGGCCAACGCCACCCAGACGCGCTCGCATGTTCTTCACGGCGGCACGCGCCCGGCCCGACTTGACGCCAGTCATCGCGTCCATGGCCATGTTCCAGTTCGCGGCTGCCTCGCCGAGACGGCCCTGCGCGCACTGCACGTCGCCCAGGTTGGCTAACGTCAGCGTGTGAATACGGCGGTAGACATCTGAGTTTCGAGTCGCAATCGACCGGCGGAGCTGCATCTCGGCGCCCGACATATCTCCCAGATCCCGCAGGGCCTGTCCAGCTTGACTAGCAAGCGAGGTTTCCGTGAAACCGCTGGTCCGAATCCACGGCGGCTCCTCGTCCGGTGCAGATTCCGCAAGGCGCTTCTCGGCAGCAGAGATCGCCGTGGAGGTGCGTGTACGGTCACCTGTTGCCGCGTGACCCCGCGCCACTAGGATCGCGAACAGAGCAGTGGCGGCCGGGGTGGAGCTTCCCTTTGACCAGCCGAGAGCGGATTCCGCGAGGTTGAGCGCCTGTTGCCCGTGACCGAGGTCAACAGCCTGATGAGCCATCGCACGCAGAGTGAACGCTGCAAGTGCGCGGTCGTCGGCTTCATTCGCGAGCCGCAGTGATTGGACGTAGTACCGCTGAGCTAGGCCGTGCAGGGACGAATCAAATGCTTTCCATCCGGCAAGGTAGGTCATCTCCGCAGCCAGGCTGAACATTGCCCTGCGTTCCGAGTCGGACGAGAACCTGCCGCGCAGATAGTCAGCGACATCTGACGAAAGGTATTGAATGACCGCAAGACGGGCGTGGCCGCCGCCGAACCGCTCGTCAGCTCGGCTGAACACCGCCAGCATGTCTCGCACGGCGTCAATCTCGCTGCGGCCTACCGCGACCCCACCGCCTTGTGCGCGTCGCCCTCGGTCTGCGACCTCCTGCCAGGACTCGAAAGGAACCGCGAGCGCAGCCAGCGAGTACAAGGCTTTGAGCGCGAAAGCTCGTCGCTCCAAGTCGGCCCTCCCGATCGTCACGAGGTTGGTGGCGCAGTCGTCCACCCACCAGTCGAGTCCGCCTAGGTCGGCTTCCAGGCTACCGTCCACGTCGAAGCCAAGGTCGGTCGGTGAGACGAGATGACCGAGTCGACGGCTGACCGCTTCGGCGAGGTAGCGAGGGGTTCGACCACTTGGCCGTACCCCTGCGACCCAGTGGCCGACGTGTGACCGATCGCAGGATCGCAGGTCGTCGTTGTGCTCGCGGGCGATGACTCGAACTGCTGCGGCACAGGCATCGTATGACCACCGGCACGCCTTGATCATTTCCCGCAGTTGCTCGTTGCGTTTCCTCTGCTGCCGTGTCATCCGCAGCCTCCCTGGTCGGACCGGCGTTCAACGCGTTCAACGCGTCCAGTGTCCTCACAGGCTACCGGAGGACGCCGACAATCCGTTTACTACAAACAGGTCCTGCCGCACCGGAGTAGAGCGCGGCGATGATCATTGGATGACGAACGATTGCGCTTCGCGATTCGAACTACTAATCGGCTCATCCATAGATGCGAGTTGTCGATCAGCGTGGCCTCCCCTGGCTGTTGGCTGAGCTTTTGGTGTCGAGTTCACGAGGAGAAGTCATGGAGCAGCGGAGCAGGCGGGGGCGGGTGGTGCCTCGGCAGGGCGTACTCGTCGAGCCGTGGCAGGTCAGGGCGATGCAGTTCGACACCCGGTGGCGTGGGCTGGACCCAGCGGCGGTGTACGCGTACCTGCGCGACGTCGCCGACGAGCTGGACCGGCTCACCCGGCAGGCCGCCGTCGACCGGGCCGAGGCCGACTGGCTACGCGAAGGGCTGCGGCAGTGGCGGCAACGCCACGTCGGCTGCCGGTTCAACGACCCGCCCGCCGGCGTCTACCAGTCGGAGCACCAGCGCCAGACCGGCGGCAACGGAGGTCACTGGTGAGCGACGAACCGCGCTGGACCATCCACCTGCCGACCCGGCTCACCGGCATCGAAGCCGCCGCCCGGTTCGCCGCCGCGCTGCGGGACTCGCTGGCCCACCTCGACGTCGTCGACTTCGCCGACACCACACTGTCGGCCACCGACCGCCCGTCGCTGCGTACCCGGGTATGGGGTGACCCCGGCCCCGACCCGGCCGGCGGCGATCCGGTTAGCGACCGCACCGCGTCGGCCGATGGCTGACCCCGTCCCCCGCCAGGTTGAGATCGACCACCTGACGGAGCTGGTCGACCGGCACGCACCGCGCGCCGACGGCTGCGCCTGCGGTGACCCGCTCGCCGCCGCCGGCCGCTGCTGGCGCACCGAGGTCGCGCTCAACCGGCTCCACGATCTCGGCGTCCATGTCGCCGCCGCCGACCAGCCGGAGAACGCCGGATGAGCATGCACGTCCCGGTCCGCCCGAGCTGGGTCTGCGCCGGCTGCGGGCATGCCTGGCCGTGCCTGGACAGCCGGCGACAACTCACGATCGAGTACGCCGACGCCCGCGTCTCCCTGTCGGTCTACCTCGCCACCAACCTGATCGAGGCGATGACCGACCTGCCGACCGGGCAAGGCGGCGACCTCTACTGGCGATTTCTCGGCTGGCTGTAGATGTCGATTTTGCGCCCCGGCGACGAACCGATGCACTACGACGACGGCTCACACCGCTGGATCCCGCCCGACCCCGACTACGACCAGGAGATCTGGGAGAACCAGGTGCGTGAACACCAACACGAGCATCGCGGGCGTCCGGACCCACCCCCGCCCCGCTACCGCCTCATCCGGCGATCCGCCGCCAGGTAAGAAACTCGACTGCACCAGCCAGGGCGCTCAGACACGCAGTTGGACATGCGAAGGGCCGTGTCGTCATCGTCGACACGGCCCTTGACCTGGTCGGGGTGGCCGGATTTGAACCGACGACCTCTTCGTCCCGAACGAAGCGCGCTACCAAACTGCGCCACACCCCGAGGTCCGCTGGGCAATACTAGCCCACCGGCCCGGCAGGGCAAATCCGGTATCCCCGGTGCGCCGCCGACGCCCCCGGGTGGCGCGTCACCGGACGCCGGCTGACCTGCGTCAGCGTGCGATCAGGGTCAGCAGGGTGGCCTCTGGTGGGCAGGCGAACCGGACCGGCGCGGTCGGGTGGGTGCCCAGCCCGGCCGAGACGTGCAGCCACGAGTCGGTGCCCGGCCACCGGTGCAGGCCCTTGGCCATCGACCGGGGCAGATCGCAGTTGGTGACCAGGGCGCCGACGAACGGCATGCAGACCTGCCCGCCGTGGGTGTGTCCGGCGAGCAGCAGGTCGAGCCCGTCGGCGGCCATCTCGTCCAGCACCCGGGGCTCGGGGGAGTGGGTCAGGCCGAGACTCAGGTCGGCCTCCGGCGACGGCCGGCCGGCGACGGCGGCGTAGTCGTCGCGCTCGATGTGCGGGTCGTCCACCCCGGCCGCGTCGATCAGCCGGCCGCCGGCCTTGAATGACGCCCGGCGGTTGTTCAGGTCGTGCCAGCCGGCGCCGACCAGCACCTCGCGCAGCTCCTCGAACGGCAGGTCCGGGCCGGGTCGGTAGTCCCGCTCGGGCAGCAGGTAGCCCAGCGGGTTCTTCCACACCGGGCCGGTGTAGTCGTTGGACCCGAAGACGAACGCGCCGGGCAGGTCCAGCAGCGGCTGCAGGGCGCGCAGCGCGCCCGGCACGGCGTCCGGGTCGGCCAGGTTGTCGCCGGTGACCACGACCAGGTCCGGGTCCAGCCCGGCCAGCGCCGCCACCCAGGCCTGTTTGCGCCGCTGGTCGGGCATCATGTGCATGTCGGACAGGTGCAGGATGCGCAGCGGTTCCGCGTCCGGCGCGAGCACCGGCACGTCGAACCGGCGCAGGGTGAACATGTTGCGCTCGATGAGCGAGGCGTACGCCAGGGTGGCGGCGCCGAGTGCTGCGGTGCCGGCGGCGAGCCGGAATACGGTGCGCTTTCGCATGCCGACCAGGGTAGTTTGGCCACTCATGAGCACCGTGAAGGACCGCCTGACTGCTGACATGCGAGCCGCGTTGAAGGCCCGTGACGAGCTGACCACCTCCACCCTGCGGATGGCGCTGGCCGCGATCGGCAACGCCGAGGTCGCCGGCAGGGCCAAGCGGGAGCTGTCCGACGAGGAGGCGTTGGCCGTGCTGACCAAGGAGGCGAAGAAGCGCCGGGAGGCGGCTGCGGCTTTCGCCGACGCCGGCCGGGTCGACCAGGCAGCCAAGGAGCGGGCAGAGGGCGAGGTGCTGGACCGCTACCTGCCGCGTCAGCTCGACGACGAGGCGTTGGCCGGCATCGTCGCCACCGCGTTGGCCGAGGGTGGGTTCGCCGGCAAGGCCCAGATGGGCCCGGCCATGAAGGCGGCCCAGGCCGCGGTGGCCGGCCAGGCCGAGGGGGGCCGGGTGGCAGCCGAGGTACGCCGTCAGCTCGGACTGTGAGCGTCGGCTGGCGCTGTACGCATGCATGATCCGATGCGCCTCATCTGATACCCGCCCGGCGTGTCGCGTCGAAGAGACGAATCTGATCATGAAGTAGCGACAGGGGCGGGCACCGATCATCGGTGCCCGCCCCGCCGTTCGTTACCGTCGGTCAGTCGTCCGGGTTGCCGGGACGGCCCGGCCCGTTGCCGGGACCGTTGCCCGGACCACCGTCACCGTCACCGTCGCCCGGGCTCGGCTGGGCCCCCTGGCCGTTGCTGACCCGGATGATCACCACGCCGCCCTTGATGGTGCGGCCGCTGGGGCTGGTGCCGGCGGCGGTGCCGGCCGGGCAGGTGGAGTCGACCGCACCGGATCGGTCCACCTCGACCTCGAATCCGGCGCCGGCCAGCCGGGACCGGGCGTTGTCGATCGACTGGCACTGCACGCCCGGGATGGAGCGCTGCTCGCCGCGGACCAGTTTGCCGCTCGGTGCCTTGAACTGCTGCTTCTCCTTGCCCTTCATCGCATCCCGCAGCGTCTCGTAGACCGCCGGGTTGACGATGTTGTGCGACATGGTGGCGTTGGTGTCGGCCCAGTCCGGGTCGGCCAGCACCCCGGCGACGGCGAGCTGCTTGGTAGTCACCACCATGGTGGCGGTCTTCTCCGCGTCGGTGGTGCCGGTCTTGCCGGCCACCGGGTGCCCGACGACGCTACGCACGCCGCTGGCGGTGCGGCCCCGGCACTGCGACGTCGACGAGTTGTCGCCGACCGGGCAGCGCGCCGCGTCGATCGCGGCCCGGGCCACCTCGGTGGAGACCACCTGCTTGCACTGCGGCTGGGCGATGTCCAGGCTGTTGCCGTCCTGGTCGCGGATCTCCTTGACCGGGATCGGCTTGCAGTACTTGCCGTCGGCGGCGAGCGTGGCGTAGGCGTTCGCCATCTCCAGCGGCGTGGTGCTGGACACGCCGAGGGTGAAGGCGCCCCACTGGTTGGCGCCCTCCGGGTCGGCGGCGAACCGGGCGTCGTTGGAAGCCCGGAAGGTGATGCCGAGGCGCTGCGCCACATCGACGGCGGAGGCCGCGCCGACCCGCTCCTGCAACGGCACGAAGTACGTGTTGACCGAGGCGCCGAAGGCGCTCCACATGTTGTGTACGCCGTTCATGCTGGAGCTGGCATTCTTCGGGCAGTACTTGTTGGTGCCCGCGCAGGCGGCCGGGCTGCCCCGTTCGACGATGTACTTCGACTCGTACGGGCTCTTCGCGTTGATCGTGTACTCCAGCGGGTAGCCCTTCTCCAGGGCCGCCACCAGCGGGAAGATCTTGAACGTCGAGCCGAACTGGTAACCGGTGATGTCACCGCCACCGGTGAGCAGCGGGTTCGTCGTGTTCGGGTAGGTGCCCCGGATGCCCTTGTCGGCCTTCTTCGGGTCGCTGGAGAGCTTGTTCTTCGGGTTGTCCGGGTCGTCGAGCTTGTAGTTGCGGTTGACCGCCATGCCGCGTACGTACCCGGTGCCCGGCTCGACCGCCGCCACCATCAGCGCGTGCTTGCTGCCGGTCTTCAGGGCGTTCTCGACGGCCTTCTTCGCCGCGTCCTGCGTCTGCAGGTCGAGGCTGGTGACGATGTGGTAGCCGCCGCTCTTGAGCCGTCGCTCCCGGTCGTAGCTGGTGGCGCCGAACGTCTCCTGCTCCATCCACCAGCGGTAGAAGAAGTCGCAGAAGAAGCCCCAGTGGTTCTTGTTGGCGGCGACGCAGCCGTTCGGCGCGCGCTTGCCGTTGACGACCAGCTCGACGGCCTTGGCCTCGTCGGCTTCCTCCTGGGTGATCGCCCCGGTCTTCACCATGTTGTCAATGACGTAGTTGCGCCGGTCGACGGCCTGTGGGTAACCGCCCGGCGTGGTCGGGTCGAACGCCGTCGGGGCCTTGACCAGGCCGGCGAGCATGGCGGCCTCGTCGATGGTGAGGTCCGCCGGCTGCTTGCTGAAGTAGACCTGGCTGGCCGCGAAGACGCCGTACGCGCCGTTGCCGAACGGGGCGATGTTGAGGTAGCGCTCCAGCACCTCGTCCTTGGTCATCTCCTTGGTGAGCTGCATCGCGTACTTCATCTCGCGCAGCTTCCGGGCGTTGGTGTCCTCGGTGGCGGCGATCACGTCCTCAGGGTGGGTCGCCGAGTAGGCGATGGCCAGCCGGACGTACTGCATGGTCAGCGTCGAGGCGCCCTGAGTGGTCTCGCCGGCACCCTGGTTGGCGACGAAGGCCCGTGCGACGCCCTTGACGTCGACCCCGTTGTGCTCGTAGAAGTTGTGGTCCTCGGCCGCGATGATCGCCGCCCGCATGATCGGCGCGACGTCCTTGAGCGGGACGTCGCGGCGGTTCTCGTCGTACATCGCGGCGAGCGTGGTCTTGCCGTCGGCGGCGTACAGGTAGCTGATCTGCGGCGCCCGCTTGACGGTCAGCTCGCTGGGCAGCTTGTCGAAGGTCTCCGCGCCTGCCTTGGCTGCCAGGCCCGACATCGCCACCGCGGGGAACGCGGCAGCGGCGACCACCACGCCGGCCAGCAGCCCGCAGATCAGCAGCGATGCGGCGTTGGTCAGTGGGTTGTGGTCTCGCTTCCGCATCAAGGTCACCCAGTCAGGGTACGTGAGGGACTTAAGAGGTCGCCGTGTGGCGCACCTGTGCATTTCCTGCCGGCTCCGGCCTCGTTGTGCTAAACGCAGAGACCCGTCCGCCGGTTGTGGTCTCCGTCGCCTACTTCTCCCCCGGGAGGTGTGGGAGGCGGGTTTCCCCGTTTCCGCCTCGGGTATCTCTGCCCGGCAGAGCGCCCGACAAGTGCGTTGTGTCCGGATAGGTGGATTTCGTCGATAACGTTGCGCAATCATCCGACTACAGATCATGATGGTCCGGCGAGGATCGCACGGCGGCGTGCTGCGGGGGAAAGCAGCGTCGGCCGCCCGGCTTGCCGACTGACTCCACCGGTTGCAAGCGGAAATTGCTAGGGGGGACGTGGAACGATGGGCATGATCGCTGATTGGCCCAGCCTGGCGGCGTGCCAGAGCGGAGACCCGGACGCGTTGTTCGTGCAGGGCGCTGAGCAGAACGTGGCCAAGCGCATCTGCCGGGGCTGCCCGGTCCGGTACGAGTGCCTGGCCGACGCACTCGACAACCGGATCGAATTCGGGGTCTGGGGCGGCATGACCGAACGGGAACGGCGGGCCCTGCTGCGCCGGCACCCGCAGGTGGCGAGCTGGCGCAAGATGTTCGAAGCAGCCATGCGGGACCGCGAAAAGGTGCTCGTCGCCACCAAGTGATCCGCTGAACCGGGAGCTGTGCGCGCGACCAGAGGGAGCCGCGCAGGATCAGGCTCAGCCGGCGACCGTGTGGCCGATCGTCCGTAGCCCGTCGACGTCGTGCACGTCGGCGGGCTGCGCGCGGACGGTCGCCACCGGCACCTGCGGGAACGCGTCGGTGAACATCGCCGCCACCCGGCGCTCCCGCGCCGACTGCTGTGCCACGGCGGCGTGCACCCGCAGCACCTCCGCCGTCGCCGGATGCCCACCGTCGCGGTCCAGCTCCCGCGCGGCGGTCAGGCTCCGCTCGGCGGACAACCCGGGGACGGCCGGTTCGTGCACCCGATTGAGTACCAGCCCGGCGAGCGGCATCCGCTCCGCGCCGAGCCGACCGGCGAAGTACGCCGCCTCCCGTACCGCATCCGGCTCCGGTGCCGCGACCAGCAGAAACGCCGTCTCGTCGGCCTGCAGGACCCGGTACGTCTGCTCGGCCCGCTGCCGGAAGCCGCCGAACATCGAGTCCAGCGCCGCCACGAAACCGGACAGGTCACTGAGCAACTGGGCGCCGAGGATCTTCTGTACCGCCCGGGAGAACACCCCGAACGACGCGGTCACCAGGCTGAACATACTTCGACCACCGGCCCGGGCCGGCGCCAGCAGCAGTCGGAGCATCCGGCCGTCCAGAAAGCGCGCCAACCGGGCCGGCGCGTCCAGGAAATCCAGCGCGGACCGCGACGGCGGCGTGTCGACCACGATCAGATCCCACTCGCCACCGGCGTGCAGCTGGCCCAGCTTCTCCATCGCCATGTACTCCTGCGTGCCAGCGAAGGTCGAGCTCATGGCCTGGTAGAACGGGTTCGCGAAGATCTCGGCGGCCTTGTCCGTGTCGGTGTGCGCGAGCACCACCTCGTCGAAGGTGCGCTTCATGTCCAGCATCATGGCGTGCAACTCGCCGCCGCTGACCTCCGCCTCGATGCCCTTGACCTGCCGGGGAGTGTTGTCCAGCTCGGTCAGGCCCAGTGACTGCGCCAGCCGGCGGGCCGGGTCGATGGTGAGCACCACGGTGCGCCGGCCGTGCCGCTCGGCGGCGCGCAGCGCCAGGGCCGCCGCGGTTGTCGTCTTGCCCACCCCACCAGCACCGCAGCAGACCACGATCCGTACGCCCGGATCCGCCAGGATCCGGTCGACGTCCAGCGGTGGCGCTGCGTGATCAGGAGGCACCTGTCGAGCGTATCGGGGTCGGCCCAGGATTCGCCGATCAAGTCGCTGTGAGGTCGCTTCCAGCGGCTGACCCGGTGCCGGTCAGCAACGCTGCGGCCAGCGTGTCCAGGCCCTCGCGGGTGACCCCGTCCGGCAGCAGCGGCAGCCGGACGATCGGCCGGCCCAACTCGACCAGGTCGGTCAGCAGCGAGTCCTCCAGCGTGCGGCGGGTGAGGTGCTCCTGTGCCTCGGCCCGCAGGCCGGTCACCGTCTCCCGGTCGGTCGGCAGCCCGGCTGCGGCCAGCCCGCGCCGAAGCTGCGTCTGGCCGACCGGCCCGTTGGCGAGCAACGGCGGCCGGGCCGAGTTGACGATCACGTTGCCCACCGGGATGCCCAGCGCGGTCAGGTCGGCGACCGCGTCGAGGGTCTCCTGCACCGGCATCTCCTCCAGCAGGGTCACCACGTGCACCGCGGTGATCGGTGAGCGCAGCAGTACCGCGACGCCCTCGCTCTGGGTCTTGATCGGGCCGACCTTTGCCAGCCGGGCAGCCTCGGCGGTCACGTTCAGGAACCGGCCGATTCGCCCGGTGGGCGGTGCGTCGAGCACCACCGCGTCGTAGACCCGCCGCCGGTCCACCATCCTGGTGGTGGCCTCCTTCACCTTGCCGGTGAGCAGGACGTCGCGTAGCCCGGGAGCGATGGTGGTGGCGAAGTCGATGGCGCCCAGGCGCCGCAGCGCCCGCCCGGCCGCGCCCAGCTTGTAGAACATGTCGAGGTACTCCAGCAGCGCCTCCTCCGGGTCCACCGCCAGGGCGCGGACCTCGCCTCCGGCGGCCGAGGCGGTGATCCGGCGCTCCTGGTACGGCAGCGGCCCGATGCCGAACAGCTGTGCGATGCCCTGGCGGCCCTCCACCTCGGCGAGCAGGGTGCGCTTGCCCGAGCCGGCCAGGGCGAGCGCCAACGCGGCGGCGACACTGGTCTTGCCGGTCCCGCCCTTGCCGGTCACCACATGCAACCGGGACGGCCAGCCGGGTACGGCGGCGACAGGTGACTGCTCGGTGACCCCCACGTCCAACCAGACTAGTGCGCGGCGCGGCTCAGTTGACGTCGCAGACGAACCAGCCGGACTTCTGCACCACCACGAAGCTGAGATCCTGCTCCGCGCTGCGCTCGTCCTCGGTGACCATGCGCACGGTGACCGAGACGACTGCCCGATCTTCGTCCTGCTCATCGACGGTCGGCACGTTCCACTCGAACTGCGGGTTGCGGTACGTCGACGAGTAGCCCTCGATCTCCTCCACCTTCTCAATCAGCGCGGACTCGTCCCGGGCCTCCCGGCAGACCAGGTCGGCTGCGGCCGTGACGTCCCGGTCGGTGTACACGGCGTGGAGGAAATCGTCCACGGCGGCGACCGGTTCGGCCGCGCCGCTACCCGTCTCCAAGTTGTTGATCACCAGGAATGCCGCGATGCCGCCACCACCGCAGAGCAGCAGTACGACACCGAGCACCACCGAGGTGATCAGCAGGCCGCGTCGGCGGCCGGCGGCGGCCGCGGCGGTCTGACCCGGCGGCGGCGGACTCGGCGGGCCACCCGGTGCCGCCGCGAACGGCGCAGCGGTGGGACGCTGCCAGGGCGGCGGCGGGATCGACTGCCCCGGCACTGTCGGCTGCGCCTCGGTCGGCTGTGCGTCCGGCGCCGGTGGCTGTGCGTCCGGCGCTGGTGGCTGTGCGTCCGGTGGCTGTGCCTCGCCACTGGGCGGTTGCGTCATCCTCATCCCCAGGTTCAGGTCTCGTCGTGGGCGGACCGTAGCCGCCACCAGACGATCAGGGTATCTGGCCGATGCACCCGGATCACCGTCCCGGCCGTTGGCCGTAGGCTGTGGCGGTTGCCGAATCAGAGCTAGGAGCCGTAACGCGATGCAGAAGTGGGAGTACGTAACCGTGCCGCTGCTGGTGCATGCCACCAAGCAGATCCTCGACAACTGGGGCGAGGACGGCTGGGAACTGGTCACCGTGATTCCCGGCCCCAACCCGGACCAGCTGGTGGCGTACCTGAAGCGGCCGAAGTCGTGACCGGCGGCCCGCACGCCCGCCTCACCGAACTGGGGCTGAGCCTGCCGACCGTGGTTCCGCCGGTGGCCGCCTACGTTCCGGCGGTCCGCTCCGGTCAGCAGGTCTACGTCTCCGGCCAGCTGCCGATGGCCGACGGAGCGCTGCTCGCCGTCGGCAAGGTCGGCGCCGAGGTCACCCCCGAACAGGGCAGGGAACTTGCCGCTCGGTGTGCGTTGAACGCGCTCGCCGCGATCGACGCCCTGGTCGGTCTCGACGCCGTGACCCGGATCGTCAAGGTCACCGGGTTCGTCGCCTCGGCCGCCGGGTTCACCGGCCAGCCCGCCGTGATCAACGGTGCATCCGAGCTGTTCGGCGAGGTCTTCGGCGATGCCGGCCGGCACGCCCGCAGCGCCGTCGGGGTGGCCGAGCTTCCGCTCGGCGCGCCGGTCGAGGTGGAGGTCGTCGTCGAGGTCTCCTGACCCGGTCCGCGCCGGCCGAGCGCCGGCCGGCACCCGAGCGGGTTGAAGAAGTCTCGGCGAAGTCACCGCGCGGCCGTACCATCGCAGCCATGACCGCGCACGTCACCACCCCTGCCGCGGCCCTGGCCAGTGATCTGCCGGGCTGGGCGACCCTGGTGCGGGCACCCAACCCCGGGCCGATGACGCTGGACGGCACCAACACCTGGGTGCTGCGTCGGCCGGGTGAGCGGTACGGCGTTCTCGTCGACCCGGGTCCGGCCGACGCCGGCCACCTCGACCGGCTGGCGGCGCACGGCCCGTACTCGATGATCCTGGTGACTCACGGGCACCCGGACCACGTCGAGGCGGTGCCGGCGGCCGCCGAGCGGTTCCGGGCCCCGGTACGCGGTCCGGCGGCCGACGAACGGGGCGAAGCCGCCGACCGCGACGGGGAAGCCCTCGACCGGCGGGCGGCGGAGGCGACCCGGCTCGGCGACGGGACCGTGCTGGACGTCGCCGGGCTGACCGTCACCGTGCTGGCCACCCCCGGCCACACCGCCGACTCGGCCTGCTTCCTGGTCGCCGGGCCGGACGGGCGGGAGGCCGTGCTGACCGGTGACACCATCCTCGGCCGGGGCACCACCGTGGTCGCCTGGCCCGACGGCGACCTCGGCGACTACCTGGCCAGCCTGCGGCGACTCGCGGCGTACGACCAGGTCACGGCGCTGCCGGGGCACGGCCCGGCGCTGACCGACTGCGCCGCCGCCGCCCGGTTCTACCTGGCCCACCGGCAGGCCCGGCTGGACCAGGTCCGCCAGGTGGTGGCCCGGGGCGTGACCGAACCGGCGGCCGTTGTCGCCGAGGTGTACGCCACCGTCGACCGGGCACTGTGGCCGGCCGCCGAGTGGTCGGTCCGGGCACAGCTCGCCTACCTGGACGCCTTGACCTACAGCGTGGCCGGTGACCGGGAATCGACACCGGGGTGGACCGGGTTGGACCGCCAGTGACCTGCCCGGTGTGCGGAACCGTCGCGGTACCCGGCGCGCGGTTCTGCCACAACTGTGGCGGTGCGCTGCCGGCCGCTGCCTTCCTACCGGCTGCCGAACGCCGGGTGGTCACCGTGCTCTTCGGCGATTTATCCGACTTTACCTCCTGGTCGGAGGATCTCGACCCGGAACGGGTCGGTGCCGTCACCGACCGGGTGCTCGCCGCCCTGGCCGGGGCGGTCAAGACGTTCGGCGGGCACGTCGACAAGCTGACCGGTGACGGGATCATGGCGGTCTTCGGCGCCCCGGTCGCCCACGAGGACGACGCCGAGCGTGCGGTACGGGCCGCGCTCAGCATGCAGCGGGCGGTGCGGCGGGTGCTCGACGACGAGCGGGGCGGCGGCGCCCCGCTCGGCCTGCGGGTCGGCCTGAACACCGGTGACGTGGTCGCCGGCATTCAGGCGGCCATCGAGTACACGGTGATCGGCGACACGGTCAACACCGCCGCGCGGCTCGCCGACGCGGCGGCGGTCGGCGCGGTGTACGCCGGCGCCGGCACCGTGACCGGCACCCGGCACGTCGCCGCCTGGCGGGAGCTGCGCCCGCTGCGGCTGAAGGGCAAACGCGCCCCGGTCGAGGCGTACGAGCTGCTCGGTCTGCACGACGCACCGGGCACCCGGTCGGGCATCGGCGACCAGGCCCCGTTCGTCGGGCGGGAGGCCGAGATCGGCCGGCTGGCCGGCCGGCTCACCGAGGTGATCGACCACGGCGACCCTCGGGTGCTGGTGCTCACCGCGGAGGCCGGCATCGGCAAGTCCCGGTTCGCCGTCGAGGTCGAGCGGTACGCCGCCGGTTACGACGTCGGCACCGGACGGTACGCGGCACCCACCGGCGCGCGGGCGCTCTCGGTCCGCTGCGCCGCCTTCGGTGAGCGGCGTCGGCTGGCCCCACTGGCCGACCTGGTGCGGATCGCGGCCGGCCTGCCCCGGGACAGCTCCACCGCGGTCACCCGCCCGGTGGTCGAGGAGCGGCTGCGCCGTCTCGGGCAACGATTGGCCCGGGTCCGTCCGGAGCCGCCGCCGCTCTCCGTCGACCTGCTGCTGACTCTGCTCGGGTACGCGGATCCACCGGCCGCCGCGCACCCGTCGTCGGGCCCGGCCGACCTGACCACGGACGCTCCGGTGCTCGACGCCGAGGCGATCCCGAGCGCGGTGGCCGACCTGCTCAGCGCCCTGGCCCGGGAGGCGCCGTTGCTGATCGTGGTCGACGACCTGCACGACGCTCTGCCGGACACCGTCGAGGTGCTCGGCGAGACGTTGTCCCGGCTCACCGGTCCGGTACTGGTGCTGCTGCTAGGCCGACCCGAGCTGGTGCGTACCGCCGGGGTGCTGACCGGGGTGGCCGACGCCGAGGTGCACCCATTGCCGCCGCTGCGCGGGTCCGACGCGGCCCGGCTACTCACCTCGTACCTGGGCGGTGGGCGGCTGCCGCAACCCGACGTGGACCGGCTGCTGGCCACCGCCCAGGGCAACCCGTTCTACCTGGCCGAGCTGGTCACCCTGCTGATCGAGCGGGGCGCGCTGACCCGGACCGGTCCGTCGGCCGACGCCGACGCCGCTGGCGGCGACAGCGCGGACTGGCGGCTGGCACCCGGGTCGCTGAGCAGCCGGCTGCTCTCCCGGGACCTGGCCGCAGTGCTGGCCGCCCGGATCGACGCGTTGCCGGCCGACGCCCGGTCGGTGCTGCGTGACGCTGCGGTGGTCGGCGACGTGGTGCCGGACGGCACCTTGGAGTCGTTGCGGGACCGGCGGGACGGCCGGCCGGCGGCGGTGGTGGCGGTCGAGCTCGACCGGGCAGTCGAGGAGTTGCTGCAGCGACGCATGCTGCACCGCACCCGGGTCGGTTTCGCCTTCCCGACCCCGCTGATGCGGGAGGCCGCCTATGCCGGGATCGGCAAGGCCGACCTGGCGGAACGGCACGCGTGTCTGGCCCGGTGGGCGGCCGGGGCCGACGCGCCAGCGGCGGTCGGCACCGGCCCGGCGAGCGGTGGGCCGGGCGGGATGAGTCCGGCGCTGCGGGACGTGTTCGTCGCCGATCACGTCGAACGGGCCGTCGGCCTGGCCGAGGCGGTCGGGCTGCGCCCGGACTCGGCGGCCCGCGCCGTCGGGCCGCTGGGAGTCGCGGCGCTGGGCCGGGCGGCCCGCCGGGCGATCGCGGTCGGTGAACCGGAGTTGGCCGTGGAGTACGCCGAGCGGGCGTCCGCGCTCGGCGGGGACATGGTGCCGAAGGCCGACCGGCTGGTCTACGCCCGCGCGCTGCTGCAGACCGGGCGGCCGGCCGAGGCGTTGGCCACCGCCGAGAAGGTGCTCGCCAACGCCGGTGAGGATGCCGCAGCCCGGGCCGGTGCCCTGCTGGTGTCCGGTCGGGCCCACCGGGCGGTGGGCGACGCCGCCCGTGCGGTGGCGGTGTGGCGTGAGGCGTTGCGGGTGGCCACCGACGTAGGGCTGCCCGCCGAGCGGGCGGAGGCGATGCGCCGACTCGGGATGGCCGACTTCCTGGCCGGCCGGCTCAGCCGGGCGAGCAGCCGGTTCGCTGCGGCGTACCAGGTGAACCTGGCAGCTGGCGACCGGCGTGGGCAGGCCTGGTCGTTGCAGAGCCTGGCGTGGGTGACCACGATGCGCGGCGACTTCGCCGGCGCCGACGCGGTGCTGAACCGGGCGGCGCGGCTGTTCGTCGAGCTGGACGACCCGGTGGGGCGGGCCTGGCTGCGGGGCACCACCGCGTTCGCCCGGCTGCTCTCCGGCCGGTTGGCCGACGCCCGCCGGTTGGCCCGGGTTTTCCTGCCGTTCGGCGAGCGGGTGGGGGAGGCGTGGGCGGTCGGCACGCTGCGGGCGGTCGAGGCGTTCGCCGCGGCCGAGTTGGGTGAGTTGGCCGAGGCGGACCAGTCGGCGCGGCGCGCGTACCGGGATTTCGACAGCGCGGCCGACGACTGGGGTCGGGGCTTCGCGTTGCTGGCGCGGGGGGTGGTCGCGCGCGGGCTCGGCCAGTGGGAACACGCCGCCGATCTGCTCTCCGACGCGCTGGCCCAGGGCGAGCGGATAGATCACCCGTTGCTGATCGGGATGGCCGGAACGCTGCGCGGCTTCGTCGCCCTGGAGTGCGGTGACGTGGCCGGTGCCGAGCGGTTGGCGCAGTCGGTGCTGACGTCGGTCGAGCCGCATGACCCGTTGGCCGCCGTCCAGGTGGCGCCACGGGTGCTGCTCGCCTCGGCGCGGCTGGCGGCGGGTGACCCACCGACCGCGGTCGGGCTGCTGGCACCGGTCGCGACCGCGATGGACAGCCCGGCGGTGTTGTTCTCCCGGCGTCAGACGTTGGCCCGGTACGCGGCGGCGCTGCTCGCCGACGGGCAGCCGGAGCCGGCGCTGCACTGGGCCCGGCGGGCGTTGGACTCGCCAGCGGAGGACGTCCGCAGCCAGGTCGTCGGGTTCGGTGTGCTGGCCTCCGCGCTCGCCGCCAACGGCGAGCAGGTCGCGGCACGGCAGGCAGCTGACCGGGCGGTCAGTCTCGCGTACGGCACCGAGCAGGTCGGCGAACGGGCCGCAGCCGACGCGATAAGGTCTACTGTGGATGACAGTGGCCTGGTCGGCGGGGTGGATCATGGCGGACCCGGGGATGCCGGCCGGGCGGCGCGCTCGCTAGCCTGACCCCACTGTGCTCCACCGTGGGCGTACTGTGGCCGGAGGAAACCCGATGAAGCTGCCCCGTTCGGTATCCGGGTGGACCGTCGCCGTGTTCGGGGCGATGGCCCTGCTGCTGGGCGCGGTCGGCCTGGCTCAGCCCGATGTCCTGTTCGTACTGCTCGGCTTCGACACACTGCCCACCGGGGAGCGGGCGGCCGGCGACTACACCCGTACGTTCATGGCAGCGTCGTCGATGGCCTCGTTCAACATGGGCGTCTACTACCTGCTGGCGGCGGTCACCGACTGGCGGCCGTTCTTTCTGTTCTCGGTGATCTTTCGGCTGGTCACCACGGTGGTGTTCACCGTGGTCGTGGTAGCCGAGGTGGCTCCGGTGCGGTTCGTCGGGGTGGCGGCCTGGGAAGGGCTGGGCGCGGTGGTGACCGGAGTGGCGTTGCTGACCGAACGTCGCCGCCGGGTGGGCGTACTGTCGCCCGGCACCGGCCGGTCGGCTGGCGACGGCTGACCCGGGCCCGGGGTCGCCCCGGCTGTCCGGAGTCTTGGGTACCGTTTACCGTGTGAACGACAGACTGCCGAGCGCGCTGCCGTTCCCCACAGTGCCTGGACTGTCAGATTTGTCGGTCTTTGCCAGAGGCGGCTACGCTACCGTCTACCGTGCGGTCCAGGAGTCGGTCGGCCGGGAGGTCGCCGTCAAGGTGGAGAACCGGGCTCTGGACAACGAGCGGGACCAGCGCCGGTTCATGCGGGAGGCGCGTGCCGCCGGGCGGATGTCGTCGCATCCGCACGTGGTGGACCTCTTCGACGTCGGCGTCACCGGGGATCTCCATCCGTACCTGATCATGGAGATGTGCGACGGCTCGTACGCCGACCGGATGCGCACCTCCCCGCTGGACGCCTTCGAGGCCCGTGACGTCGGGGTCAAGATCGCTGACGCGCTCGCCGACGCCCACCATCTCGGCGTCCTGCACCGCGACGTCAAACCGGCCAACATCCTCTACTCCCGGTTCAATGAGCCGGCCCTGGCCGACTTCGGCCTGGCCGTGCTGGTCGAGCACCGCGATGCCTCGGTCACCCTGGAGGTGCTGACCCCGGCGTACGCGCCACCCGAGTCGTTCCAGCACCGTCCGCCGTCGGCCGCCGCCGACGTCTACGCGCTCTGCGCCACCCTGTACGCCATCATGCGCGGCAAGCCGCCCCGCTGGGACGACGAGCGCAACCCGAGCCTGGTGGCTCTCCTGGAGATGTTCGACCGGCCGCTGCCGGACCTGCCCGGGGTCAACCCGGCGCTCACCGACGTACTGCGCCAGGGAATGGCGAACGATCCCGCCGCCCGACCTCCGGCGGTCGTGCTGCGGGACATGCTGGCGGCGGTGCCGCTCGGTCAGCACTGGAGCCCGGCCGCCCCGCACCGGCCGCCGTTCTCGATCGCCCCGGTCTCCGGCGGGCCACCGACCGGGTCGAGTAGCTGGGCCGACCCGACGACCCCGGTGCCGTCCCGGCCGGAGCGCAACGCGTCCTGGAGCGTCCCGGTGCCGCCCCCGCCGGAGCCGGGTCAGGTGCCCGGGCAACGCCCCGGCCCGCCGCCGTCGGCTGCCGATCCGCCCGACCCGCCGGTCGGCCGACCGGGTACCTCGCCCGACAACGCCGTCCGTTCCTGGCTGCGGACCCTTGCCGGCGGGCTCGGCCTGCTGGTACTGCTCGCGATGACCAGCCTGGGTACCTGGATCGTGGCCAAGGGCTCCGGTCCCAGCACGTTTCCCCCGATCACCGGAGCCGACCAGCGGACGACCGGTGCGGTGGCCAGTGAGAGCCCTGCCAGCGACCCCACCGGCGGCGGTCCGGCGGGCGCGGCGCTGCCGAACTGCCACCTGACGCTGCGACCGGAGCTGCGCTGTCCGGACGATCTCGAATGCTTCAACGGCCGGGTGTCGAACTCTCCGCGTACCCTGACCGCGACCGCCTGCACCGGCCGGCACACCTGGGAGACGTTCGCGGTCGGTGAGCTGCCGACCCGGTTGCGGGCTGCCGACCATGCCGCGATCCGGTCCGACCCGGCCGTCGTCGAGGCCTGCGGGGCGGAGAGCTTCCGGCTGTTCACCCTGCGGATGGACGCCAACGACTGGCAGTACACGGTGCTGCTGCCGGAACCGGCGGACCTCGCCGCCGGTGACCACCAGTACCGGTGCCTGGCGGGCAAGGGGCCCGGTCAACTGTTCGGTCCGACCCTGGCCGCCCGGTAACTGGCATTTGGCGCAAGTCTCGGCTGTCCGACTACCCGGGTGGTTAGCCTGACCTGGCAGTTGCGCAACCGCCGAGCGGCCGAGGTGACCGATGGAGCAGCCGGAAACGGGGCGGCCGTCCCGGCTCAGCCGGAGTCGACGACGATCGTCGCGGCGCTGGAGCAGGTTCGGCCGCACGAGTTCACCGTCCGTCGGTACGCCGACCGCGACGCGGCGGTGCAGGCCATCCGACACCGCGAGGTGTACGGCGCCGTAGTGCTGAACCCGGCCGGGCAGACCACGGCCGCCCGGCTACCGGTCACCGACGTCGTACCGCTCTCCCCGCACGACGAACGGGGTGCCGGGCTCAGCGCGTTCTTCTTTCCGCTGCTGCTCGGCGGTCTCAAAGGTGGCATCTTCATCGCGATCGGCATCCAGGGCACCGCCCGCCGGCTGCTCACCCTGGCGGTCTTCGCCATGATCGCCGGTACGGCGGTCGCGGTGGTCGGCCAGTACGCGTTCCGGATCCTTTCCGCTCAACGCGGCCGCGAGCGGGTTGACCGTGGCAGCCATCGCGGCAACGGTGATCGGCCTGCGCAACCTGTTCGGGCTGCACGGCGTCGGCGTCGGCACCGTGTTGATCATGCTGGTCGGCAGTCCGATCTCCGCCGCCACGCTGCCGGTCGAATTCCTGCCCCGGCCGTGGGGCGCCATCGGCCAGTTCTTTCCGCCCGGGGCGTCCGTCTCGTTGATCCGCTGCATCTCGTACTTCCCGGAAGCGCCGACCCTGCCGCAGTGGTTCGTGCTCTGCGGCTGGACGTTGGTCGGCTGCCTGCTCGCGCTGCTGACCCGCAACCGGCCGTCGGCCCGGACCCGGTCGACCACCCCGCCGAGCACGAAGATCGCCTGAACCGACCGGCATGAAGATCGCCTGATCTCGCGTGGCGCAACTCGACGGGGTCAGATCTAGCCGGCAGCCACTACTCTAAAACAGAGCCGGCAATGTGGACGGCTGTCCGAGACGTAACCGATCCTGACTGTCGCAGTCGCGAGGTTGCCATGGCTGACAGATCCACCAGGTTCCGCACATACATCAACCACCGCACCCGGCAGACGATGACCACAATAGCCGTTGCTTCGACCCTGGTCCTGGTCGCTCTCGTCGCGTGCGAGGACAACCAGCCGCCGGACCGGCCAACTGTGCGGGATCTCCGGGAGGCCTCGACCATCAGCGAGCGGACCGAGTTGCATATCGGCGTCAATGTCGACATCCCGCTTATGTCCTACCGGCGAAACAACGCGTACCACGGCTTCGACATCGAGATTGCCCGCTACATCGCCGACTCCCTCGGCTTCGGCGACCAGAGCATCAGGTGGGTGCCACTGGACACCGAGGACCGAATCGAAAAGTTGCGCAGCGGCGAGGTCGACATCGTGGTGGCCAGCTTCTCCATCACCGAGGAACGTGAGAAGCGGGTCGGGTTCGCCGGCCCGTACCTGATCACCACACCTGAGGTGCTCGTCGCCACCGAGTACATCAACGAGATCACCACGATCACCGATCTGAACAGTGCGGAGTACACCGTCTGCGTCGCTGGCGGCTCCACCACCGAGGCGATGCTCAGGGAACGCGGGATCCCGCACCAGCAGGCCGACAACCCGGCCGCCTGCCGGGACGGCATCCTGGCCGGCGATTTCCAGGCGATGGTCTCCGATGAGACCATCCTCGCCGGACTCCGTTCGGAGAACCCCGACGAACTCGCCATCGTCGACATGCCGTTCGGCGTCGAGGAAGAACTGGGCATCGGGGTGCCGGTCGAGGACGAGAACCTTCGTGACCTGGTCAGCTACTTTCTGGACAAGAGCTACCAGCGGGACCAGCGGGACGAGGCGAACGCCTGGGAGACGGCGTACAACAACCACTTGGGCCAGTGGCTCGGCGAGGCCAGTCAGCCCCGGCCGGACGGCGCACCCGATCTGGTGGACCACGACGACAAGAACCGGCGGTGACCGCCGCGGAACGCCCGGTCGACGAGGCGGATCGGCGGAACCGGGCGGCGCAGCAGTTCTGGAGCGTGGTGGTCGGCGCCCCGGCGATCATCTCGGTGCTCCGGCTGGTCGTGGAGGCCGGCGGCGAGCTGCAGACCACCCTGCTGCTGGCCGCCAACGTCAACCCGGTGAACCTGGTCGCCGCCTTTGTCAGCACCGCGAGCCGGGTGGTTTCGGGTGCGATGGTGGCCCTCTTCGCGATCAGCGCGGTGCTGACCGTCAGCGTCGACAACGACCAGCGGCGGTGGGCCCGCCCGAAACCGCCGTTGCTGGTCCGCTGGATGCGAGTGGTGCCCGTCTGGTTCCTGATCGTTACCCTGCTGGTCGCGGTGGTGACCTGGAAAATCCTCTATCTGCCGCTGCTGCTGCCGGCGATCGCGGCCACCGCCCAACTGCTGACCCGTACGGTGGACGAGCGCCGCACGGCCGAGGACCCGCCGGACGACCGCCGGACGACCCGACTGACCCTGTTCGCCCTGCTGCTACTCGGCTACTACGGTCTGCTCGCGCCGACCCTGGTCGAGGCCGCGACCACCGGGGAGTGGTTCGTGGTGCTGATCCTGGCCGTGCCGCCGCTGCTGGCCCTCGTGGTGACCGGCCCGGTGTTGCCCGGCACGGTGCACCTGCTGGTCGCGTCCGGTCAACTCACCGTCATGATCGCGCTGGCCTGGACGTCGTACTCGGTGGCCACCGCGCCGGTGCTGCCCAGCACAGTGACCACCATCGAGGTGCCAGGCGGGGAGACCGAGCACATCCGGGGCAGCGTGATCGCGGTCGACGACGCGAGCGTGGCCATTCTGCAGGAACAGGGCGGTGTCCGGTACGTGCCGACCGACGACGTGGAGGCGCAGGTGCTCTGCCCGAGCGAGGCGGATCTAGCGCGCTACCGCCTCTGGGTGCACGGGTTCCACATTGAGGACTCGCTGCTTCAGGCGTTGGGACGGGAGGTCCGACCGGTCACCCCGGTGGATGCGGTCTGCCGGGCGACCGCCTCGGTGCGGTGAGCCAGCCGTTGCCCGATCAGGGTCGGATCTGCCGCCGGTCTCCGGGCAGATCCGCCGCCGGGTCACACCCGGGCGCGCCGGGCGAGCCGCTCGGGGTCGAGGATGATGATGCTCTTGCCGTCGAGCCGCAGCCAACCCCGGGAGGCGAAGTCGGCCAGCGCCTTGTTGACCGTTTCCCGGGACGCCCCGACCAGCTGGGCGATCTCCTCCTGGGTTAGATCGTGGGTCACCCGCAGCACCCCACCGTCGCGGGTGCCGAACCGGCCGGCCATCTGCAGCAGGTTCTTGGCGACCCGTCCCGGTACGTCGGTGAAGATGAGGTCGGCGAGGGCGTCGTTGGTCCGGCGCAGCCGTCGGGCAAGCACCCGCAGCAGCTGCTCGGCGATCTCCGGCCGATTGTTCAGCCAGGGCCGCAGCGCCTGCTTGCGCAGCCGGGCGAGGCGGGTGTCGGTGACGGCGGTCGCGGTGGCGGTACGCGGCCCGGGGTCGAACAGTGACAACTCGCCGACCATGTCCGACGGGCCCATCACGGCGATCAGGTTCTGCCGCCCGTCGGCCGCCCGTCGGCCGACCTTGATCTTGCCGGTGAGCACGATGTACAGGCTGTCACCCGGCTCACCCTCGTTGAAGACGACCTCGCCCTTGCGGGCCTCGATCGTCTCCATCTCCTTGGCGAGTGCCTCGGCGGCCTCCGGGTCCACGCCCTGGAAGATCCCGCTACGAGCCAGCACCTCGTCCATCGCGCACCTCCGCCTGCGCGGCGTCCGTTCCCCGGCACCCCAGCCGTGACCAGCCGCGCGCAGTCAGTCTAGGTGCACTCCGCCCCTGGCCGGATGCGCACCCTCCGAATCTTGATCCAGGAGCGTAACCCAACAGGGTGGATCCGTCGTTAATATGCGACACCAAGCGCGCCGACCGGTCACCGCCGTGCGGCCGGCGGACGCCGTATCGTCGACCGGTGTCTCCCGACGTCGCCCGACCATGGTTCACCACCCGGACCGAGGACGGTCGGACCCTGCCGTACGCCTGCTGGGCGCTCACCGAGCCGCTACTGGCCATCAGTTCCGCCCCGCTCGGCGGCGGGATCGGGCTGCGCTGGTGGGTGATCAACGCGACCGTGCCGATGTCGTACCACCGTGACGACCCCGACACCCATCTCGTCGATCTGGCCGAGCAGGCGGACCTGCGCGGACCCGGTGTCGGCCTGCTCACCGGGGTGGACGTGCGTCGGATGGTGACCCGCGACGAGGCCGGCGTGCAGGTGTGGGCGACCGTCGGGCTCGGCACCCCGGTGCTGGCCGCCGCACCGAGCGCCGCCGGCCCCTCACCGCCGCTGGCCGGGACGATCAACATCGTGGCGGCGCTTCCGGTACGGCTCGGTGAGGCCGCCCTGGTGAACGCGGTCGCCACCATCACCGAGGCGAAGACCCAGGCGCTGGTCGAGCTCGGATTGCGGGCCACCGGCACGGCGACCGACGCGGTGGTGGTGCTCTGCCCGCCCGACGGGCCGGAGCAGCGGTACGGCGGTCCCCGGTCGACGTGGGGCGCGCGGCTCGCCCGGGTGGCGCACGCGGCGGTACGCGGCGGCACTTCCCGGCATGGTGGCGTGGCGGATTCGCAAAGACGGCAGATCGGACACAGCGACGAACCGGCCGGACGGTTGTCGTCGCCGGGGACCCCCGGCCGGTAGGCTCACGCCAGTGAGTGACGCCCAGCGTGCCGCCCGGGGGCGCCGGCGGCAGGAGCCCGCCGCAGGCCGACCCGTCCTGTCGATCGTCGTGCTGACCGCCGTTCTGCTCGGTGCCGTGCTGGTCGGAGTCGTAGCGCTCGGCGGGATCAACCGGTCCGGATCCGAACCACAGTGGCAGTCGGCCGCGTCGCCGACCGCCGCTACGTCGCCGGAGCCGCAGGAGGTCTCGATGTCGGCTACCGGCGACATCGTGCTCGGCAACGCGCCCAACCGGCTGCCGCCCGACGACGGTGCCGGCTTTTTCGACTCGGTGACCGAGGCCCTCGCCGCCGACCTGGTGATGGGTAACCTGGAGGAGCCGTTGACGGTCGACACCGGCACCGGCAAGTGCGCCCCGGGCGCCGCCCAGTGCCACCAGTTCCGGGCCCCACCCGAGTACGCGGCCCACCTGCGTGACGCCGGGTTCATGCTGCTCAACCAGGCCAACAACCACGGGTACGACTACGGCGAGGCCGGATACCGCAACACCCAGCAGACGCTGGAGGAGCACGGTATGCGGCACACCGGCGCGCTCGACCAGATCACCGTGCTGGACGTCGAGGGGATCAGCGTCGCGGTGGCCGGCTTTTCCTCGTACTCCCCGCCGAACAACAGTCTGATCAACCTGGACGCTGCGGCGGAGGTGGTCCGGCGCGCCGACGAGCAGGCTGACCTGGTCGTCGTGCAGGTCCACATGGGTGCCGAGGGAGCGGAGATGACTCGGGTCACCCCGGGCACCGAGCTGTTCGCCGGAGAGAACCGCGGCGATCCGATGGCCTTCGGGCGGGCGATGATCGACGCCGGGGCTGACCTGATCGTCGGCCACGGCCCGCACGTGCTGCGCGGCATGGAGTTCTACCAGGGCCGGCTGATCGCGTACAGCCTCGGCAACTTCGCCGGTGGCGGCGGCACGTTGAACAACAACGGCCGGCTGGGTTGGGGCGGGGTGCTGAAGGTGACCCTCGACCCGGACGGCGACTGGGTCGACGGTGAGTTCGTCGCCACCTACATGAACGGCGACGGGCTGCCCGTCGTCGACGAGCAACGCCGCGGGCTCGACCTGGTCCGGGAGCTGAGCGGATCGGATTTTGCGCAGACCGGCGCCCAGTTCGACGACGACGGCACCATCTCACCACCGTCTGACTGACCCGCCGACGTAGGCTGGCCGGTGTGACACCGCCAGCCCCCCGTGCCGCGACCGCCCCGGCCGCGGGCACCGGAACCGCAGCCACCGTGCCCGTGGCGGCCCGGGCCGTGCGCACCGAGACCGACCTGGGGCGCAAACGTCGTGCCCGGCGGATGGCGCGACTGCTGGCGCAGATCCATCCGGACGCGCACTGCGAGCTCGACCACGACGGTCCGCTGCAGTTGGCGGTCGCCACCATTCTGTCCGCGCAGTGCACCGACAAGCGGGTCAACGAGGTCACCCCGAAGCTGTTCGCCCGCTACCCGACGGCCGCCGACTACGCCGCCGCCGACCGAGCCGAGCTGGAGGAGCTGATCCGGCCGACCGGCTTCTTCCGCAACAAGGCCGGCTCGCTGATCCGGCTCGGTCAGGCCTTGACCGAGCGGTACGCGGGCGCGGTACCGCGCCGTCTGCCGCAGCTGGTCGAGCTGCCCGGGATCGGCCGCAAGACCGCGAACGTCATCCTCGGTAACGCGTTCGAGGTCCCTGGCATCACCGTCGACACGCACTTTCAACGGCTGGTCCGCCGCTGGGCGTGGACCGATGAGTCCGATCCGGTGAAGATCGAACACGCGGTCGGCGCGTTGATCGAGCGCCGGTACTGGACGATGCTGTCCCACCGGGTGATCTTCCACGGCCGACGGGTCTGCCACGCCCGTAGACCGGCCTGCGGCGCGTGTACGCTCGCCCCGCTCTGCCCGGCGTACGGCACCGGTCCGACCGCTCCCGCCGAGGCGGTGAAGCTGCTCAAGGGCCCCCGCGCGAAGGAGCTGGCCGAGCAGGCCGGAATCCCCGCCGACCTGGTGCCGGAGGCGACCGTCACAGCAGAGGTGCCATGAGCGCCGGCCGTCCGTCGGGGCCCGGCCGTCAACCCGGACCTCGCCGTCGGCTGGGGCTTGGCCGTCGGCTGGGGCTTGGCCGCTGGCTCGGGCCGGGGTCCTGGTTCGCCGCCGCCCTGGTGCCGTTGCTGCTGGTGGCGTCCGGTTGCACCACCGACCCGGGTGCCGCGGCGGGCGACGCTGCCAAAGCGTCCGGTCCGGTCCCGTTCGCCGACTGCGCCGGCCTGACCGCGCCGCCCGCTGCGGCGGCCGTCGCCGCGCCGCAACCGTCGACCGACGTCGGTACGCCGGGCGGCGGCACCCCGCTGCCCGATGTCAGCCTGGCCTGCTTCGCCGACGGGACGGTCATAGACGTCGCGGCGGTACGCGGACCCGCCGTGATCAACTTCTGGGGCTCCTGGTGCCAGCCCTGCCGGGAGGAGCTGCCGGCGCTGCAACGCCTCGCCGACCGTACCGTCGGGCAGCTGCACCTGATCGGCGTCAACACCTACGACGACCGGGACCCCGCCGTCGCCGTCGCGGAGGATCTGGGGCTGCGGTTCCCGAGCCTGGTCGACCGGGACCGGAAGCTGCTGCTGGCGGTCGAGCGGGTCGGCCTGCCGCTGACCCTGTTCGTCGACGCAGACGGAGAGATCCGGCGGACCTACGAGGGCACCGTCGACGACGCCACGCTCGCCGACCTGGTCGAGCGCGAGTTGGGCCTGACGGTGGTCCCGTGACCGACCCCCTGTCCTCCGAACCGTTGCCGGCCTGGTGGCAGCCGTTGCTCACCCGGGTACGCTCCGCCCGTACCGCCGATTTCACCCGGTTGGCGACCCCGGCCCGGGGTGGTCGGCCGAGCGCGGTGCTGGTCCTGCTCGGCGAGCATCGGCCGGGTGAGCCCGACGTGCTGCTGCTGCAGCGGGCCGCGACCATGCGCAACCACGCCGGGCAGCCCGCGTTCCCGGGTGGCGCGGCCGACCCGGACGACCGGGACGCGCGGGCGACCGCGTTACGGGAGGCCGAGGAGGAGGTCGGGCTGGACCCGGGCAGCGTCACCGTGCTCGCCCAACTGCCCCGGCTGTGGATCCCGGTGAGCGGCTTCGTGGTCACCCCGGTGCTCGGCTGGTGGCATCGGCCACATCCGGTGCACCCCCGACAACCGGAAGAAGTGGCACATGTCACTCGGTTGCCGGTCGATGAGCTGGTGGATCCGGACAACCGACTCCAGGTACGCCACCCGAGCGGCTGGGTGTCACCAGCCTTCCAGGTGCGCGGCATGCTGGTCTGGGGATTCACCGCCGGGGTGCTGTCCGCACTGCTGGACATGGCCGGCTGGGCCGGTGCCTGGCCGACGGGTCGGATCATCGACCTGCCGCCCGAGCCGTCGTCCGGCGGCGATCCGTCGGCCGCCGGTCTGCCCGACACGCTCGGTGACCGGGCCGGCGGCGATGCGGCAACTGTGGACGGCTCCGCCGGCCTGCCGGGCTGACCGCCGGCCGCCACGTCCGTCTGCCGGCCGGGCCGCTCGCCCGGTGCCCGTAGTCTTGACGGGTGTCCGCCGTCGATGTCGTGCTGCTGCTGCTCATGTTGGTATTCGCGATCAGCGGTTACCGCCAGGGATTCCTGATCGGGGTGCTGTCCTTCGCCGGGTTCATCGGCGGCGCACTGGTCGGTCTGCAGCTTGGGCCGCTGCTGGCTGAACAGTTCGTCGACACTGTGGCCCGGGTCGTGGTGTCACTGGTCGCGGTGTTCGGCCTCGCCGTCCTCGGCCAGGCACTGGCCGGCTGGGCCGGCTCCCGGCTGCGGCACGCCATCACCAGCCCGGTGGGGCGCCGGGCCGACGACCTGGGCGGGGCGGCGATCTCGCTGGTGGCGGTGCTGCTCGTGGCCTGGCTGGTCGCGGTGCCGCTGGGCTCCTCCGCGATGCCCGGCCTGGCCGGGGCGGTACGCAACAGCGCCCTGCTCAACGGCATCGACCGGGTGATGCCACCGCAGGCGCAGGCGTTGTCCAACGCGCTGCGGGACACGGTCGACACCCGGGGCTTCCCGAACGTCTTCGGCGGGCTCACCCCGACCCGGGTCCGCGAGGTACCGGCCCCGGACCCGGCGCTGGCCGGTTCCGAGGTGGTGGCGAACGCCCAGCGGTCGGTGGTCAAGGTGCTCGGCTCCGCGCCCCGCTGCTCCCGCCGGATCGAAGGCTCCGGGTTCGTCTACGCCGAGGACCGGGTGATGACCAACGCGCACGTGGTCGCCGGTACGCAGACCGTGGCGGTGGAGGTTCTGGGCGAGCGGCACAACGGCCGAGTGACGGTCTACGACCCGGAGCGCGACCTGGCGGTCATCTACGTGCCGAACCTGCCGGCTCCGGTGATGCCGTTCGCCGACCGTCCGGCCCCGTCCGGTGCCGACGCGATCGTGCTCGGCTTCCCGCTGGACGGGCCGTACGACGCACAGTCCGCCCGGGTCCGCGACGTCGGACCGATCACCGGCCCGAACATCTATGACGACGGTGAGGTCCTCCGCGAGGTCTACACGATCCGCGCGCTGGTCCGGTCCGGCAACTCCGGAGGGCCGCTGGTCGCGGCCAACGGACTCGTCCTCGGGGTGATCTTCGCGGCGGCGGCGGACGACCCGAACACCGGATTCGCGGTCACCGCCGAGGAGGCGTCGGCGGCGGCGGTTCTGGGAGTACGGAGTACCCGCCGGACCGCCACCGGGGAGTGTGCCTGACGTCGCTGCGGGCAGCAGCCGTCGCCATCCGCATCCGCCGGGCCAGCCAGGTGCCGATTACGGCCGTGACCAGCAGCAGCAGCAGACCACTGCTGAGCAGCCCTTGGCCGCCGCCTGCACTGCGCTGTCCGCTGATCGGCCCGATCGCCCACC
The DNA here is from genome assembly GCF_048060315.1 of Micromonospora sp. LOL_013. Classification (NCBI taxonomy): domain Bacteria; kingdom Bacillati; phylum Actinomycetota; class Actinomycetes; order Micromonosporales; family Micromonosporaceae; genus Micromonospora; species Micromonospora sp. LOL_013. Next base: position 28,345 of record NZ_JBHMIQ010000009.1, read on the forward strand.
CGGCACCTTGGTCGCCGGTGTCCTGACCGCCCATCCGGGTCGAGCCGCCGGCCAACGTCGGCGCTGCGGACTCCAGACCGGGAGCCGGGCCGAAGCCGACCACACCCGGGGTCCGGTTGTCGTCGAGCGGATTGCGCGGCACCGCGTCGACCCCGTCGGTCAGCGCGGCTACCGGATCGACCAGGCCGAAGCCGTAGCGGTCGTCCCGGCCCGGCGCGCCCAGATCACGGGCGGTCTCGATGAGCCGGGTGACCACCGTGCCCGCCGACATCTCCGGGAACCGGGAGCGGACCAGTGCTGCGGTCGCGGCCACCAGCGGCGCGGCGAAACTGGTGCCCTGCACCTGCCAGTAGCCGTCAGGTCGGGCGCCGACCAGCCCGGTGGCGGGTGCGGCGAGGACCGTCTCCGGTCCGGTGATCGAACCGGACCACAGTTGTTCGCCGCCCCGGTCCATCCCGGCGACGGCGACGACGCCTGGCTCCCGGGCCGGGTACCAGACCCGCGACGTGCCGTTGGCCGATACGTTGCCGGTGCAGGCGACCACGACGACGTCGCTGGCGAACGCGTAGTCCAGCGCGGCGGCCAGCGCCGGGCTGTCGCCGCTGCCGCCCAGCGACAGGTTGATCACCCGGGCCCCGTTGTCGACCGCCCAGCGGACCGCCTTGGCGACGACCAGCGCGTCGTCGTAGCGGTTCTCCTCGTCGAGCACCCGAACCGGCAGAATCCGGGCGTCCGGGGCGAGTCCGAGCACCCCGTCCTCGTCGTCGTCACGGCCGGCGATCAGCGCGGCGACGGTGGTGCCGTGCCCGACCGGGTCGGACCAGCCGTCACCGTCGTCGACGAAGTCGATCCCGGGTAGTACCTGGCCGGCGAGGTCGATGTGGCTGGCGTCCACCCCGGAGTCGATCACGGCGACGGTGATCCCGGCGCCGGTGGCGTACTGCCAGGCGGTGGTCGCCGACAACTCCCGCAACTGCCACTGTTCGTCCCGGATCGGGTCGTACCGGGTGGGAAGCGCGGCGCTCGCCGCCGCTGCGGAGCCCGTGCCGGTGCGTCCCGGCTCTGGCCCGGGCGGCGCGGCCGGACCGCTGACGGCGGTCACCAGGACCAGCACCGCCCCGACGAGCCAACGGGCGGCGCTGCGTGGATGGTGCGGCAACGACGTCACAATCTGGCCTTCTCACCCCAGCAGACACTTGCTGCACGGAGGTTACCGCGATTCTGCACTGTCAGAAGCAGTCTTGGGGGAAGCCGATAGCCGGTTCGCGCCACCGGTGGGCCCGGTCGGATCGGCCGCCGGCAGGTACGCCAGTTGCACCAGTCGGATGCCGTCCCGGCGGGTGACCAGCCGACCTCGGCCGGGCGGTAGCGGCGCCGCGCGGACCCCGCCGACAAGTTGTCCCTCGTCGGGGTCGCCGGAGAGCACCAGGCCGGCGGCGGACGACTCGCGCAACTGCTGGACGACGGGCTCGTACAGGGCCCGCCCGGCACCCCCGACGCGGCGGGCGAGCACCAGGTGCAGGCCGACGTCCCTGGCATGCACCAGATACTCCAACAGCGGTTGGATCGGGTTCACCGATCCGGCCGCGACCAGGTCGTAGTCGTCGACCAGGACGAACAACTCGGGCCCGGTCCACCAGGATCGGCCGGCCAACTGCGCGGCGGTGACGTCCGGCCCGGGCAGCCGCCGACGCAGATGATCCGCGGCCGAGTCGATCAGGTCGGTGGTATGCAACGCGTTGCCGCCGTAACCGATCAGGTGGTCGGTGTCCACCGCGCCGAGCAGGCCGCGGCGGTAGTCGACAATGATCAACCGGGCCTGTTCGGGGGCGAACCGACCGGCGACGGTGGTGGCGAGGGCGCGCAGGAAACTCGACTTGCCGGACTCCGCGTCGCCGAACAGCAGCAGGTGCGGATCCGCGGCGAAGTCGATCGACACCGGCCGCAGATCCGACTCGGCCAGCCCGATCGGCAGCCGGAGCCCGGCCGTGCCGGTGCGGTCCAATGCGGCGTACGGCAGCAGGTTCGGTAGCAGCCGGATCGGCGGTGCCGCCGGCCCCGCCCAGCCGTCCGCGAATGCATCGGCCAGGGTGGACACCGAGGCTACGGCGGCGAGGAAGTGCAGGCCGTCGCTGGTGATCCCGCGACCCGGCGACCCCGGTGGCACGTTGGCCGCCGACCGGTGCGACACCAGCGAATCGATCGGGTCGCCGAGTCGCAGCTCCAGTCGGGAGCCGAACAGATCCCGCAGCGCCGGCCGGAAGTCAGCCCAGCGGGGTGCCGAGGCGACCAGATGCACCCCGTACGACAGGCCGCGGGTGGCCAGGTCGGTGATCGACGGTTCCAGGTCGTCGTACTCGCCGCGCAGAGTGGTCCAGCCGTCGACGACCAGAAAGACGTCACCGTACGGGTCGTCCGGCGTACTGCCGGACCCGGTCGCGCGGCGGGCGCGGTACGCGGCCATCGACTCCACCCCGTCCCGGGCGAACCGCCGCTCCCGGCTCGCGAGCAGGTCGGTGACCTCGGCGACGGTACGCCGTACCGTCGCCGGCTCGGCGCGGACCGTCACTTCGCCGACGTGTGGCAGGTCCCGCAGCCCGGCCAACGCCCCGCCGCCGAAGTCAAGGCAGTACACCTGCACTTCGGCCGGGGAACGGCTCAGCGCGAGGGCGCAGATCAATGTCCGGATCAGCTGGGACTTTCCGCTCTGCGGCGCGCCGACCACCGCGACGTGCCCGGCAGCCCCGTCCAGATCCAACCACAAGGGATCCCGGCGCTGCTCGTACGGCTTGTCGATGGCGGCGACGGCCACCCGCAGCCGCCCCGACCGGTCCGGATCGGCCACGGCCGGACCCCGACCGGGCACCAGCCGCACCGGACCGAGCAGGTCGGCCAGCCGGGGTGGCTCGCCCAGCGGCGGCAGCCAGATCCGATGCGCCGGTGGACCGTACCGGGCCAGCCGGTCGATGCTCACCTCGAGCAGGCTGGCGTCGACGCCCGACGGCGCTCCTGCCGGTTCCGGCCGGGTGGCGGCCGTTGGCACCGGGTGTGTCCGGAAGCCGTACAGCCTGGGCGTCGAGCCGGGACCACCGGCCCGGCGCGGGGCCGGTCGGCGGTACGGCCCGGAGACGTAGGCGGCCCGGAACCGGACCGGTGCCCCGGCGCCGTACCGCAGGAAACCGTGGCCCGGCTCGCGGGGCAGGTGGTACGCGTCCGGTACGCCGAGGACCGCCCGCGATTCCAGCGCCGAGAAGGTCCGCAGCCCGATCTGGTACGCCAGATGGGTGTCCAGTCCCCGTAACCGGCCCTCGTCCACTCGTTGTGCGGCGAGCACCAGATGCACCCCCAGGGACCGTCCGACCCGGCCGATCTGCAGGAAGATGTCGATGAAGTCGGGCTTGGCGGTGAGCAGTTCGGTGAACTCGTCGCAGACGATCACCAGTGACGGCAGCGGCGGCAGGGTCTCGTCGGCCGGCTGCGCCCGCAGGTAGTCGTGTCGGCTGGCCAGGTTGCCCGCCCGGCGTAGCAGCTGCTGGCGGCGGACCACCTCACCGTGCAGCGCGTCGGCCATCCGGTCCACCAGCGGTAGCTCCTGCGCCAAGTTGGTGATCACCGCAGCGGTGTGCGGCAATCGATCCAGCGCGGCGAACGTGGCACCACCCTTGAAGTCGATCAGGACGAGGTTCAACGACTCCGGCGGGTGGGTGAGCGCCAACCCGAGGACCAGCGTACGGAGCAGCTCCGACTTGCCGGAGCCGGTGGCGCCGACCACCAGCCCGTGTGGCCCCATGCCATGCAGCGCCGATTCCTTGAGATCGAGCTCGGCCGGGTGCCCCTCGGCGGTGACCCCGAACGGGACCCGCAGGTGGCGGTCGACTGACGGGCTGCGGTCCGGTCCGGCCGTCGTCCACCAGCGGGCGCCGGCCCCACCGCTGCCGAAGCCGAGCAGTTGGACCAGGTCCGCCTGGGCGACTGCGGCGGACCGGGCCGGCCCGCTGTTCGTCGCGAGCCGTAACGGGGCAAGCTGCCGGGCGAGGGCCTCCGCTTCGACGACACCCAGCCTGTCGGCCGTCCCGGTATGAGTGGGCCCGGTCGGCTCACGGACGACCAGCCGACCGGACGGTGCGACCGACAGCTCCACGGTGACCCGGTCGAGTATCCGTGGTGCCGGTACGCCCACCAGGACCACGGTGACGCCGTTCCCGCCCCCGTCGATCAGATCGGTCCCGTCGTCCGCACCGGTCCCGCCGGTTGGATCGGCGCCGTCGCACACCACCACGACGTGTGCGGGGGACATCGAGTCCAGCAGCCGGGCCAGCTCCACGGCGCTGCCGGTGACCAACCGCAGCGGGCCGGTGGCGTCGGCGCGCCGCGGATGACCAGCGTGCGGTAGCCACTTGACCCACTCCCACCGGTCGCGACAGTCGGCCGGTGCGTAGACCGCGATGCGCAGGTCGTCCGGGGCGTGCAGGACGGCCAGCTGGGCCAGCACCGCGCGTACCAGCGCGGCCGGCGCCCCGTCCGGGGCATCGTCGCCGGACCCGCTGGCGTCGAGCGCCGGGTCGACTGCCGGCAGCTGCTCGGCGCCGGACCTGTCGGTGCCGTCCGGCCGTCCGACGACGAAGATTCGGGCGACGTCGCGCAGTCCGACCACGATCGGCAACCCAGGTACCAGCGAGTACGAGTCGATGAACCGGTGTAGCGCCGCGGCGGTGAGCGGCTCGATCTCGTCCACCGGCCGGTCGTCGGCCGGCGGCACGAGCGGGGTGGCGAGTGGGCGCGATCCGACCCCGACCCGTACGGTCACGAAATCCCGGTCCTGCGGTCGGCGCTCCCAGACCCGGCTGCTCGCCGCCGTCGACCACAACCGACCGGGCTCCGGGTACCGGTAGTTCAGCGCCGTTCGTTGCCGGTCCACGGTCCCCCGGACCTGGCTGCGCAGGCCGGCCAACTGCCGTAGGTAGCGACGCCGGGCCAGGTCGGTCGCGGACCGCGCGCCGGTGCCAGGTGTGGAGTTCCAACTGGTCGCCAACATGGCCAGCGTCGACACCCCGAACACCGCGGCCATCAGGTACGGGTAGACCCCGCCGTCGCGGCCCGGCAGCACCGCCATCGCCACCGATCCGCCAGCCATCGGCAGCAGGGCCAGCAGGCGTTGCCAGCGGCCGGAGTCCGGATCGGCGACCTGCGGCGGCGGCGGGATGCGGACCTCCCCAGCCGGGATCTCGGGTGCCGGACGACGCTCGAATCTCTTGAGGACGATGCCCGTCATCGCGTCAGCTAACACCTACGTAGAGTGTTCCGCAATGGATCGGCGGTGGATGGCGGTCGCCGGGCCGGCACCGGCCCGGCCGGTGCGGCGTTGAGGAGGGACGATGAACGTGAGCCTGGCCAGGATCACCGTCTGCGGACCGCGCCGCCGACTGGATCTCGCCCTGCCCGGACACGTGCCGGTCGCCGAACTGCTGCCGGAACTGCTGCGACACAACGGGGACGGGCTGGCCGACGACGGTGAACGGCACGGCGGCTGGGTGCTGCGTCGGGCGGACGGGGTACCGGTGTCCGCCGGGCAGGCGCTGCACCAGCAGGGGGTCCGCGACGGTGACGTGCTGCATCTGGTGCCCGGGCGGATCTACTGGCCGGAGCCGGAGTACGACGACGTCGCCGAGGCGATCGCGGCCGCCGCCCGACAGCAGGGCCGGGTCTGGTCGGCCGCGACGACCAGAGGGTACGCGCTCGGCGCGGCCGGCCTGTGGCTCGGCGTGGGATGGCTGGTGCTGGTCGGGGCCGGCACCGCAACGGCCGAGCGGGCATGGGCGGCGGCCCTCGTCGGGGCTGCGGTGCTGGTCGTCGGGGTACTGGCCGGGCGGGTCCGGCGGGACGCGGCGGCCGGCGTCGTGCTCGGGGCCGGCTCGTTGCCGTACGCGTTCGCCGTGGGTCTGCTCGCCGGCGGCGACGGCGGTCCGGTCGGGCTCCGTCCCGACGACTGGCCGACCGCCGCGGCCATGGCGACCGGGTTGCTGGTGCTGCTGGGCGCGACGATGACCGCTGGGGCCGCAGTGGCCGCCGGCGGGCCGATCTTCGTCGCCGTGGCGACCGTGGCCGGGCTCGGCTCGATGGCGGCCCTCGCCGCGTCGACGGTCACCGGGGCGTCCGGCGCGGCGGCCGGGCTGCTGGTGGTAGTCGGTTGCGGGGTCGGGTTGCTGCCCCGACTCGCCGTCCGGCTCGGCCAGGTGCCGACGGTCGTCGGGACGGGTGACCTGGTGTCGCGTACCGTGGTCCGGGCCGAGCGGCTGCTCACCGGGATGCTGATCGGGTACGCCGCCGCCGGCGTCGCGGCCAGTGTGGTGCTGGTGCAGGTCGGCGGGGTGGTCGGGGTGGCGCTGGTCGGCGTCGTCGGGCTGGCGATGTCGCTGCGCTCGCGGACGTTCGTCAGTACCCGGCAGCGGCTGCCGCTGCTCGTGGCGGGGACAGCGGCCACGACGCTGTGCGTGTTCGGCGTGCTGCCCGCGTACCTACCGGTGTCGACGCCGACGTTGGTCGTAGCTGGGGGCGTGGTCGCGGTGTCCACCGCCGCAGCCGGTGCCCGGTACGCCGGCCGGTCACCGTCGCCGTACCTGAGCCGGGCGGCCGACCTGCTGGAGATCACCGTGCTGATCTGCGTCGTTCCGCTGGCCGGTGCCGTCTTCGGGCTCTACCGGTGGGCGGTCGGGCTGCCCGGCTGAGCAGCCCGACGCCTGATCAGGTCAGTGGGCCGACTCGCCGCGCTCCAAGGCGGCCTCCCGGCGGCGGAACGACGCCTGAATCTCCGCCTCCGCCTCGACCCGGCCGACCCAGGTCGCGCCTTCGACCGACTTGCCCGGCTCCAGGTCCTTGTAGACGACGAAGAAGTGCTGGATTTCCAGCCGGTCGAACTCGCCGAGGTGGTGGATGTCGCGCAGGTGCTCCTGACGGGGGTCCTCGTACGGCACGCAGAGCACCTTGTCGTCGGCGCCCTTCTCGTCCTTCATCCGGAACATGCCGATGGCCCGGCACCGGATGAGGCATCCTGGGAAGGTGGGTTCCGGTACGAGCACCAGGGCGTCCAGCGGGTCGTCGTCCTGCCCGAGGGTGCCCTCGATGAAACCGTAGTCGGCTGGATACTGCGTCGAAGTGAACAGGGTGCGGTCCAGCCGGATCCGGCCGGTCGCATGATCGACCTCATACTTGTTCCGGTGACCCTTGGGGATCTCAACCGTAACGTCGAAATCCATACTCACGCTCCCTCGTCGCCCGCGCTGGCTACGGAAATAGAGCGGTACGCCGTCCGGGCGTTGCCCCGCCCGACCGTTTCGGCTCCCGCTCGCCTTGTGAACACAAGTAGTGTCGCCTAGTCCGTTCGTCAGTTGGGAGGTGGGGCCGGTGGGGAGGGAAGACTCACAGTCCGCTGGAGCCGTCAGTGAACCCGATCGGGCTGGCGGAGCACCCGACCCCGCGTCGCAGAGTAGTGGACCGCCAGCGAAAAGTGACCGAGTGGTCCCGTCGGAGGATTCTGCCGCCGCCCCGGCCGGTGTGCGCAATCCGGATCCAACGGCATCGGGCCGGGCCGCCTCGCCGCCGGCCGCCCCGCCGCCGCCCACCGGTACGGCATCTGTTACGGCGACCCCGCCGGTCACCGGGTCGGCGCCCGTGACCGGCCGGGCCACCGTGCCGACCGCGACCGGCGGCACCGACGCGGCTCCGGCCGACGTCTCGACCGGCGGCCACCGGGGACGCGAGTCAGTGCCCGCTCGTGACACCGCCAGACCGGTACCGCCGGGCGAGCCTGCGCCGGCTGAGTCTGCGCCGGCTGAGTCTGCGCCGGCCGGGCCGGCGCCGTCGGTTGGCCAGTCGTCACCTGACCGGCACCGCCGGGCCCGGTCGCTGATCGCCGCCGTCGCCGGTGCCGTCCTGCTGGCCGGCGGGACCTCGATCGCGGTGCTCCAACCAGGGCCGGTGGCCGGCTGGCTCGGCGCCGCCGAGGTGAGTCCTGGCCCGAGCGCGTCCACCGAGCCGACGCCCGGCCCGGTGCTGGCCGGGTTGGCCGCCGACGCCCCGATGCCCACCGCGGCCGGTTTGACCGAGACGCTGGACAAGGCGATCAGCCGCTCCGGCCTCGGTGACCGGGTGCACGTCTCGGTCCGGGACATGACAACCGGCGCGGTCCTGTACGGTCGCGAACCGGCGGTGCTGACCGTGCCTGCGTCGACCACCAAGCTGGTCACCGCGGCGACGGTGCTCGCCGCGGTCGGGCCGACACACCAGATCCCGACCCGGGTGGTCGCGGGAGCCGCGCCCGGCGAGGTGGTGCTGATCGGCGGCGGCGATCCAACCGTGTCGATCGACGACACCGGGTTCTATCCGGGGGCCGCCCGGCTCGATGTGCTGGCCGCCGCCACCCGTACCGCCCTCGGCGACACGGCGCCGACCAAGGTGCTGATCGACAGTTCGCTCTTCTCCGGGCCGGCATTCGGGCCCGGGTGGGACGACGACATCCCGACCGGCGGGTACGCGGCTGCGATCACCGCGCTGATGGTGGACGGTGCCCGGACCGATCCCGCCGCCGCCAAAGGCTGGGCGCCGCGCTCGGCCGCACCGGACCTGGCGGCCGGCCGGGCCTTTGCCCGGGCTCTCGGGCTGCCGATTAACGCGGTAGACACCGCACCGGCCGGCTACACCCGCCAGCTCTCCGGCTCGGCGGCGCAGCCCGTGGGCGACGCCGACGCGGTCGTCGACGCACCGACCTCGTCGGCGACCGGACGGCCGGCTACCGGTCAGCCGGCGACCCCCGGCCGGTCGTCGGGGGCGAACCCCGACCAGCCGACGGAGGCCGGTCCGGGTGCCGAGCTGGCCCGGGTCGAATCGCCGCCGATGGCCCGGCTGGTCGAGATGATGCTCGCCGACAGTGACAACATCCTCGCCGAGGCGCTCGCCCGGCAGGTCGCCATCGCCCGGGGCGAACCCGCGTCGTTCGCCGGGGCGGCGGCCGCGATGGACGCCGTACTGGCCGAACTCGGGTTGCCGGCCGAACAGAGCGACCTGTACGACGGCAGCGGCCTGTCCCGTAGCAACCGGGTGACCCCGGGGCTGCTGACCGAGCTGACCGTGCTCGCCGGCAGCGGCGACCATCCCGCGCTGACCGGGCTGTTCTCCGGTCTGCCGGTCGCCGCCTGGTCCGGCACCCTGCAGGGTCGGTACCAGACGGCGGACGCCCCGCAACGGATCGGCGCCGGCGTGGTGCGGGCCAAGACCGGGTCGTTGTCCGGCATCAACGCGTTGGCCGGCACGTTGACCACCGCTGACGGCCGGTTGCTGGCGTTCGCGGTGCTGGCCGACGAGGTGCCGTTGCTCATCGACGCCGCCCAGGCCGGCTTGGACCGGATCGCCGCGAGCCTGGTCAGGTGCGGTTGCCGTTGACCGGGGCATGATCACCGGGGTCGGCGGGCGTCACCCGGGTACGGTGGGTGCATGGCGCAGTTCGTGGACTGGGATCTGGCCGCCGCAACCGCCGGCGCGCTGAGTAAGTCTGGGCCGAAGGCTTCGCTCGACGAAGCGACCGAGGTGGTAAACGACCTCCGCCGGCTCACCGACGAAGCGGCCGGACACGTCGTGGCGTACACCGGTCTGCAGGCCCAGGTCGCGCACCCGCCGGTGCGGGTGGTCGACCGGCGGGACTGGGCCGTCGCCAACATCGCCGGGCTGCGTGACGTGATCACACCGCTGGTCTCCCGGGCGGCCGGGGACCGACAGCCGGGCGCGCTCACCGACGCGATCGGTTCCCGGGTCACCGGGGTGCAGGCCGGCACGGTGCTCGGCTACCTCTCCGGCCGGGTGCTCGGTCAGTACGAGGTGTTCTCCGGCGATCCCGGCCAGTTGCTGCTGGTCGCCCCGAACATCGTCGAAGTGGAGCGGAAGCTGCACGCCGATCCGCGCGACTTCCGACTCTGGGTCTGCCTGCACGAGGTCACCCATCGCACCCAGTTCACCGCCGTGCCGTGGATGCGCGGCCACTTCCTGGGCCAGGTTCAGGCGTTCGTCGACGCCTCACAGGCCGGGGGCGACAACTTCGTCGACCGGGTCCGGCGCGGGGTCGGCACCCTCGCCGAGTCGATCCGCGACCCGCAGAGCCGGGCCAGCGTGCTGGACATCGTGCAGACCCCCGCGCAGCGCGCCGTACTCGACCGGCTGACCGCGCTGATGACCCTGCTGGAAGGGCATGCCGAGTTCGTCATGGACGGGGTCGGGCCGGAGATCATTCCAACCGTGGAGCAGATCCGGGCCAGCTTCAACCGCCGCCGCGAGGCCGGTAACCCGTTGGAGAAGGCGATCCGCCGGCTGCTCGGCGTGGACGTCAAGATGCGCCAGTACGCCGAGGGCCGCAAGTTCGTGCACGGTGTGGTGGACCGGGTCGGCATGGCCGGCTTCAACAAGGTCTTCGACTCCCCGTTGACCCTGCCCCGGCTGGAGGAGTTGGGCGATCCGGACGCCTGGGTGGCCCGGGTGCACGGCCCGATCTCCGGTTCACCGCCGACCGTCGCCTGAGTCGCAGGTGCCCAGGCTCGCTCCAGCAGTCGCCGAGCTGCGTGTCGCGGTCCGGCAGGTGCTGCGCGAGCACGCCGGCCGGCTGGTGCTGGTGGCCTGCTCCGGCGGCCCGGACTCGTTGGCCCTGGCGGCCACGGTCGCGTTCGTCGCCCCCCGCTGCGGGGTCTGCGCCGGACTGGTGACCGTTGACCACGGATTGCAGGCGGGCTCCGCCGAGCGGGCCCGGGACGTGGCCGGCTGGGCGGCCCGGGCCGGGTTCGACCCGGTCGAGACCGTCGCCGTCGAGGTCGGTGCCGAAGGTGGCCCGGAGGCGGCGGCGCGGACCGCCCGCTACGCCGCGCTGACCCGGGCTGCCCGCCGGCACCGGGCGGCCGCGGTGCTGCTCGGCCACACCCGCGACGACCAGGCGGAGACGGTGCTGCTGGCGCTGGCCCGGGGCGCCGGTCCGGCCGGCCTGTCCGGGATGCCGACGGCGCGCCAGGTCGACGGCGTGCCGGTGCTGCGTCCGCTGCTGGACGTGGGTCGGGAGCAGACCCGGGCGGCGTGCGTGGCGCTCGGCCTCACCCCGTGGACCGACCCGCACAACTCCGACCCGGCGTACACCCGGGCCCGGGTCCGGGCCGACGTGCTGCCGGCCCTGGTCAACGCGCTCGGCGCTGCGGTGGTGACGAACCTGGCGCGCACCGCCACGCTGGTAGCCGCCGACAACGCGGCGCTCGACGGGCTGGCCGACGCCGCGTCGGCCCAAGCCGTCACACCCGGTGGTGGGCTGACGGTACCGGTCCTGGCCGAGCTGCCGGACGCGGTGCGGACCCGGGTGCTGCACCGCTGGGCGCTGCGGCTTGGCGCGCCGGCCGGGGCTCTGGCGTACCGGCATGTCACCGCCCTCGACTCGCTGGTCATGCGGTGGCGTGGGCAGCGGGCGGTGCACCTGCCGGGTGGTATCGAGGTGCGCCGGGCCGGCGGTGAACTGTTGGCCGGCTCAGCCGACGGCGGCCCGGTCGCGGAACGTGCCACGGTACGCCTGGGGCGTGGCACCGACCCGCCGGCCGAAGTGGTGCCGGAGGGTCGCAGCGTCACCGAAGCCGCACCGTCGGGCCACCGTCTCCACCCCCAGGCTGGTCTCCTCCAGTAGCTGGCGGGCCAGCAGCACCCGCTGGCCGGTGAGCCAGTCGTGCGGCGTGGTGCCGGTCTCGGCGCGGAAACGGCGGGCGAAGGTACGCGGCGCCATGTGTGCCCGGGCAGCCAGTTCATCCACGCTGATCGTGGCGTCCAGGTGCTCCTGCATCCAGACCAGTACTGGTTCCAGCGTGGCCGCTGTCGGGCTGTCCGCGATCGGCGTCTCGATGAACTGGGCCTGCCCGCCGTCGCGGTGCGGCGGCACCACCATCCGGCGGGCCAGTCTGGTCGCCAGGGCGGAGCCGTGCTCCTGGCGGACCAGGTGCAGGCATGCGTCGATCCCGGCGGCCGTGCCGGCGCTGGTCAGCACGTTGCCGTCGGCCACGTACAGCGAGTTGCACCGGACCCGGGCGGTCGGGTGGCGGCGGGCCAGCTCGTCGGCGTACCGCCAGTGGGTGGTGCATTCGCGGCCGTCGAGCAGGCCGGCGGCGCCGAGCACGAACGCGCCGGAGCAGACGCTGAGCAGGGTGGCGCCGCGGCGGTCGGCGGCGCGCAACGCGTCGACCACCGGTGCGGCGACGGCGTCGTGGAAGCTGGCCGCGGGCACGGCGACCAGGTCGGCGTCGGCGACCGGCCGCAGATCGGCGGTGGGTAGCAGCGAGAAGCCGGAGCTGGTGCGGACCGGGCCGCCGTCGACCGTGCAGACGTCGAAGCGGTACCCAGGGAAGCCGTCCGCGGTGCGGTCCAGCCCGAAGACCTCGCAGACCACCCCGAGCTCGAACGGGGCGACGCCGTCGAGCGCGATCACCGCGACGGTACGGAGCATGCGACGAGTCTAGTTCACCGGTGGCAGGATTTCGATGAACAGTGGCATCTCTGCCGCTGTTCGCTCCGTAGGTCGGCGCGCAGACTGATATCGACGTCCGGTGCGCACCGGCGGCACACCCGTCCAGGACCAGGGTGAACACACCCATCGGGGCCAGGGTGAACCTCCCGTCAGGACCAGCGTGAAGGTGGCTGCCGCCATGGAACTACTCATCGTCGTATCGATCATCCTGCTGCTCGCCGCCGCCTCGGCGTTCGGGCTCACCCGGGACAGCCGTGACTCGGCCGACTGGCGGCCGAGCCGAGACGGGGACCGCCTGCCCCGGTGACCATCGGCTGGACCCACGGTCACCCATCGGTGCCACGTGGTCATCCGCCGGCCCCGGTGTCGGCCGGCCGGGCGGATGCGGCAGGCTTAGCGCATGGCTGACGGCTCCTGGTACGACGCCGACATCGACCACGTGATCATTTCCGAGGAACAGATCCGCGACAAGACCGCGGAACTCGCCAAGCAGATCGCCACCGACTACGCCGACGTGACGGGTGGGCTGCTGCTGGTCTGCGTCCTCAAGGGCGCGGTCATGTTCATGGCCGACTTCGCCCGCGAGCTCGGCCGGCAGGGCCCTCCCGTCGAGTTGGAGTTCATGGCCGTCTCCTCCTACGGGCAGGGCACCACCTCCTCCGGCGTGGTCCGCATCCTCAAGGACCTGGAGCGGGACATCGTCGGTCGGCATGTGGTGGTGGTCGAGGACATCATCGACTCCGGCCTCACCCTGTCCTGGCTGCTGAAGTACCTGGCGTCCAGGTCGGCGGCGAGCGTGGAGGTGGTCGCGCTGTTCCGCAAGCCGGAGGCGGTCAAGGTGCAGGTCCCGGTGCGGTACGTCGGCTTCGACATCCCCACCGAATTCGTGGTCGGCTACGGCCTGGACTTCGCCGAGCGGTACCGCGAGCTGCCCTACGTCGGAGTACTCAAGCCCGAGGTGTACGCCCGTCGCTGACCGCCGCTGGTGTGTCAGCCGTCGGGAAACTCCCCGGGACGTCCAGGCCACTCCCAGGAAACAGCGCTACGGTATGCGGTGGCGCGGGTCAGCTGAACGCGCCGACGTGGGACCAGCGGACGGAGCGCGGGTCGACCGGGCTCGCGGACGCGCACCTCGTCACCACGGTGTACCTTCGAATGACCGTGGCGCTCGGTTGGCGCCCCGGAGTGGCTAACCAGACGGTCAGAACGTCGATCAGGAGGGTCCGGGCGCTGCGGCGCTCGACATACGTATGGAACGTACGCGTTTCTTCCGCCGGCCGGTGGTCTGGATCATCCTGGTGATCATCGGTGCGATAGCGCTCAGCTCGTTCTTCACCAACGGCCCCAGCTACCACAAGGTGGACACCTCGGTGGCGCTGGAGCGGCTGGAGCGGGGCGGCATCGACAAGGCGATATTCCAGGACCGGGAGCAGACACTCCGGCTAGACCTCGCCGAGCCGGAAGAGTTCGGCGACACCGAGACCGACCGGATCGAGGCCCAGTTCCCGTACGAGGTCGGCGACGAGATCTGGACCGACGTGCTGGCCGCCAAGGAGGCCGGCCGGGTCACCGGCCCGGCCGAGGCCGAGGTCTCCTCGGACAGCATCTTCATCACCCTGCTGGTCAACCTGCTGCCGATCGCCATCCTGGTGATCCTGCTGCTGCTGTTCATGTCGCAGATGCAGGGCGGCGGGTCCCGGGTGCTCAACTTCGGCAAGTCCAAGGCGAAGGTGATCACCAAGGACACCCCGAAGACCACCTTCGCCGACGTGGCCGGCTCCGAGGAGGCCGTCGAGGAGCTGCAGGAGATCAAGGACTTCCTCCAGAACCCGGCGAAGTACCAGGCTCTCGGCGCCAAGATCCCCAAGGGCGTACTGCTGTTCGGCCCGCCCGGCACCGGCAAGACCCTGCTTGCCCGGGCGGTGGCCGGCGAGGCCGGTGTGCCGTTCTACTCGATCTCCGGATCCGACTTCGTCGAGATGTTCGTCGGTGTCGGTGCCAGCCGGGTCCGTGACCTGTTCGAGCAGGCCAAGGCGAACGCCCCGGCGATCGTCTTCGTCGACGAGATCGACGCGGTCGGCCGGCACCGTGGTGCCGGCATGGGCGGCGGCCACGACGAGCGAGAGCAGACCCTCAACCAGTTGCTGGTCGAGATGGACGGCTTCGACACCAAGGGCGGCGTGATCCTGATCGCCGCCACCAACCGGCCCGACATCCTCGACCCGGCGCTGCTGCGCCCCGGCCGGTTCGACCGGCAGATCCCGGTCGACGCCCCGGACATGGAGGGCCGCAAGGCGATCCTGCGGGTGCACGCCCGAGGCAAGCCGTTCGCCCCGGACGTCGACCTGGACGCGGTGGCCCGGCGCACCCCCGGATTCAGCGGTGCCGACCTGGCCAACGTGATCAACGAGGCGGCGCTGCTGACCGCCCGGCAGGACGCCCGGGCGATCACCAACGAGGCCCTGGAGGAGTCGATCGACCGGGTGGTCGCCGGCCCGCAGCGGCGGACCCGGGTGATGGGCGACAAGGAGAAGAAGATCACCGCCTACCACGAGGGCGGTCACGCCCTGGTGGCCTGGGCCCTGCCACACGCCGCCCCGGTGCACAAGGTGACCATCCTGTCCCGGGGGCGGTCGCTGGGCCACACCCTGGTGTTGCCGACCGAGGACAAGTACACCCAGACCCGCGCCGAGATGATCGACACTCTGGCGTACGCCCTCGGTGGCCGGGCCGCCGAGGAGCTGGTCTTCCACGAGCCCACCACCGGTGCCGGCAACGACATCGAGAAGGCCAGCGCGCTGGCCCGGGCCATGGTCACCCAGTACGGCATGAGCGCCAAACTCGGCGCCGTCAAGTACGGCACCAACGGCGACGAGCCCTTCCTCGGCCGGACCATGGGCCACGAGCGGGACTACTCGGACTCGATCGCCGCCGAGATCGACAGCGAGGTCCGCGCCCTCATCGAGCTGGCCCACGACGAGGCCTGGGAGATCCTGGTCGAGTACCGCGACGTGCTCGACACCATGGTGCTGGAGCTGATGGAGAAGGAAACCATCTCCCAGTCCGACATGGCCCGGATCTGCGAGCGAGTGGTCAAGCGGCCACCGATGGCACCCTTCAACGGCTTCGGCAAGCGGCAACCGTCCACCGAGCCGCCGGTGCTGACCCCGGCCGAGAAGGAGGACCTCGGCCGGCAGGCGGTCGCCGACGGGGCACAGGCCGTCTTCGGCGGCGGCATGTCCGCGAACTCGGACGGCGGCATGTCCGCGAACTCGGACGGCACCTCCTGAGCAGCCCGAACCTACCGTCCAGCCCGTCGTCGACCGAACCGGACGACGACGCGCTGGACTATCTCGCCGCCCGGCTGATCAACGGCAAACTCAACGGCACGCCGGTCGAGCGCTCCGTCGACCTGACCCGGATCGAGCACGCCGTACGGGAGATCCTCATCGCCGTCGGCGAGGACCCGGACCGTGACGGGCTGCGCCAGACGCCGGCCCGGGTCGCCCGGGCCTACGCCGAGCTGCTCGCGGGTCTGCGGGCCGACGCGGCCCAGGTGCTCACCACCACCTTCGAGGCTGACCACGACGAGCTGGTGCTGGTTCGCGACATCGAGGTGATGTCGCTGTGTGAGCACCACATGCTGCCGTTCCGGGGCGTGGCACACATCGGCTACATCCCCGGCACCACCGGCCGGATAACCGGCCTGTCGAAGCTGGCCCGCCTGGTCGAGGTCTACGCCCGACGACTACAGGTCCAGGAGCGGCTCACCGCACAGATCGCCGACATGCTGATGAGCCGGCTGGAGCCGCGTGGTGTGGTGACCGTCCTGGAGTGCGAACACATGTGCATGGCGATGCGCGGGATCCAGAAGGCCGGCGCCCGCACCATCACCTCGGCCGTCCGCGGTGTGTTCCAACGCGACGCGAAGTCCCGCGCCGAAGCGATGAGCCTGATCATCCACAGTTGACGCCGGCTGTTTCCGGTCTCTCGCCCGGCGGCTCAGGTTCACGCACGGCTGACACCAGTTGCCCGGTTCACCCGAGCAGCGAGATCAGTGCCGCCAGCACCAACGCCAGCACCAGCGGGACCGCGCAGACCAGCGCCCCCACCAACGGTGTGCGGTCCGGCCGTTGGCCCGGCCCGGCGAACACGAAACCGATCGCCAGCCAACCAAGGCCGAACGCGACCAGCGGCAGGACCAGTCCGCAGCCGAGGGCGTAGCCCACCGGCGCCCGGTCTCCGGCAACCACGAACATGGCCAACTGGATCATCAGTACGATCGCCGCGAACGGCCCGTACACCAGCAGGTTGCGTAGCCACGGCTGGGGACCGCCGGACGGACCCGCTGCGACGGCCAGGTCGCCGTTTGCGGCGTCGATCTGCGCGTGCGCCCGCGCGATCGCCGCCTGCCGAGCCGATGATTCGCCGGTCAGGGAGGCAGGCATCCCCACTGCGGCACCGGCCGAAGCCTCGGCTGATGCACTGACCGCAGCGTGGACTGCGGCTACCTCCGGCGGCACCGGATCGAGCACGTCAGGCGGTACGCCGAACCCGACCAGCTGACGCCGCTGGACAGCGAGGCGGTCGCGCAGCACCGTCAGGTCCACCTGGCGCCGGTCGCCGGCTGGACCGTCCGTCGGTAGCCCTTGGCCGTGGCGCAGCCGGGCCAGCCGCCGGGCGGCCGCCACGTACTCCGCCCACTCGCCTCCGGTGCCTTTCCCCGTCACGCCGCGCCCTCCCCAGTGTCGGCCACGGCGGGTTCCTCCCCGGTGCCGGCCACGGACCGGGCCGGTTGGAACGGTACGAAGACGGTGCGCCGGTCGGTCTGCGCGTCGTACAACAGTCCACGCTGCGGGCGGGGACGCCAGGCCGGCAGCCGGCCGGCGAGCCCGCCCGACCCAGCTGGCCTGGTCGGACCGGCCAACCCAGCCGATGCGACCCGCTCGACCTGGTCGGTCACTGGTCGATCGAGCAGGACGATCCCGGCGATCAGATCCGAACTTGGACCTAGGAATGCCAGGAACGGCTCCGGCTGCTCCCAGCCGGAGACCAGGTGGATGCCGCGGGCCGGCCCGGAATCCAACAGGTTGCGCAGGCGGGCGGCGGCCGGCCCGCCGAGTTCGAGAATGTCGGCCGTGGCGATGACCACGTACGCGGGGCCAGCCGCATCGCCCAGCGTCCGAAGTACCTCCAGATCCACGACCTCGGTTGGCTGACGGCCGTTGACCGCTCGGGCGAGCCCGGCTAACTGCTCCCGGTCGTGCTCGCCCATCGACAGCAACAGGATGCGGGCGGTGCCGGGCCGGTGGTGCGCCGCGACGCTGCGCACCACCGTGGCCAGCAGATCCGCCGTGCTGTCCCGGGAGCCGAAGATGGCGAGGTGGCGACCGGGGGCGCGTTCGAACCGGAACTCCGCTGTCCGCCCCGGCAGCTCGACGGCCCGGCCGAAGAGCCCGGCCGGGGTGTCCGGCGGGTCGGCCAGCACCCGCTGGTATGTCTCGTCCGATTCGAGTTCCGGCTGGCGGTAGCCGGCGAAGACCTGCGGCGGCCGGGCGTCAGCCGCGCGGCGGGACCACAACTTGCGGCGGAGCCCGGCCAACCCCGGCCGGTCGGTGTACGGGTCCGGAAAGTCGACGGTGCGTTCGTGGCCGCGGGTCGCCCCGCGCGGGCCGCCCAGCCCGCCTGCGGTGTTCACCACCGCCCGACCTGCCGGCAGCCCGACCGCGGCGTCGTTGTTCGGCTCCAGGAGCCAGTCACCGCCGGCCAGCACCACCCGGACCGGGAACTGGCTCAGCAGCGACTCCCGCCGCCACCAGCCACCGCCGGTCGACCTGTCGGCCGGATCGGGGCCGGCCCAGCCGCCCGACCCCGCCCAGCCGCCCGACCCGTCAGACCCGTCGGGTCCGATGCTCTGCTCCGACCTGGGAGCCGGGCCGGTCCCGGAGTCGGCGATCAGCAGGTGGACTCCGCTGCCGCGTCCGCCCCTGGCGATCCGTCCGAGCAGGTCGAGTGACTCGTCGGCGACCGGTTCGCTCAGGTCCAGCATCGGAGCCGGGTCCTTGAGGACGCAGAGCACGCGGGTCGTGCCCGTGGCGGCGGCGAGCTCGGCGAACCGGGTCGTCCCATTGCGGGCGGCCAGGAAGGATCGCCGGTCGACCTCCGCCGCCAACTGACGCAGCACCGACAGCCCGTACTCCGGGTCGGCGTCCACCCCGGCCGACGCGATGTGCGGCAGCCCGGACGGGTCGGTGGCGCCGGGCAGTACGCTGGCGAACGACTCGCCGGGCGACATATCGACCAGATGTACGGTCACCTCGGCGGGATCGTGCCGAACCGCCAACCCGTACAGAATGGTGGTCAGGAACCCGTCCACCTCGGAGCCGGCCTGGCCGGCCACCAACCAGTGCGGGGTGATGTCGTTGAACCGGAGCAGGACCGGGCGGTGCCCGTCGAACCCCGCTGCGGCCATCAGCCCGTCGGCGGCGGATTCGGCGACCGGGCCGCCCACCGGATCGGGCAGCAAATCGGTTAGCGGTGGACGGGAACCAGCCTCGGCCCGGGTGACGAGTTCCGCGCACACCTGATCGATCAGTTGCTGAGGCGGTTGCCGGTCCAGATACACCGGCGCGTCGAGCCCGCCGAGGTGGTCACCACCTGCTCCGGCCGGCAGGTCGCGGAAGGTGTCTCCGGGCGGGTCACCGACTAGGACGTACGGATTCCGTAGCCGCACCATGGTGCTCCGCGGCAGGTCGGCCCGGGCCTGTTCGGTGTCCAGCGGAGGTGGCGGCCAGCCGGCGACGACCAGATGCAGGCCATGCTCGGGGCCCACCTGGGCAAGCCGGGCGATCCAGTCGAGTACGGCACCGTCGGTGAGTTCGGGCAGCGAGGCGATCATCAGCAGCATGAACCGGCCCTGCCGGTGGTGTCGGGCGACCGCCGGTCGGGCCGGCCGGATCCACTGCTCCGCTTCGGCCAGCGCGGCCCGCAGCCCGGTGACGTCGGTGGCGGCCGAACGCAAGACGCCGGCCCCGATCAGCGGCCGGAAGGGGCCGAGTACATCCTCGCCCGCAGTGCCGACGCCGTCCACCGTACGCACCGAAAGCCGTTGCGGCGGTACGGCGGCCAGCAGGCGGAGCAGTACCGCGCGCAGCAGTCCGGCGACCCGCCGGTCGCGGATATCGCCGTCGAGCGTCAGATGACCGTTGCCGAGGAACGGGACGACCACCGGGAACCGGGCGTCGTCCAGTGGCTGGGCGATGCCGATCCGCAGGTGGCCGACGTGGTCGAGACCGCCCATCGGCATTGCTGGGGTCTGGGCGTCGAGCGGAGCGCCCCACCAGCCGGGGGCCAGCCGCGCCGCGAGGCTGCGGAGCTGCTCGGCGACCTCATGCTGATCGGAGCCGGTGGAACGTCGGCCGGCGGCCGCTTCCACCTGGCTCAGCGCGGCGACGACGGCTGCCGCCGAGCGGTGCAACGCGGCGGCGCGGCCCAGGTCCCTGCCCATGTCGACCACCTGCCTACCGCGCTGTACGGCAGCCCGTCCGTGGGCGCCGGTTGAGTTCAGACCTGAGACGGTATCCCAGCCGGTCCGCAACCGGATGCGGGGTGACCGACGTTTCTCGCCCGATCAGTACTCGCCAGGGTGCTTCGCCGGATATGCGACCAATTAGGACTCGGACCGGCTATTCAGTCTCACGTTCGCGGCGGATACTGTCGAGGGGTGGAGCAGACCCGGCCGGCGGCCCCCGTACGCCGCGAACGGGTGCCCCGGCAACGGACCGCTCCTGGCGTCGGAGCACCGCCCGTGGTGCCACCCGGCCGCCGGCTACGGCTGGCGCTGGTGCTGGCCGCCGGGATCACCGCGCTGCTCTGCCTCGGTGGCGTCAGCGTCGCGTTCGTCCTCTACACGAGCGTCACCACCCCCGACCGGGGCACCCCCGAATCAGCGACGCTGGGCTTCCTCGAGGCCTACCTGGTACAGCGCGACGACACCGTCGCCGCACTGCACCTCTGCGAGGATCCGTCGATCGCACCTCTTGCCGCCTACCGCGACAGCATCGTCGAGTGGGAGCAGCGCCAAGGGACGCTGTCCGCGAAAACCATCGGGCAGCTCACTACCGAGAACGCCACGGACAGCGACGCGGTTCTGACGGTGGTGATCGAACGTCGGATGGCCTCCAGCGGCTTGATCAACAGGCTGACGGACCGCTGGCGGATTACTGCAGTGGACGAGGGCGACTGGCGGGTCTGCCAGGTGGATCGGCTGGACTGACCGGTCGATGTCACTCCACCCAGACCAGATGGACCGGCAGTTCGATCGTCTCCGGCGGCTGGCCCGTCCACACCCACCGGTACCAGGCCAACTCGGTGGCCGCCCGGACACAGATGTCCCCGTCGGCGCCGGAGTGCAACTCGGTCACCGCGCGTAGGTCACGGCGTTCCTGACCGTCGTCCATGTGCACCAGCCGTCGGCCGACCAACGGCCCCGCGTCGACCACCGGCACCGGAAAGCGGGGTGCCGGGGCATCCAGCGACACGAGCCGGGACAGCACGTCGCCCCGCCCCGGGGCGGTCAGTGTGTCGTCCGGCTGCTCGACCCAGACCCGGTCGGCCGGCACCAGGGGAGCGAACACCTCCACCCCCTCCGATTCGGCCCGGTACCACTCCTGTTCCGGCAGCACCGGCACATAGGTGCGGCTGCGCTGGACGACCTTCTCGTCGCCGCGCAGGTCGCCGCGCCATCCGGTGCCCGGCAGGCCGACCCAGACCCGCCGGCCGCGTAACGTGGCTGCGACGGCGGCCGGTACCAGCGCCGTCGGTCGCGGCGGTCGAGGTGCCCAGTCCGGCTGGTCCGCGAACGGATCCGGCATCGGTTCCCGGGTCAACTCAGCTCCTCCGGTCGGTCAGCCACTCTCGCCGAGCGGTGCACCCCGCTCCCGCATGAACGGCACCGGGTTGACGGCTCCGCGGCTGCTGCGGTCTCCGTTGAGGTGGATCTCGTAGTGCAGGTGCGGGCCGGACGAGTTGCCGCTGGAGCCGACCTCGCCGATCACCTGTCCGGCGTCGACCAGGTCGCCTTCGTCAACTTCCGGCCGCTTCACCATGTGACAGTATCTCGTGATCACCTGGTCAGCGTGCAGGATGTCGACGAACCAGCCGCAGCCACCTTTGCTGGGCGAGCCGTCCACGTCGCAGTCGAGGCGGCCGTACTGGTCCGGGTCGCACCGGGAGACGATGACGCGGCCGGCCGAGGCGGCCCGGATCAGGGTGCCCTTCGGCTGGGCGATGTCCACGCCGTTGTGCCCGGGCCGGGAGCTGGTTCGGAAGCCGGACCCGACGTTGCCCGGCACCGGCCGGGTCCATCCCGAGGCGGCGACCTCGCCGTCGGCGGCGCAGCGCAGCAGCCCGTCCGGGCCGGCGACCGCGCGGGCCGCGCCGCCGGTGAGGATGTTGACGATCCGGGTCGCCAACGGTTCGTGCTTGGCGTACGCGTCCGGGAAGGCGCTGACCTGCACCCGCTGCGCGGCGTCGGTCAGCGCCATCGTCTCCCAGCCATCGATGGTGAGCAGCTTCTGGTAGAACTTCTGCGAGGAGTACGCCGGATCCTGTAGCTGTTCCGGGGTGCCCCAGCCCTGGCTGGGCCGCTGCTGGAACAGTCCGACCGAGTCGTGGTCGTTGCGGTCGCCGAGATGCCCCAGGTTTCGCAGTGCCGACTCCTGCATGGCGGTGGCCACCGCGATCACCCAGCCGCGCGGTGACACCGACAACTCTGCACCGACGTTGATGATCACGGCCGCGTTGGCGACCTGGTCCGGCCCGTACGGCCCGACCCGGGGTGCCTGGTCGGGATCGACCGGGCCGTCCCGCCCGCAGCCGAAGGTGGCGAACAACGCCGAGTCCGGCTCGTCGTCGCTGAACAGCACGGCACCGATCCCGCCGGTGCAGCAGAGCAGCACCAGCGTCGCGGTCAGCGCCACGGTCAAGGCGACGTGCCGGGCGGCACGGGTCCGCATGCCGGGGTTGTCGCTCATGCTCGCACCCAGTCGACGCCGTCGACCAGCCACTGTCCGTCGGGGCCGGTCAACCGTAGCCGCAACGTACCGGAATCCACCTCGATCACCACCTCGACCAGATTCGTCCCGTACGGGATGACCGCCGGTTCACCGGTCAGCCGCTCGGCCGGCACCGCCACCGGATCGACGCCGACCAGCTTCCCGGCCAGTTCCTCGGTGGCGTACGGACGCAGCCCGGCGTGCCACTGCTCGGCGTCGAGGCCGCGGTCGAGCCAGGCGGTCGCGAACGCGACGGCGACGGTCGGCGGATCGGCGGCACCGGGACTGGTCACCGGATCGGGTGCGGGTGCCACCGACCGGATTCCGTCGTCACCGGCGGTCGGGTCGATGGTCAACGCGGGTTGCGGACCCGGTGCACCCAGTAGCGGTCCGCTGGTCCCGTCATCACGGCCGACGACCTGACCGACGCCGACCACGCTGACCACGACGACGAGCAGCACGACCGCCAGCCCGACCCGGGACCGGAAGAGGAACCGGGTCAGGAAGGCGACGACGGTACGCATTCCAGGTCACCGGGCCTCGGTGCGGATGCGCGGCTTAGGCGCCTCGTCGGACTTGCGGGTGCTGTCGGGCCGGTAGACGGCGTACTGGTGCTCTTCGGCTGGGACGTCGGGCGCGGTCCACGTCGACGCACGACGGGGGCGACTCGATGGTCGGGGCGACCCGGGCAGGGTGGTGGGTTCGGAGCCGTCCTCCCGGCCGTCCGGCCGATCCCTGGCCGGTCCGGTGCCGCCGGCACCACCGGCGGGTCTGTCGCTGCTCGGGTCCTCCAACCGGGCCTCCGGCCGCACCACGGTCTGCTTGACGACGGTCTGGTCCCGTCCGTCCTTGGACTTGACCACGACCTGCTCGGGCTCGCGGGTCTCCCGGGTCTCCCGGAAGTACCGCAGGTGCCACGAACTGCCGCCGCCGTCCCGGCCGCCGAGGTCGGTGATCCGTCGGTACGGACGCAGCAGGAGCCAGCCGACCATGCCGCAGAGCCAGATCAGTACCACCTGCAGCCAGCCCGGCAAGGTGGGCGTGCTCATGATCAGGTCGACGGCGAACAGGTAGACGGCCGCCCCGGTGCCGAAGATCGCGATGTTGAAGACGGCGGCGACGACCGCGTTGCCGAGTCGACGCATCCCCGCTCCGGCCGGCCGGAGCAGACCGATGGTCCCGAGGATCGGCGCGGCGACGACCGCCCAGCGGAACAGCAGGAACCCGAGCAGAACCAGCAGCGACGCGGCGAGGTCGAACATGGCGAACATGGCTGCCGCGAAGATGGCGATCAGGCCGGTGCCGACCCGGTCCATCTCCCGGATGCCCTGCAGATGCTCGTACGCTTCCGGATCCTCGGTGCGGATCTGCTCGGCGACCGTCATCCACTGCCGGTTCTTCTGCGAAAGGATGGCATCCCGGCGCTGTGGATCGGCACGCATCAATTCGATCTCCGACCAGGTGAATGCCTGGGCGTCGTAGAGCGCGAAGCCGTACTTCTCCGCTGTCGGGCTGTCCGCCGAGCCAAGTACTCCGCGCAACCAGTTGCGGTACAACATGGCCGAGGTGATGGTGTCGCTGGCCCGGACCGCTGGCGGACGCTGATCGGAGCAGCGTTTGGCATCAGCTTCCGGGCACTCCTCGGCTGGGATCTCGACGGCCCGCGGTCCGACAGCCTCGTGGACCACACCCAGTGTGCTGGTCAGCGCGTCGTCCGCCAGGTTCGCCGAGCGGACCGGCCAAGCGGCGATCGCGGTCACCACCACCATGATCAGGACTGCCCAGCCGGCCGTCGTGATCATGTTGCTCATGTCCGACTGACGTGACCGCCAGATCAGGTAGAGACCGACCACACAGAGGGTGATCAGCCCGAAGACCGTGAAGACCTCGTCGTAGATCGCGGTGGTCGCCTGCGCCACCAGCGGGTCGGCCCAGGCGTACATGGTCCCTGGGTCCCAGGCCCGTTCCCGGATCGCGTTGGACGCCCCGACGATTGCGGTGGCGACCATCATCTCCAGGTTGGCGACCCCGTTGAACACGCCGACGTCGGCGTTCACCACCGAGGAGGCGCACCCGCCGTTGAGGTCGTACGTCGGGAACCGGTAGCCGGCGTACCCGTAGTTCATGTACAGCCCGCTGGCACCTTCGGTCTGCTCCGGTTGGGTGGCGAACCAGCCGCCGAAGCCGGAGTCGGGGGCGCTCGGTGCCGGCGGGTCGAGGCACTGCGCACGAGCCGAGCTGACGTCCTGCAGCCGGTCCAGACAGGCCCGGAAGTCGGCCTGCCAGGCCTCGACCGGACACAGGTCGACCGGTGCCTGGGCGGGCAGCTGGGCGACCGGCGCGACCGGGGCGGCCTGGGCCGGCGGGGTAGCGCCGAGCACCGGCCAGGAGATGCTCGCCACGGCGGCTGTCAGGACGGCGAGCAGGAGCGCGGTGCACCGGGTCGCGGTCCTCGCCACGTCATACCTCCAGGTCACTGAGCGCGGTCGGCAGACCGGCGGGTGCCGCCTGCGGCGTACCGGGTGTGGTGTCCAGATGATCGAGCAGTCCGTCCACGTACGAGACGTCCACCCGGACCTTCTGCACCCGACCGTCCACGTCGCGCATGATGAACTCCCGGAAGCCCAGCCGGCTCGCGGAAGAACTGTCTACGCTAGACAACGAGGCGAGCGTCGCCTCGTAACCGTCGTCCACCGGGACGCGCAGCAGGCGCAGCGCCTCGGCGGCGATCTCCTCGTCCTCGGCGATCCGGCCGACGAAGACGGTGGAGACCAGGTTCTGCACGTCCAGCCCGAGGATGTCCCGTGGATTCTGCGACGAGACCAGCGCGGCCAGGTTCCATTTGCGGGAGTCACGGGCCAGCCGGACCAGGAAGGACCGGCCGGACCGCCAGCCCTCCATGAAGTGCGCCTCGTCGAGGCCAACCAGTTTGCGCGACCCCATCGAGCCGCCGTAGCAGCGGCGTACCGCCAGCCGGTGGGCGGTGTGCAGCATCGGCAGCGCCAACGCCTCCTCGGCCGACCAGTACTCGCGTTCGATCTTCAGGTCGGGCAGCCGTAGCCCGGCCATGGTGATCACGGTCAGCGCGGCGTCGGCACCGAGCAGGCCCGGCTCCGGTGCACCGAAGAACAGCAGGGCCAGCGGCATCTCGGCGGTGTCCAGCAGCAGGTTGGCCAGCTCACGGCCGTCGTCGTCGAGCCCGCTGAGGCAGGCGACCACATCGTCCAAGGTGGAGGTCTCCTCGGCGGGCACCTGGCGGACCGCGTGCCGCAGCAGCGTGGCCGTCGACGACTCCCGGGCAACCTGCGGCGGCACCAGCATCATGCAGATGTCCTGGACCAGCATCCGGCGTTCGGCCCGGGCGTTCGATACGGAAATCTCGTACTCGCGGTCGCCGGCGGCTCCGGTGGCGAACTCGCCGCGCACCGGTGTCGGGATGAGTGAGTACGGCGCCAGGGTGCCCTGTTCGGAACCGGTCAGGTTTAGCACCCGCGAGTACGGCCGCAGCTCCGGCATGGCGCAGAGCCGGGCCAGCGGCCCGGACGGGTCGAGCAGGGTGACCTGCACGCCGCGCCGGGCGGCCAGGTAGCCGAGGGCGCCGAGCAGCGTCGACTTGCCGCCGCCCGGCTCGGCGACGAAGACGGCGAGCCCGGAACGTTCCCGGACCTCCATCGGGAAGTGCAGGTCGAGGAAGACCGGACGGCGGCAGGTGCCGGCGGTACGCCCGATCAGGTCGCCGCGCCGGTCGCCGACCGTCGACGCGGCCTGCGGCAGCGCGGCGGCCAGCAGGTTGACCGGCATCCGCCGGATGTATCCGGTGTTCGCCACCGGCTCCCCAGGGATGAACTCCCGGGCCAGCCAGTCCTGGTTCTTCGGATGCTGCAGCGAGATGCGCATCTCCCGGGAGTACAGCTGGATTAGCCGGCGGGCCCGTTCCAGACACTCTTCGCGGGTCCGGCCGCCGACGGCGATCCGGTGCCAGCCGTGCGCTCGGGCGGACTCGACCGGCAGGCCGGTGGTCATCTCGTCACCGATGTGCAGGGCCCGCTTGGCGAGCCGTTCCAACTCCGGCGGCGCGTCGATGCCGTGCTCGGCGTAGTCCAGTTGCTGCGAGCGAATCATCCGGAGCCGGTGCTCCAGGTTGCGAAACGAGTCGGCTGGTCCGAGCAGGTCGATCCGGGAGGAGATTTCCATCGGCCACGGCAGCCGTTCGTGGAAGTGCATCCATGGCTCGTGCCGCTCCGGGATCTCCAGCGGCTCCATTCGGCCGACTGCCAGCACCGCGACGTGCCGCTCCTCGCCGGTCATCCGGTTGACCAGCTTGAGCGTCGAGCCGTACGGGGTACGGTAGCGCTCGACCTGCTCGGTGAGGGCGAGCAGGTCGCCGCGGTCCCAGTTGCCGTCCCGCACCGGCGAGAGCATGGTTGGCGGGTTCATGCAGAGCGCGACCGACCGGTAGAGTAGCCATTCGAGTTCGCCGGCGGTGACCCGTCGACCCCGCATGCCGAAGGCACCCAGCACCTCGTCGAACTGCTCGACCATCCGGCCGAGCCGGCGGCGTTCGCTCTCGGCGACGCCGCGCCCGAACAGCCGCAGCACCCGTTCGGACAGTGAGTCGCCGAGCGACCGGCGGGCGAAGGTGATGCCCAGGTAGGTCTGCCCCTCGGCGTGGTTGACCGCCATCAGGTGCCGCTGGGCGGCGACCAGATGGTCGGACCAGGAGACCGCGTCGGAGACGTTGGGCAGGGGGTTGCTGGTCAGCGAGTCGATGGTGCGGGCCCACTCGTCGGCCGGGAACGGCCGGGTCGTGCGGCGTAGGTGCACCCGGAATCCGGCCAGGCCGGCGTACTGCTCGGAGATGGCGGACAGCAGCACTTCCCGCTCGGCGTCGGGCCGGAACGCCCAGCGTACCTCGGGCAGCCAGTACCAGGCGGTGACGGTGTTCGGGGTGAAGGTGAGATGGCCGGCGATCTCGGTGATGGCGAGTTCGGCGGCCGGATCCCGGTCGGTGAACTTGACCTTCGGGGGGCGGATCGGCACCGGCTTGATCAACTTGTCCGGTCGGTCGGCCTCGTCGGCCCGCCGGCGGGCCCGCTTGCCCTTGCCCTTACCGCGGACCGGTGCATTGGCCGGCGGCGGCTGGTGCACCGGTGCGGGTGCGGTGCGCTGTTGGGGTGCGGTTGCGGCGTGCTGCTGGGGTGCTGGTGCGGCGTGCTGCGGCATCGCCGGTGGCCGGCGTTGCGCTGGTGTGCCATCTCGCTGCGCTGCCTCGGCCGGGTGTGCCGAGTCGGGCCGGTTCCGAACGGGTTGCTTGGTCGGACCGGGCCGGCGGGGGGCGGTGGGCGGTGGCGGCAGGACCGGTGCCGGCGGCACTGTGGACGCCGACGTGACCGGCTGGCCGTCGCGCGGTGCGGCCGGTTCGGCTGCGGGGGCCGGGCCGCCGGCGGTACGCGGGGTGGGCATGGCAGTCCGGCGCTGAACCGGTGGGTCGGGTGAACCGGACAGCGCCGAGCCGATCGGACCGGCGGGTGGGGTGTTCCTGGCTGACGCGTCGCCGGGAGTTCCTTGCGGATCGTGGCGGGTGGGCGGTCCGATGGCGGTCTGCTGGGCCGGCGGTGCGATCGCGTCGTGTCGGGCGGGCGGTTCGATGGCGTCGTGCTGCGTTGGTGGTGCGATCGCGTCGTGTTGGGCCGAGCGCCGGATCGCCGTCCGTGGCGTGCGGCCCGGCTGGTGGCCACCGGCCGGGCCGGCATCCGGAAAAAGGTCCAGGAATGGCGAGTCGATGTCGGTGTTGTCGCTCATACCGGCTCTGGGGGTGGGCACTGGTGGCGCCGGCGGTGGGGTCCGCGTCGGCCGGCTGCTGCGGGACGCTGCGGGTGCTTGGAAGTAGGCGACCGCGCCGTGGCTGGGGCTGGTGACCAGTCCGGTGTCGGTCGACTCGCCCAGCGCGGCGTCGTAGTCGCTCGATCGCTTACCGTTACCGCGGGTGCCGGCCGGCTGGCCGGCCGGGTGGGAGGAGCCCGGCGGGGTTGATCGGCTCATGCCATCGCCTCACGCCGCCCGCCAGCCGGGTGGGCGGCGGCTGTGGTTCGGTGGTTGGTGCGGGTCATGCCAACTCCTCCCGAATCCGGATGTGGCTGGCGACCAGCCGCGGGTCTCGCTGTTCGGCGGCGGGTTCCCTGGTGCGGCGCCAGTCGGTGAGGGCGGTCCGGACCACCATCCGGGCGGGCCGATCCGGGTCGACGTACCGGAAGATGAAGGAGGTGGTGACGATCGCCAGTGCGATCTCCCAGGCGGGGAAGAGCTCCACGGTGAAGGTGAACGCCCAGTGGATGAACATGTAGAGCGGTACGAGGAGGATGAAGACCCCGTACTGGGCATATGGCAGGTGGATCGGCAACGTGTAGCCGGGCGGGCCGAGGTAGACCAGCCGGGCGCGGTAGATGTCGTCGTCGGTACGCAGCCGCATCCTGTGCCCCGCGCTCTATTCGAACATCAGGTTGATGAGGTAGTCGCCGACGAAGAAGAGCGTCGCCGCTCCGGCGATGAACGCCAAACCCACGATCGCGATCGCGGAGCTGGTCAGGACCTTGGAGATCTCACCTTTGCTGGCCCGGCCGATGAAGATCACGCCCAGCACCGCCAGCAGGATCGGCGCGAC
The DNA here is from genome assembly GCF_048060315.1 of Micromonospora sp. LOL_013. Lineage (NCBI taxonomy): Bacteria > Bacillati > Actinomycetota > Actinomycetes > Micromonosporales > Micromonosporaceae > Micromonospora > Micromonospora sp. LOL_013. The sequence goes on from NZ_JBHMIQ010000009.1 coordinate 57,587, forward strand.
CTTGCTGGCAAGGAAGGAGACAACGCCCTCGGTGTTGAAGCCGGTCGGTGCCGGGTCCGGCTCACCGGCCGGCGCGGCCAGTAGCGGCAGCGTGTCGACAACGGAGGCCATGGCGGCGTTGACCGTGTCGACGAGCGTTGTTTCGATCATGGGAACCTCCCCGGTGTGCGGCCGGCGAAGCCGGGGCACTGCAGTTGTCCAGCCTCACGGACGTGTCGGGTCGTGCCGCGAGTTTCGACCCTGCGTCCGGCGATCACCGCGTACGGTGAAGATTTGTGGGCTTTTTGTCCAACTTCAGCCCTTCTCCTCGGCGTTGCCCTCGCTGACCACCAGCAACTGCAAAGCGTACGGGCCACCCCTGTCTGGTACAAGCTGCGTGCAACTCGACCGACAGCGCCGCCGTGCCGCCGTTGTCTGGTTCGAGAGTACCCAGCATGCCCTCTGCCGGCCGACACCGAGCCGCGCCGGTACCGTCCTACCCGTGACCGATCTGCTGCGGCCGGCCCGGCCGGTCGTGATGGGCGTTCTCAACGTCACGCCTGACTCCTTTTCCGACGGCGGGCGGTACGCCGACCTCGACGCCGCCGTCGCCCACGGCGTCCGGCTGCACCGCGACGGCGCCGACCTGATCGACGTCGGCGGTGAGTCGACCCGGCCGGGCGCGGTGCGGATCGACGCCGCGACCGAGGCGGCCCGGGTGCTTCCGGTCGTCCGGGCGCTCGCCGCCGCCGGCGTACCGATGAGCATCGACACCACCCGGGCGACGGTCGCCGCCGCCGCGCTGGCCGCCGGGGCGGTGGTGGTGAACGACGTCTCCGGCGGTCTGGCGGATCCACGGATGGCCGAGGTGGTCGCCGAGGCCGGCTGCCCGTGGATTCTGATGCACTGGCGCGGGCACTCCGACCGGATGCAGGACCTGGCGCACTACCGCGACGTGGTCGGCGAGGTCCGCGCCGAGCTCGCCGCCCGGATCGACGCCGCGCTGACCGCCGGGGTGGCCGCCGACCGGCTCGTCGTTGACCCCGGTCTTGGCTTCGCCAAGCGGGCGGAGCACAACTGGCAGCTCACCGTCCGTCTGCCCGAGCTGCTCGACCTCGGTTGCCCGTTGCTCTTCGCGGCCAGCCGCAAGTCCTACCTGGGCCAACTGCTCGCCGACCCGGCAGGCCAGCCACGGCCGGTCGACCAACGGGCTGCGGCGACCATCGCCACCAGTCTGTTGGCGGTCGCCGCCGGCGCCTGGGGAGTCCGGGTACACGACGTCCGGGACACCGTCGACGCGCTGGCGGTGTGGCAGGCCAGCGGACGCCCCAGGATCGTCCCGGACGCCGACGAGCCGCCGGGGAGCCGTCAATGACCGACCACCAGCCCGCCGCAGGGCCGTCGCCCAATCTGGGTGCCGTGCGGCCGTCAACGACCGACCGGATCGTGCTGACCGGGCTGCGTGCCCGTGGTCGGCACGGCGTCTACCCGCAGGAACGGGCCACCGGGCAGGACTTCGTCGTCGACGTCGAGCTCACCGTCGACCTCGCGCCGGCGGCCGCCTCGGATGACGTCACCAACACCGTGCACTACGGCGAGCTGGCCGACCGGCTGGTCGCGATCGTCAGCGGCGAGCCGGTGAACCTGATCGAGACGCTGGCCGACCGGCTGGCCGCCCAGTGCCTGGCGGACCACCGGGTCTGTTCGGTCACGGTGACCGTGCACAAGCCGCAGGCGCCGATTCCGCACCCGTTCACCGACGTCGCGGTCGTGCTGACCCGGAGCCGACCGTGACCCGGGCGGTGCTTGCGCTGGGCAGCAATCTCGGTGACCGGTACGGGCGGTTGCGCGCGGCGGTACGGTCGCTGGACGACGTACTGCTGGTCGTCTCCGGGGTTTACGAAACCCCGCCATGGGGCGACCCGGCGCAGCCCGACTACCTCAACGCGGTCGCGCTGGCGGCCGACCCGGGTGCCGCGCCGGCCGATTGGCTCGACCGGTGCCGCGGCCTCGAACGGGCCGCCGGGCGGGTGCGTGACCCGGACCGGCCGTACGGGCCCCGCAGCCTGGACGTGGACGTCGTCGCCGTGTGGACCGACGACGACACCCCCGTGTTCAGCGACGATCCTGAGCTGGTGCTGCCTCACCCCCGGGCACGGCTGCGGGCGTTCGTGCTGCGACCGTGGATCGACATCCAGCCGTACGGCCACCTGCCCGGCCACGGCTGGCTGACCGACCTGCTCAACCACGATCCGGTCGCCGGGGACCTGCTCGAACTGCGCCCCCGACCGGATCTGCCGCTAGAGTCGACCCAGTGAACGTGCGTCTGTCGATCACCTTGCCGGGGTTGATGCTGCCGTGACCGGACCGGGAGTCAGTCCGCGTGGACGGGAGCCTGACGAGCCGCGGATGGGGCCTACCAGGTCGTCCACCCTGGTGGTGGCGGCGCTGGCCGCCGCGGCGGTCGGCTGGCTGGTGATCAGCAGCTGGTACGTACGGATGCCGGTCCTACCCTGGCTACCCTCCGTGACTTTGGCGGCATTGGCCGTGTTCGAAGGGTACGCGGCGCTGAACACCCGGGCCCGGGTCGACCGCCAGCCTGGGCACGATCCGGTCAACCCGCTGCTCGCCGCCCGCTTCGTGGTGTTGGCCAAGGCGTCCTCCCTCGCCGGGGCGATCTTCGCCGGCTTCTACGCCGGTCTGGTGCTGTGGCTGTTCATCCAGCCGACCCGGGCGGCGAGCAACGACCTGCCGACCGCCGGCAGCGGTCTGGTCGCCGCAGTCGCGCTGGTGGCGGCGGCGCTCTGGCTGGAGCGGGCCTGCCGGGTCCCGAACCGCCCGGAGGACTCCGACGCCCCGGACCAGCCGGCCGACTGACCCCTTCCGCTGCCTGACTGACCAGTCTGTCAGGCCGGTCCGCCGGGCCGGTGCCAACCCGGCATCGACCCGGTCCCGGGCATCTCGGCCGGATACGGGGGGTGACGGCCGGACCCGGTCGCGGGTACGGTGCCTGCGACCGGTACGGCTGCCCGGGCCACCGCGCGGACGCCACACGCTGGTCGATTGAGCGACCAGAGGAGACGCGGTATGGCGTACGACGATTCGCCTTATCGCCGGCGGAACGCGAGCACCTCGGATCCGACCGGCCACCGTCAGCCCGGCGACACCCGCTACGGCGACACCCGCTACGGCGACACCCGCTACGGCGACACCCGCTACGGCGACGCGCGGTATCCGGCGGCCGAGCCCGGTCGGCGCGGCCCGGCCGGCCACTCGACGAGCTCCTTCTCCACCGTTGCGGACTTCTCCACCACCGGACGCTCCACCACTGCGGACTTTGCCGCGACCGGGAACTCGCCCGCTGCCGCGGACCGGCCCACGCATGGCTCCTCTACCACCCGGCACAGCCGCCGTCGCCTGACGTCCACCGCGCTCGACGACGTCTTCGACGACCCCTACCACGGCGAACGCGGCCGGGACCGACTCGGCGTGCACCTCGTCTGGGAACTGATCCTGCTGCTGGCGGTCGGTGGGATCGGCTATCTCCTCTACCAGGTCGACCCGGGCCTCACCAGCGCCGGCACCCGCGATCCGCTGCTGGTCTACGCGACCGGGCTCGGCCTGTTCGCGCTCGCCGCCGGGATCACGCTGCGCGCCGGGGCGCCGAACCTGGCCATCGGACCGGTGGCGGTGGCCGCCGCGCTGCACTTCGCCGAGAACGGCGACAACGGCGTGGTGCCGGTGCTGGTCACCGGCACCATCTGGGCGGTGGTGCTCGGCGCGGGGACGGCGCTGCTGGTCACCGGCCTGCAGGTGTCCGGTTGGGCGGGCAGTCTGGTCGCCGCCTGCGTGGCGGTCGTCTTCATCCAGCAGCGGTCCGGCCCGGTCGACCTGCAGGGTGCCTTCGACCCGACCGGCCAGGCGTTCGTGCTCTTCGGCGGCTTCGTCGTGCTGGCGTTGCTCGGTGGATCCCTCGGCACGATCAAGTCGATCCGGCGGGGGGTCGGGCGGTTCCGCCCGGTTGCCGATCCGGCCGATCGGCGGGGCGGCGTCGCCGCGCTGGTCACCAGCGGTGCGCTGATCCTGTCGATGGTCTTCGCGGTGGTCGGCGGGGTGCTGCTGGCCGCCGTCGGCAACGGCCCGGTCAGCCCGTCGGTGGGGCTGGAGTGGACGGCGGTGGCGATCGGTGCGGCGCTGCTCGGCGGGACCAGCGTATTCGGCCGCCGGGGCGGTGTCTTCGGGTCCGTGTTGGCGGTGATCGGCCTGACCCTCTTCATCAGGTACGCAGAGCTGCGCGACCTCGACATCGCGCTGTACGCCACCGGTGCCGTCGCGGTGGTGGTCGGGCTGGCGGTGACCCGTCTGGTGGAGACGTTCGGCCGGCCACGGTCGACGTCGGTCGACGACGCCGACGAGGCCCAGGAAGCCGAGCAGACCGCAGGCGAGTCGACTGGTGAACCCGAGCCGGTCTACTACGACGGTCAGCTGGCGGACTGGTCGGAGCCGGCCCGGGCCGAGGCCGGGTGGCCATCCGACCCGCCAACCGGCGGCCAGCAGTCCTGGTCGGCCTCCCTGCCCGCCCAGCCGGCGCCGGCCCGGGACCGCTGGGACACCAGCGACAACTGGGACACCAGCGACAACTGGGGCGCCGACGACCACTGGGGCACCGAGAGTCGCTGACCCACGCCGGCTCGCCTGGCCTGCCGCCGGCCTGTCTGACCCGCCGACAAGCCCGCTAGCTGCCGAGCCAGCGACGGGCCGGCGGGTTAGGCTCGCAGGCATGACCGAATCGCCGGCCGCGAACCACGCCACGCCGACCTTCGAGGAGCTCGATCAGCTCTCCACCGAGCAGTTGCGGGAGCAGGCGTTCGAGCTGGCCCGGCAGCGTAAGGACCTGGGCTTCTTCTGGTCGATAACTCAGCGGCTGTCCCGGGCCGACGACGCCAGTGAGCTGGACGGCGCGCCGAACTCGATCGGCCCGACCGTCGAGGACGCGGTGGCGCTGTGGCGGGAGTTCACCGGCCACGAGTACGGCGAGTCGGAGCCGTTGCTACGGGCAGCGTTCATCGACTACCTGCTAAGGCCCGGGCAGCGGAGCTGACGCAGGTCAGCCGGCATCGGGTCAGCTGGCGTCGAGGATCCGGCGTCGGCTCACCACGCCGATCGGCTGGTCGGCGTCGTCGACCACCCGGGCGTGCTCCGCGCCGGTGACCAGCAACCGGGCCAGCGCGTCGTAGAGCGAGGTACCCAAAGCGAGGGTGGGCAGCCCGGCCGGAACCGGGTCCGCCGGTTCGTCGTCGAGCAGTTCGCGGCTCACCGGGGTGACCGCGAGCCGGCGGATCGCCCGGTCGGCGCCGACGAACTCGGTCACGAACGGGGTCGCCGGCCCGCCGAGTAGTTCGGCCGGTGCCGCGTACTGCTCCAGCCGGCCGCCTTCGGACAGTACGGCGATCCGGTCGCCCAGCCGTACCGCCTCGTCCAGGTCGTGGGTGACCAGCACGATTGTCTTGCGTACCTCGGCCTGCAGCCGGAGGAACTCCTCCTGCAGCCGGCCGCGGGCGATCGGGTCGACCGCGGAGAACGGCTCGTCCATCAGCAGAACGACCGGGTCGGCGGCAAGCGCCCGGGCGACGCCGACCCGCTGGCGTTGTCCGCCGGACAGTTCGTGCGGGTAGCGCTTGCCGTACCGGCCCGGTTCCAGCCCGACCAGGTCGAGTAGTTCGTCGGCGCGGCGCCGGATCCGGTCCCGCTGCCAGCCGAGCAGCCGGGGGACCGTGCCGACGTTGGCCCGGATGGTCTGGTGCGGGAAGAGCCCCACGTGCTGGATCACGTACCCGATCCGGCGGCGCAGCAGTACCGGGTCGACCTGGGTGACGTCCTCGTCGCCGAGCATGATCCGCCCGGTGGTCGGCTCGATCAGCCTGTTGATCATCCGGAGCACGGTGGACTTGCCGCAGCCGGACGGGCCGATCAGCACCACCAACTGGCCGGCGGGGATCTCCAGGGAGAGGCTCTGTACGGCGCGTGTCCCGTCCGGGAACCGCTTGCCGATGTCGGTCAAGGTGATCGCTGCCGCGCCGTCGGCGTCGGTGTCCCGCACGGTACCGTCCACCTGTGTCCTTCCACCTGCTCGCCGGCCGGGCTGACCCGGGTAACCCGTGGTTCTCCGGTCAGTACATCCAGGACAACTGGTCGACGATCGTCGCCGCGTTGACCGAACATGTCGCCCTGACGGTACAGGCGGTGCTGATCGCCGCGCTGCTGGCGGTGCCGCTGGCGGTGGTCGCGTACTGGTTCCGGTCGCTGACCGGGCCGATCCTCGCCCTCACCGGCGTGCTCTACACCATCCCGTCGCTGGCGCTGCTCGCCTTCGTCGCACCCTACGTGGGTGCGACAAATCCCGCGTCGGTGCTGATCGCCCTGGTGCTGTACGCGTTGCTGCTGGTCGTGCGCAACTCGCTGGCCGGGCTGAGTCAGGTGCCGGCGGCGACCATCGAGGCGGCCGACGGGATGGGGTACGGCCGGTTCGGTCGGCTGCTGCGCATCGAACTGCCGTTGGCACTGCCCGGCATCATGACCGGCTTGCGGCTGGCCACGGTCTCCACGGTCGCGCTGGTCACCATCGGCTCGCTGATCGGCTACGGCGGCCTCGGTGATCTGATCTTCAGTGGCTTCCGGAACAACTTCTACAAGGCCCAGATCCTCACCGGTACGCTGCTGAGCGTGGCGCTGGCCCTGCTGCTCGACCTGCTCCTGGCGGGTGCCGGTCGGCTGCTGACGCCCTGGGCCCGGCGGGTCGCCCCGTGAGCCGGCGGACCGTGGCGGCGAACCCGATCGAGCAGGCGGTGACCTGGCTCAACGACCCGCTCAACTGGACCAACCCGGGTGGGGTGCTGGACCGCCTCGGTGAGCACCTGACCATCTCGGCCGCCGCGGTCGCGGTCGGCTGCCTGGTGGCCTGGCCGGTCGGACTGTGGCTCGGGCACATCGGCCGGGGCGGCGGCCTGGTGGTGCTGGTGTCGAACCTGACCCTGGCGGTGCCGACCATCGCCCTGCTGTCCATTCTGCCGTTGACCTTCCTGGGTTTCGGTAAGCCGCCGGTGATCCTGGCGTTGGCGGTGTTCGCCGTACCGCCGCTGCTGGCCAACGCGTTCACCGGGATCCGGCAGGTCGATCCGCAGGTGCGGGAGGCAGCTCGGGGGATGGGGCTGTCCGGCTGGCAGGTGCTGCGCCGGGTCGAGTTGCCGCTCGCGGTGCCGTACCTGGCGGCCGGGTTCCGGACCGCGGCGGTGCAGGTGGTGGCGACGGCGGCGCTGGCGGCGTTCGTCAACGGCGGAGGTCTCGGGCAGATCATCAGCGCGGGCTTCGGGTTGGGCATCTCGATCGGCGGCGGCCAGATCCTCGCCGGCGGTCTGTTGGTGGCGACCCTGGCGCTGATCACCGAAGGGCTGCTGGCGGTGCTCGAACGGGCGTTCACTCCGCGGCCGCTGCGCCGGCCCGGCCGGCGGGCGAACGAGCAGGCCAGCGCGGTCGGTTCGGGTTGAGCGCGTCGCTTTCCGTTTGGGCCGGATGACGATCCGGTGACAACCGATCTTCATCTGTTGTCGGACCCTACGTTGAGGATGTTCGGTAGAGGGAACGGGTGACGGCATGCCGGCACGGGCCGGGGCCCCGTCGCGGCTGCCGTGCTGCCCGCAGCACGCTCGCGCGGGCATGTGCCGCGCCCGTCGGACACGCGGCCGGCCCGATGGGGTCGCGCCGGGACACAGGAGGCGGGCAATCATGCATGCACGGACACGTATCGCCCTGAGCGCGGTCGGCGCGCTCACCGCGGCGGGGTTCCTCGCCGCATGTGGCGAGGCGGGGTCTTCCGGCACCGAGGCGCCGGATGCCGGCGCGTCCGGTGCTGGCTGCGCACCGGTAGCCGGAGACCAGCTAGTGGTGCTGACTGACGACAAAAAGCTGCAGAACACCGACAACATCGTGCCGGCGGTCAACGCCGACGCGGCATCGCCGCAGGTCGTCGCCGCCCTGAACAGGGTGTCGGCCGCGTTGGACACCGAGAAGCTGATCGGGCTCAACCGGGCGGTCGACGTCGACCGGCAGACGCCGCAGGCCGCGGCCGAGGAGTTCGCCGCCGCCGAGGCCCTGACCGACGGTATCGAGACCGGACCGGGCGGTGAGTTGATCGTCGGCGCGGCCAACTTCAGTGAGAGCGAGACCCTGGGCGAGTTGTACCGGATCGTGCTGACGGCGGCGGGTTACGACGTCACCGTGCAGCAGATCGGCAACCGTGAGCTGTACGAGCCGGCGCTGGAGACCGGGGAGATTCAGGTGGTGCCGGAGTACGCGGCCACCATGGCGGACTTCATCAACAACAAGGTCGCGGGGGAGAACGCCCCAGCGATCTCGTCGCCGGACCTGGACGAGACGATGACCGGGCTCCGCGAGGTCGGCGAGCAGGTCGGCATCGTCTTCGGCGAGCCGTCCGCGGCACAGGACCAGAACGCGTTCGCGGTGACCAGTGCCTTCGCCGACGAGTACGGCGTTCGTACGCTTTCCGACCTGGCGGAGAAATGCTCCGGTACGGCGACCGTCCTGGGCGGTCCGCCGGAGTGCCCGCAGCGTCCCAAGTGCCAGGAAGGGCTGGTCGAGGTGTACGACTTCCGGGCCGGCGAGTTCAGCTCCCTCGACGTCGGTGGGCCGCAGACCAAGACCGCGTTGACCACCGGCGAGATCAGTGTGGGTCTGGTGTTCTCGTCGGACGGGGCGTTGGCGACCGGCTGATTTTCCTGGCCGGCGCGGGCTTTCGCCGGCCACCCGGGCTGTGGAGCCTACCTTCTCGGACAGCAGGCGGTACCCGTTCCGTTGATCTGTAGTTGTCGGTAGGCTCCACAGCCATGTCCGCTCCCGAGGCCGAAGAGGAGCCGCGCCGCACGGTTCCGCTCAAGTGGCTTACCTGGGGTGGCCTGGGCCTGGCGCCGCTGGCTGCGCTTTTGCTGTTACTCGGCGACGGCGACGGCTCGTTGCGACTGGCGATGGTGATCGCTATCGCGTCGGTGGTGTTGATCGGATTGTCAATCACCTTGCGTGGCGGTGTGGAAACTATGCGCGCCGACATGGAGGATGCGCTCGTCGAGGAAATGGATGTGCTCCGCGAGGACGTGCGCAACGACATTTCCACCGCCGTCCGGGCGACGCACCGCGCCTTCGGCGAAAAGATGCAGGTGGTTCAGGACGACGTCGAGGCGCTTAGTGGCCAGCTGGACGTGGTCCGTGCCGAGATCGCCCGCAGTGAACCGGCCCGGGAAAAGCCGGGCGGTGACCGCGCCGGCTACGACCGGTTCGATCAGGCTGCTCCGGCGTCCGCCGTACCGGCGGCAGTGCCGGCCTCCGGCCCGACCGGGGCTGCTGGCTACGGCGGCCAGTACGGCTCCGGCAGCCAGTACTCATCCGGCGGCCAGGCCGGTCGCGCCTCGGTCCCGGCGGTCAGCGGCACCGTACTGCCCCGCCAGCAGGGGCCGAACGGCGTCGTTCGGCAGCCGGAGACCGTCCAGGTGAGCACCCGGCACGTTGTCGACCCACGGGCCGACGACGAACCCGCCGGCACGGTGTACGGCGGGACCCGGTACGGCGGCCGGGGCGGCGAGTCCATTGACGGTGAGTGGTCCGCACCGGCGACCCGTGGGCGGCGTTCCGCCGAGCCGGACGAGGAGTCGTGGGCCGAACGTCGGCTGCGCGACCAGCCGGAGGAGCGCTGGTCGTGGAGCGGCGGCCGGGACGACAGCGGCGAGCAACGGTACGGCGACCGACCCGTCGACCGGTGGGACGTCGGGCGGGCCGACGGCTTCAGCACCGGGTCGCCGGCCGAGCGGTGGCAGCCGGCCCGCGACGACGACTACCCGCCGGCCCGGTCCGGAGTCGGTGCCCGTAACGGCCGGTACCCGCAGGACCGGGGTGACCTGCCGGGGCCGGGCGGTGACCGGGTTGCGGACGAGCCGCCGTGGCGGGACGCCCGGTGGGACCAGCGGATGGCCGACCCGCCGCCGGACGGCCCGGGGATCAGCGGGACCGGCCGGCGTGCGGCGCTGCCGGCGTTGCCGGCCGGCAGCGGCGCCGAGTCGCCTCCAGCCTGGTCGTCGCCGGCCCGCGATCCACTCGACGACGAGCCGGTCCGGCGCAGTCGCCGGTACCGGGACGACGAGGACGACGTCGGTCGGCGGTTCCGCGACGAGGAACCGCCCCGCCGGTACCGGGACGACGAACCGGCGGATCCGGGCCGGCGCTACCGCGACGACGCGTCCGGCCGGCGCTACCGCGACGACGAACCGCCCCGCCGGTACGCGGAGGAGGGCACCGCCGGCCGCCGGTACCGCGACTACGACGACGAGCCGGGCCGCCGGTACCGCGACTACGACGACGGTGCCCCGGGCCGGCGCTACCGGGACCCGGACGACGGTGGCCGGCGGTACCGTGACGACGACGGCCGCGGCCGCTACCGTGACGACGTCGACTTCCCCGACGACCGCCGCTGGCGGTAGGCCGGCGTCACTTGTCGATGTCGCCGACCACGAAGAACATCGAACCGAGGATTGCCACCAGATCCGGCACCAGGCTGCCGGGGATCAGCGTCGCCAACGCCTGCACGTTGGCGTAGGAGGCAGTCCGCAGCTTGAGCCGCCACGGGGTCTTCTCCCCCCGGGAGACGAGGTAGTAGCCGTTGACCCCGAGCGGGTTCTCGGTCCACGCGTAGGTGTGGCCCTCGGGTGCCTTGACCACCTTCGGCAACCGTACGTTGACCGGCCCGCTCAGCTGGTCGACCCGGTCCAGACAGCGGCGGGCCAGGTCGAGTGAGGCGTACACCTGGTCGAGCAGCACCTCGAACCGGGCGTGGCAGTCGCCGGCCCGGCGGGTGACCACCGGCACGTCCAGCTCGCCGTAGGCGAGGTACGGCTCGTCGCGACGCAGGTCCAGGTCCAGCCCGCTGGCCCGGGCGACCGGTCCGGAGGCGCCGAACGCCGCGGCCGTCGCCGCGTCGAGCACCCCGACCCCGACCGTACGGGCGAGGAAGATCTCGTTGCGCCGAATCAGCCGGTCCAGGTCGGGCATCCGGGCCTCGACCTGGCCGATCGCCTCCCGGGCCCGGCGGGTCCAGCCGGCCGGCACCTCCTCCTTGAGGCCGCCCACCCGGTTGAACATGTAGTGCATCCGTCCGCCGGAGACCTCCTCCAGCACGGCCTGCAGCGTCTCCCGCTCCCGGAACGAGTAGAACACCGGGGTGAGCGCGCCGATCTCCAGTGGATACGAGCCGAGGAACATCAAGTGGTTGAGCACCCGGTTCAGTTCGGCCAGCGCGGTCCGCAGCCAGGTGGCCCGCTCCGGCACCTCGATGCCCATCATCCGTTCAACGGCGAGCGCCACACCCAGCTCGTTGGCGAACGCGGACAGCCAGTCGTGCCGGTTGGCCAGCATGATGATCTGCCGGTAGTCGCGGACCTCGAACAGTTTCTCGGCGCCACGGTGCATGTAGCCGATCACCGGCTCGCAGGAGACCACCCGCTCGCCGTCGAGGACCAGCTTGAGCCGGAGTACGCCGTGCGTGGACGGGTGCTGCGGGCCGATGTTGAGCACCATGTCGGCGGTGTCCAGCCCGGCGCCGGTGCCGACGGTCAGCTGGCGGAGTCCGTCGGCCGACCCGGCCGGGGGCAGCGAACCGGTGTCGGTGTCCATGCCGGCCATCGTCGCACGCCGGCTCCCCGCCGCGCGGTCAGCGGCGGCGCCGGGCCTGCCCTCCTGCCGGGCCTGCCCTCCTGCCGGGCCTGCCCTCCCGCCGGGCCTGCCACCTCAGACGGGACTCGGTTGTCAGGCCAGCAGGGATTCGACATCGACGGCCAGCCCGACGGGTTGGACCAGCCACCAGTGCCCGCCCAGCCCATCCGGGTCGGTGAGTTCAGCGGCGGTGCCGGCGGCGGCCAGCGCGGCCACGTAGCCACGCGGGTCGGTGCCGGCCAGGGCCAGCGGCGGTCGGCGGCCGTGCACCCCGAGTCGGTGCAGCGCGTCCCGTTGCTGGCACAGCAGGTGGCCGGCCCCGCCAGCGGCCGCCGATCCGGCGGCGGCGACCGCGTCGATCGCCACGTGGGCGGTGAGGTCGCAGGAGCCGTCGGGGACCGGGGCCACCGTACGGCCGGCCCGGAAACCGGCCAGGGTGCCGGTGACCGGGCGGTCGGCGTACCGGTGGCCGTAGTCGACCGCCACGGCGACGCCCCGGCGCAGGGTCCGTACCGCCGCGGCCCAGGCCTCGTCGCGGGGTCGACCGATCTCAGCCTGCGCCCCGTCCGGCAGCGGCGGCCACCAGCGGGCCAGCCAGGCGGAGTCGGCGGCTCCGAGTTCCCCGCCGGGGTGCTGCCGGCCGGTTGCCGGGTCGACCAGCAGACAGCGGAGCCGGTCACCGTCGCGAACGGCCAGATCGAGCGGTACGTTGTCCAGCCACTCGGTGGCGACGAGCAGCCCGGTGGTTCGCGTCGGCGGTGCGGCCCGCCATTGGACCGGTTCGGGCAGGCCGGCCGGCCGGGGTGCCGGGTCGACGCCGGTCAACCGGATCCGGTCGGCGAGCGTTCCGGGCGTGTCTGCGAAGGCGCCCGGCAGGTCGGTGAGTAGCCGGTGCACGGCGCCGAGCAGCTCACCGCCGCCGGCTCCGACGTCGACCAGGTCGACCGGGTCCGGGTGGCCGAGCAGGCGGTCGACCTGACCCAGCAGCCGCAGCACCGCCCGGGCGAACGGCGTACCGGTCTGCGCGCTGGTCGAGAAGTGCGCTGCGGGCACCGGGGTGCTGCCGGTCACATAGAAGCCCTCCGGCCCGTACAGCGCGGTGGAGATGGCGTCCTGCCAGGTCAGCACCGGGCCACCCTAGACCAGCGGGTGAAGGTTTTCACACACCGTTGTTTCCGGCCCGTTGCCCCGGCGCATACTGGCATCGACCGGTACCCCCGTTTCGAGGACTGGATCACATCATGAGCGCATCGGCGCGCCCGACGACGGTGGAGGTTCCCGCCGCCCGGGTGACCGGCCCTGCTGTCGGGGTCGTGGGCGCCGGTCGGGTCGGCGCGGTGCTCGCCGCCGCCCTGACCGCCGCCGGCCATCGAATCACCGCGGTCTCCGGCGCCAGCACGGCCAGCCGGGACCGGATCCGTCGGCTGCTGCCCGGCGTCGAGCCCCGGCCGGCGGCCGACGTCGCCGACGCCGCCGAGCTGCTGATCCTCGCGGTGCCCGACGACGTGCTGCCGACCGTGGTGACCGACCTGGTGACGGCCGGCGCGCTGCGGTCCGGCCAGGTCGTGGCACACACCTCGGGGTCGCACGGTCTCGCCGTGCTGGCCCCGGCCGCGGCGACCGGCGCCGCCCCGCTGGCGATGCACCCGGCGATGACCTTCACCGGCGAGCGCGGTGACCTGGACCGGCTGCCGGGGATCAGCTACGGGGTGACCGCCGTCCGGCCGCTGCGGCCGTTGGCCACCCGCCTGGTGGCGGCGCTGGGCGGCACCGTCGAGTGGGTCGCCGAGACGGACCGGGTGCTCTACCACGCCGCCCTGGCACACGGCGCGAACCATCTGGTCACCCTGGTCAACGAGGCCGGCGACCGGCTGCGCGACGCCGGGGTCACCGACCCTGCCCGGGTGCTCGCGCCGCTGCTGCGCGCCGCCCTGGACAACGCCCTGGCGCACGGCGACGCCGCGCTGACCGGGCCGGTGTCGCGCGGCGACGCCGGCACCGTGGCCCGGCACCTGGACCGGCTGGCCGAGACCGCTGCGGAGAGCCTGCCCAGCTATCTGGCGTTGGCCCGGCGTACCGCCGACCGGGCGATCGCCGCCGGCCGGCTGCCGGCCGCCGCCGCGGTGCCGCTGCTCGACGTGCTGGCCGGTCGGGAGCCGGCCGCCACGTCGGGCCGACGTCGGGAGCGGGTCCGATGAGTGCGATGAGCCAGGCCTCGGCCGCGCCGACCACCCCGACCGCGCCGGCCGGGCTGCAGGTCGTCTGGACCCGCGCCGAACTCGCCGCGCTGCGCGCCGGCTGGTCCGGCTCGGTGGCGGTGGTGATGACGATGGGCGCCCTGCACGACGGGCACGCCGCCCTGCTGCGTGCGGCGGCGGCCCGCGCCGACCAGGTGATCGCCACGATCTTCGTCAACCCGCTGCAGTTCGGGCCGACCGAGGACTTCGACCGGTACCCCCGCACCATCGACGACGACCTGGAGGTGTGCCGGCGGGCCGGGGTCCGGGCGGTCTTCGCGCCGGGCCGGGCCGAGGTCTACCCGGACGGTGCGCCGCAGGTTCGGGTCAACCCCGGGCCGGTGGGGGAGATTCTGGAGGGGGCGAGCCGCCCGGGCTTCTTCCACGGCGTGCTCACCGTGGTGCTGAAGCTGCTCCAGATCACCCGACCCGACCTGGCCTTCTTCGGTGAGAAGGACTACCAGCAGCTCACCCTGGTCCGGCGGATGGTGCGCGACCTGGATCTGCCGGTGACCATCGTCGGCGTGCCGACCGTCCGTGAGCCGGACGGGCTGGCCCGGTCCAGCCGCAACCGTTACCTGTCGCCCCGGCAGCGGCAGGTGGCGCTGGGGCTGGCCGGCGCACTGCGGGCCGGCGCGGCGGCGGCCGCCGCGGGCGCTTTGGCCGACGAGGTGCTGGCCGCCGGCCGGGCCGCCTTCGACCGGCACACCGGCGGTGTCGCCGAGCTCGACTACCTGGCGCTGACCGACCCCGAGCTGGGGCCGGCGGTGCCCGGTCCGGCCCGGCTGCTGATCGCCGCCCGGGTCGGTGACACCCGGTTGATCGACAACGCCCCGGTGGAGCTGACCGGCTCCCGATCGGAAGGATCCTGATGCTGCGCACCATGCTCAAGTCCAAGATCCACCGGGCCACGGTGACCCAGGCCGATCTGCACTACGTCGGTTCGGTCACCGTCGCCGCCGACCTGCTGGACGCCGCCGACCTGCTGCCCGGAGAGCAGGTGGCGATCGTCGACGTGACAAACGGTGCCCGGCTGGAGACGTACGTCATCGAGGGGGCCCGGGGTAGCGGGGTGATCGGCATCAACGGGGCGGCAGCCCACCTGGTGCATCCCGGCGATCTGGTGATCCTGATCGCGTACGGGCAGTTCACCGACGCCGAGGCCCGCGTATACCAGCCCCGGGTGGTGCACGTCGACGCCGCCAACCGGGTGATCCAGCTCGACGCCGACCCGGCCGGGGCACCCGCCGGGGTGGTCGGCGACCCGGTCCGCGGCGACACCGCCGTCGACTGGCCGGTGGTCGCCGGCAGGCCTTAGCGTGGTGATGGTTGCCGGTAGGCCTTAGCGTGGTAGTGCCGCCACGGCGGGGCGGACCGACGCCCCGGCCGGGTGGGCAGCCGTCGACCGGAAGCCGGGCGGTGACCGTACGGTCACCCGAAGGCGTCGTATGCTCGGCGGTCCGGACCGCCTGCCAGCCAGCCCGTGGGAGGGACTCGATGCGCCGATGGACCGCCGCTGTCGCGGTCGGTGGAGCGCTTGCGCTCGGCCTGACCGGGTGTGGCCTGCCCGCCGGGGTGGACGGTGAGCTGACCAACAGCTGGCAGCCGATTCCCGAACCGAGCCCGTTCGTGCCGCCGGCCGAGGTCTGCCACCCGGGGGACTTCGCCGAGACCGCCTACCTGTCGTCGTACAGCCCGGTCGACTGCGCGGCCCCGCACCGGGTGGAGACGGTCCACGTCGGCACGTTCGGCGCCGAGGCGGCGGAGGCGACCGCGCCGCCGGCGCAGGGTTCGCCCGAAATCCGCGTCGCGTACGCCGAGTGCGACTCCGCGACCAGCGAGTTCGTCGGTGCCGACTGGCGGCTCGGCCGGCTCTGGGTGGGGGTGGCGGTGCCGTCCCCGGCAGCCTGGGAAGGCGGCGCCCGCTGGTTCCGCTGCGACGTCACCGAGGTGACCGACGTCGAGGACAACGGCGGTACGGCGTCGCGCACCGCGAGCCTGCGGGACGCGCTGGCCGAGCCGTCGCCGCTGCACCTGACCTGCTACGCGGTCCGCAACGACGACAACGGCGCGATCGACACCATGCCGGCCGCGGAGTGCGACGAGCCGCACAACGCAGAGTTCGCCGGGGTCTGGCAGGCACCGGACATCGAGTATCCGACCCAGGACCGGGACTGGGCCCAGTTCCACACCGAGTGCCGCAAGGTGATCGGCCGGTACGCGGACGTACCGCTCGACGGCAACCTGCAGTTCCGGACCGGGGTGATCTCGCTGCCGGGCGGTGCCGCCGAGTGGGCGGCCGGCAACCGGGGCGTCCGCTGCTACCTGTGGCTCGACGAACGCAACGTCGAGCGGTCACTCAAGGACGCCGGCACCGAGGGCCTGCCCATCCAGTACGAGTAGTGACCGACCTCATGTCGGCCGCCGCCTGGCGCCCACCCGGGTGCACCGGCACACATCCGTCCGCCCCGGCTGCCCGCCACCGGGGCCGACGCGGTTGACTCTGCCCATGCGACTGCGTATCCCGGACCTGCCCGAGCTGCCCGGCCGGCTCGCCGCGCCGGACCCCGGCTGGGTGGAGACCACTGACGTGGTGGTCGTCGGCTCCGGTATCGCCGGTCTGACTGCCGCGCTCTATCTGCGGGAAGCCGGGCTGCACGTCACCGTCGTGACGAAGGTCAACATCGACGACGGGTCGACCCGGTGGGCGCAGGGCGGGATCGCCGCTGTGCTGGACCCGCTGGACACCCCGGCCGCGCACGCACAGGACACCGAGACGGCCGGCGTGGGGCTCTGCGACCCGGATGCGGTCCGGGTGCTGGTCGAGGAGGGACCGGCCAGGATCCGGGAGCTGATCCGGGTCGGCGCCGAGTTCGACCGGGACGCCGACGGTGTGCTGCTGCTCACCCGGGAGGGCGGTCACCGGGCCAACCGGATCGTGCATGCCGGCGGTGACGCCACCGGCGCCGAGGTGCAGCGGGCGTTGCACGCTGCGGTCCGTCGGGACCCGTGGATCCGGCTGGTCGAGCACGCCCTGGTGGTCGACCTGCTGCGCGCCGCGCCGGCCGCCGACGGGGAGCCGGCCCGGGCCTGCGGGGTCACGCTGCACGTGCTCGGCGAGGGCTCCCCGGACGGGGTGGGCGCGATCGTGGCCCGCGCCGTGGTGCTGGCCACCGGCGGGATGGGGCAGATCTTCGCCACCACCACCAATCCGGCGGTCTCCACCGGCGACGGGGTGGCGCTGGCGCTGCGGGCCGGCGCGGCAGTGGCCGACCTGGAGTTCGTCCAGTTCCATCCGACGGCCCTGGTGGTGCCGGGCGCCGCCGGCGGCAGCGGCCAGCAGCCGCTGGTGTCCGAGGCGCTGCGCGGCGAGGGCGCGCTGCTGCTCGACCCAGACGGCAAGCGGTTCATGCTCGGCCGGCACGAGCTCGCCGAGCTGGCACCGCGCGACGTGGTCGCCAAGGGCATCCACCGGGTGATGTCGGCGGTCGACGTCGACCACGTGCAGCTCGATGCCCGACATCTGGGCGGCGAGTTCCTGGCCCGGCGCTTCCCGACGATCGTGGCCTCCTGCCGGGCCATCGGGATCGACCCCGCCGAGGAGCTGATCCCGGTGGCACCGGCCGCCCACTACGCGTCCGGCGGCGTCCGCACCGATCTGCACGGCCGCACCACCATTCCCGGCCTGTACGCCTGCGGCGAGGTGGCCTGCACCGGGGTGCACGGCGCCAACCGGCTGGCCAGCAACTCGCTGCTGGAGGGCCTGGTCTTCGCCCGGCGGATCGCCCGGGACATCACCCGCGACCCGCCGCCGCAGCTGGAGCCGGCCGGCGCCGGCCGGGTGGCTGACCAGGCCGACGGCTGGTTGCTGCCGGAGCAGGCCCGGCAGCCGCTGCAACGGGCGATGAGCCGGGGCGCCGGGGTGCTACGTTCCGCCGCGACGCTCGACGGCACCGCCGCCGAGCTGCGCCGGCTCGCCGGTGGCCGGGGCACGCCGGGCACCGCCGGATGGGAGGCGACTAACCTGGTCACCGTCGCCACCGCGTTGGTGGCGGCGGCGTACGCCCGGCAGGAGACCCGGGGTTGTCACTGGCGTGACGATTTCCCGTCGGCGGCCGAGAGTTGGCTGGGGCATCTCATCAGCGCGCTCGGCCCGGTCGGGCAGCCCACTCTCACCTGGGAGCCGTCATGCGTAGCGAGGTGACCGTCGCCGCGTCGCGGGCCTGCGGTCTGGACCCGGACGTTGTCCACCGGGTGGTGGCCACCGCGTTGGCCGAGGATCTCGGCCCGGACCGGCTGGACGTGACGTCGGCGGCCATCATCGACCCGGGGCAGTTCGGCACGGCCGAACTGGTGGCCCGCTCCGCCGGGGTGGTGGCCGGTCTGCCGCTGGTCGCCGCCGTGTTCGACGCGGTGCCGTCGGCAGGCACGCCGGTCGAGGTGCGGCTGCACCGCTGCGACGGTGACCGGGTACCGGCCGGTACGGTGCTGGCCACGTTGACCGGCCCGGTCCGTACCCTGCTCACCGGCGAGCGGACCGCGCTCAACCTGATCAGCCGGCTCTCCGGGGTGGCCACCCACACCCGGGCCTGGGCGGACGCCCTCGCCGGGTCGAAGGCGACCGTGCTGGACACCCGCAAGACCACCCCCGGGCTGCGGCTGCTGGAGAAGTACGCGGTCCGGGTCGGCGGTGGTGGCAACAAGCGGATGGGTCTGTACGACGTGGCGATGGTCAAGGACAACCACAAGCTGGCCGCTGGCGGGGTGGGCGCCGCGTACCGCCGGGTGCGCGAGGCCTTTCCCGGCGTACCGGTGGAGGTCGAGGTGACCACATTGGCCGAAGCGGTCGAGGCGGTCGAGGCCGGGGCGTCGTTCCTGCTCTGCGACAACATGTCGCCGGAGCTGCTGAGCGCGGTCGTCGCCGAGGTGGGTGACCGGGTCGAGGTGGAGGCCACCGGCGGGTTGACCCTGGCCAATGCGGTCCGGTACGCGCGAACCGGGGTGGACTACCTGTCGGTCGGGGCGTTGACCCACTCTTCGCCGATCATGGACATCGCGTTGGATCTGCGACCGGCCGGTGCTGGCGCGTCGGCCGGTGCCGGCCGACGCGCCGGTTGACCGTCGAGGGGACGACATGCTGCTGTGCATCGACATCGGTAACACCAATACGGTGCTGGCCACGTTCAACGGGGACAAGCTGGTGCACTCGTGGCGGATCAAGACCGACGCCCGGTCGACCGCCGATGAGCTCGGCCTGATGTTCCGCGGGCTGCTCGCCGGGGACTCGGTGGAGCTCACCGGGGTGGCTGCCTGCTCGACCGTACCGGCGGCGTTGCGTTCGTTGCGGACGATGCTCGGCCGCTACTACGGCGACATTCCCAGCGTGATCGTGGAGCCGGGGGTGCGGACCGGGGTGCAGTTGGCGATCGACAACCCCAAGGAGGTCGGCTCGGACCGGGTGGTCAATACGCTCGCCGCGCACACCTTGTATGGTGGCCCGTCGATTGTCGTCGACTTCGGCACTACCACCAACTTCGACGTGATCAGCGCCCGGGGTGAGTTCCTCGGCGGGGCGTTCGCTCCCGGCATCGAGATATCCTTCGACGCGTTGTCGGCCCGCGCCGCCCAGCTGCGCAAGGTCGAGCCGACCCGGCCCCGGTCGGTGATTGGTAAGAACACCGTAGAGTGCCTGCAGTCCGGCATGTACTTCGGTTTCGCCGGCCAGGTGGACCGCATCGTGGAGCGGATGGCGGCAGAGTTGGGGCAGCTCAGCGCGGTTATCGCGACGGGTGGACTGGCCCCGGTGGTGATCGGTGAGTGTCGCACCATCACCCACCACGAACCGATGATCACCCTTATCGGCCTGCGGATGGTGTACGAGCGGAACACCTGATCCCCGTCGCGGCCTTGTCAGCTGCGTCACAGAACCTTGGTTGAGTACGCTCGTGGCCGGACCGTGACCACGAGGTCGCACCGTTGTCCGTACCCCCTGTGTTGAGGATGCCCACCGTGACCGAGCACGTGACCGTACCCGACGATTCCGCAGCGGATCTGCCCGAGCAGATGCGGGTGCGCCGGGAGAAGCGGGACCGGCTGCTGGCCCAGGGCACGGAGCCCTATCCGGTCGGGTTCCCCCGGACCACCTCGCTGGCGCAGCTGCGGGAGCGCTTCGGCGACCTGCCGACCGACACCGCCACCGGCGAGCAGGCGGCGGTCACCGGCCGGGTGATCTTCGTCCGGAACACCGGCAAGCTCTGTTTTGCCACTCTGCGTGAGGGTGACGGGACCGAGTTGCAGGTAATGCTGTCCCGGGACCGGGTCGGTGCCGAGCGGCTGGAGGACTGGAAGCGGCTGGTCGACATCGGCGACCACGTGGGGGTGGCCGGCGAGGTGATCACCAGCCGCCGGGGTGAGCTCTCGGTGCTCGCCGATTCGTGGCAGATCACCGCCAAGGCGCTGCGTCCGCTGCCGGTGGCGCACCGGCCGTTGAGCGAGGAGGCCCGGGTCCGGCAGCGGTACGTCGACCTGATCGTCCGCCCGGAGGCGCGCCGGACCGTGCGGACCCGGGCGACAGTGCTGCGTACCCTGCGCGACTCGTTCCACCAGCGGGGCTTCACCGAGGTGGAGACGCCGATGCTGCAGGTGCTCCATGGCGGCGCGGCGGCCCGGCCGTTCGTTACGCACAGCAACGCTCTTGATGTTGATCTGTATCTGCGAATCGCTCCTGAGCTATTCCTCAAGCGCTGTGTGGTCGGCGGCATCGACCGGGTGTTCGAAATCAACCGCAACTTCCGCAATGAGGGGGTTGACTCCTCGCACTCGCCCGAGTTCGCCATGTTGGAGACCTACGAGGCGTACGGGGACTACGACACCATGGCGCGGCTGACCCAGGATCTGGTCCAGGAGTGCGCGAGTGCGATCAGTGGGTCACATGTGGTCACCCATGCCGACGGGTCGGAGTTTGACCTTGGCGGCCAGTGGCGTACGGTGACTCTGTACGGAGTGTTGTCGGAAGCTCTCGGTGAGGAAGTCACTGTACGGACCGACCGAGCGCAGTTGCTGCGTTACGCCGAGAAGTTCGATGTAGCTGTGGACCCGAAGTGGGGTCTGGGCAAGCTGGCGGAGGAACTCTTCGAGGAATTGGTCGTGCCGACTCTGCTCCAGCCGACCTTCGTGCGGGACTACCCGGTGGAGACCAGCCCGCTGACCCGGGCGCACCGCGCCGAGCCGGAGCTGGCCGAGAAGTGGGACCTCTACGTGCGCGGGGTCGAGCTGGCGACCGCGTACAGCGAGTTGGTCGACCCGGTGGTGCAGAGGGAGCGGCTGGTGGCTCAGGCGCGGCTGGCCGCCGGCGGTGACCCGGAGGCGATGCGCCTCGACGAGGACTTCCTCCGGGCCATGGAGTACGGAATGCCGCCGGTCGGGGGCATGGGAATGGGAATCGACCGGTTGCTCATGGCCCTGACCGGCCTGGGTATTCGCGAAACCATCCTCTTCCCTCTGGTCCGTCCAGAGTAGTCGGCCAGATTTTTTCGGGGAGTTTGCGCGTCCTATTGACGGCTGGCGCATCTTTCGGGCTATTGTGCTCTTGATTGCGGGAGAACGTGCTCGGAAGGACAACGGCCTGTGGCCAAGCAGATCATTCACAAGCTGGTCGACGATCTGGACGGCGGAGACGCCGACGAGACCGTCAAGTTCGCCCTCGACGGCGTCCAGTACGAGATCGACCTCTCGGAGAAGAACGCGGACAAATTGCGGCAGGTTTTCGCTCCGTACGTGGCTGCTGGTACCAAGATCGGCCGCGGTGGCGTGGTCGTAGGTGGTCGGGCCGCGCGGGGTCGGGGCGGTGCCGCCGCCGACCGTGAGCAGAACCGGGCGATCCGGGCCTGGGCGAAGAAGGAAGGCAAGGAGATCTCCGACCGCGGGCGCATCCCGCAGGAGATCGTGGACGAGTACCACGCCAAAGCCGGGCGCTGATCGTCCCAGGTGTGCCGCTGCCGACCAGCCCTCGTCGGCCGGTCGGAGCCAGTGACACGAGGTACGGATGTCCCATCCGTACCTCGTGTACCTTTTTGAGCGAGTTTGGCGGTTGCGGCACAATCCTGCGGCGATACTGCCCTAGCCAGAGCGTGGCAGGTTGTCCACAGTCTGTGCGCCGGTTGTCCACAAGCCTGTGGACAACCGGTCGGGCGGTGGCGGTACGGACGGCGCGTCCCGGTGAGCCGACGCCGCGCCCGGTCACCGGACCGAGCGGATTTCGCTCACCGCGTAGCGCCGAAGCCTCGGGGAACAGCCAGCGACCCGGCACAGTTGGGGTAAACGTTGCGGATCGCCCCTGCTCCGGCCCGACACGGCAGGAGCGGAGTCGGCCCACGGCGATAGAGTGATGGCACGAGCTTCCGCCTGGAGGCTCGTGCGCTGGCCCGCCAAGACCACTGGCGCACGGCACGTGAGGAGCACGAGGGCATGTTCGAGCGGTTCACCGACCGAGCGCGACGGGTTGTCGTCCTGGCTCAGGAAGAAGCCCGGATGCTCAACCACAACTACATCGGCACGGAGCACATCCTGCTCGGCCTCATCCACGAGGGTGAGGGCGTGGCGGCGAAGGCCCTGGAGAGCCTGGGCATCTCGCTGGAAGGTGTGCGTCAACAGGTCGAGGAGATCATCGGCCAGGGTCAGCAGGCGCCGAGCGGGCACATCCCGTTCACGCCGCGGGCCAAGAAGGTGTTGGAGCTGTCGCTGCGGGAGGCGCTGCAGCTCGGCCACAACTACATCGGCACGGAGCACATCCTGCTCGGCCTGATCCGCGAGGGCGAGGGCGTCGCCGCCCAGGTGCTGGTCAAGCTCGGCGCCGACCTCAACCGGGTCCGCCAGCAGGTCATCCAGCTGCTGTCGGGCTACCAGGGCAAGGAGCCGGCGGCGGCGGGCGCGGCGGCGGGCGAGGCCGCCCCGTCGACCAGCCTGGTGCTGGACCAGTTCGGTCGTAACCTGACCCAGGCGGCCCGGGAGGGCAAGCTCGACCCGGTGATCGGCCGGGAGAAGGAGATCGAGCGGGTGATGCAGGTGCTCTCCCGCCGTACCAAGAACAACCCGGTGCTGATCGGTGAGCCCGGGGTCGGCAAGACGGCCGTGGTGGAGGGCCTGTCTCAAAAGATCATCAAGGGCGAGGTGCCCGAGACGCTGAAGGACAAGCAGCTCTACACCCTCGACCTCGGTGCGCTGGTCGCCGGCTCCCGCTACCGCGGTGACTTCGAGGAGCGTCTGAAGAAGGTGCTCAAGGAGATCCGCACCCGGGGCGACATCATCCTGTTCATCGACGAGATTCACACCCTGGTCGGCGCTGGCGCGGCCGAGGGCGCGATCGACGCGGCGAGTATCCTCAAGCCGATGCTGGCCCGCGGTGAGCTGCAGACCATCGGGGCGACCACCCTCGACGAGTACCGCAAGCACCTGGAGAAGGACGCCGCGCTGGAGCGCCGGTTCCAGCCGATTCAGGTGGGTGAGCCGTCGCTGGCCCACACCATCGAGATCCTCAAGGGCCTGCGGGACCGGTACGAGGCGCACCACCGGGTGAGCATCACCGACGCCGCCCTGGTCGCCGCCGCGACGCTGGCCGACCGGTACATCTCCGACCGGTTCCTGCCGGACAAGGCGATCGACCTGATCGACGAGGCCGGTGCCCGGATGCGGATTCGCCGGATGACCGCGCCGCCGGACCTGCGTGACTTCGACGAGCGGATCGCCCAGGTGCGTCGCGACAAGGAGTCCGCGATCGACGCGCAGGACTTCGAGCGGGCCGCGCAGCTGCGGGACAAGGAGAAGCAGCTGCTCGGCCAGAAGGCGCAGCGGGAGAAGGAGTGGAAGGCCGGCGACCTCGACGTGGTCAGCGAGGTCGACGACGAGCAGATTGCCGAGGTGCTCGGCAACTGGACCGGTATCCCGGTCTACAAGTTGACCGAGGAGGAGACCTCCCGGCTGCTGCGCATGGAGGACGAGCTGCACAAGCGGGTCGTCGGCCAGTCCGACGCGGTCCGGGCGGTGTCGAAGGCGATCCGGCGGACCCGGGCCGGCCTGAAGGACCCGAAGCGGCCGTCCGGCTCGTTCATCTTCGCCGGCCCGTCCGGTGTCGGTAAGACCGAGCTGTCCAAGGCGCTCGCCGAGTTCCTGTTCGGCAGCGAGGACGCGCTGATCCAGCTGGACATGTCCGAGTTCCACGACCGGTACACGGTGTCCCGGCTGGTCGGTGCCCCGCCCGGGTACGTCGGCTACGACGAGGGCGGCCAGCTGACCGAGAAGGTCCGGCGTCGGCCGTTCTCGGTGGTGCTGTTCGACGAGATCGAGAAGGCCCACCCGGACGTGTTCAACACGTTGCTGCAGATCCTGGAGGACGGGCGGCTCACCGACGGCCAAGGTCGGATCGTCGACTTCAAGAACACCGTGATCATCCTGACCACGAACCTGGGCACCCGGGACGTGGCCAAGGCGGTGTCGCTGGGCTTCCAGGCGTCGGAGGACAACGACTCGAACTACGACCGGATGAAGCAGAAGGTCAACGACGAGCTGAAGCAGCACTTCCGGCCGGAGTTCCTCAACCGGATCGACGACACCATCGTGTTCCACCAGCTGAACCCGACCGAGATCCTGTCGATCGTGGACATCATGATCTCCCGGATCGAGACCCAGCTGCGGAACAAGGACATGAGCATGGAGCTCACCGACAACGCCAAGAAGTACCTGGCGAACAAGGGCTTCGACCCGGTGCTGGGGGCCCGGCCGCTGCGCCGGACCATCCAGCGCGACATCGAGGACAACCTGTCGGAGCGGATTCTGTTCAACGAGCTCAAGCCGGGTCAGATCGTGGTCATCGACTGCGAGGGTGATCCGGACGACATCGACAAGTCCAAGCTCGTCTTCCAGGGCGCCGACCGGCCGGTCGCCGTACCGGACGCGGTTCCCGCCGACCTCGGCGGTGCCGCGGCGGCCGGCGCGGACGAGTAAGACCGGCAGCCGATTGAGCAGTGCGGCACCGGCGGCGCGCGCCGCCGGTGCCGCACTGCGTTGGCTGCGCCAGTCGTCAGCCCCGGAAAGCCGTCCAGCCCGGTCGGGCCGCCGTCAGCCCGGAGGCCGTCAGCCCTGACCGGCCAGCGTGTACCCGGTCGGCGGCGCGCCGTCGCGGGCCACCGGCTCCACCAGACCGTCCTCGATCAGGCTGGCCAGGGCCCGACGGCGCTGCAGATCGTCGCCCCACACCACGTCCAGCCGCTGCTGCGGCACCGGCCCAATCGCCTCTCGCAGCACCGCCAGCAGCAGGCCACGGACCTGCCGATCGGTGCCGGCGTACCGCTGTGGTCGGCGGGTCGGCCCGCTCGGTACCGGCCGGCCGGCCGCCCGCCACGCGCAGCGGCCGGCCATCGGGCACACCTCGCAGCGCGGTGTCCGAGCCACGCAGACCACCGCACCCAGCTCCATGAACGCGGCGCTGGCCCGGGCCGCCCGAGCCGGCTCGGCCGGCAGCAACGCGGCGGTGGCAACGAGATCGGCCGGTCGGGTCGCCGGCCCGGCGTCGGCCGCCCCGTCGACCGCCCGCGCCACGAACCGCCGGACATTGGTGTCCACCACCGGGTGCCGCTGACCGTAGGCGAACGCGGCGACCGCTCGGGCGGTGTAGGTGCCGACTCCTGGCAGCGCCAGCAACTCGTCCAGACCGGTCGGCACCTTGCCGTCGTACCGCTCGGTCAGCACCGTGGCGCACTCATGCAGCCGCAACGCGCGACGCGGGTAGCCGAGCCGGTTCCACATCCGGATCGCCTCAGCCGGCGAGTCGGCGGCCAGCGCTGGCGGGTCCGGCCATCGGTCCAGCCAGGTGCGCCACGCCGGCAGCACCCGGACCACCGGAGTCTGCTGCAGCATCACCTCGCTCACCAGGATCGCCCAGGCACCAACCCCCGGCTCCCGCCAGGGCAGGTCACGGGCGTTGTCGTCGAACCACTCGATCGCCGTGTCGGCGAAACTCACGTCACGCATGGCGCCGCCGATCCTGCCATGCCACGTTGCCGGCTCCGCCCCAGGCCGTTCCCGTCCCCGCCCCAGGCCGTTCCTGTTCCCGTCCCCGGACGGGGCCCGGGTACCGGGCCGCCCGGTCGGGCCGGCACCCGGTCGGGCAGACTGCTGGCATGAACGAACTCGCGATCACCGTGATCGGGCGCGACCGGCCCGGCATCGTCGCGGACGTCGCGGAGGTGCTGGCCGGCGTCAGCGCCAACCTGACCGACTCGACGATGACCCGGCTGCGCGGCCACTTCGCGATGACCCTGGTCTGCGCCGGTCCGGCCGAGGCCGCGGTGCAACAGGCACTGCGGCCGCTCACCGCCGACGGCCAACTGCTGGCCACCGTACGGCCGGTTCCGGCGGACGGTCAGCAGCCGGCGGGTGGCGAACCGCATCTGCTCAGCGTGCACGGCGCCGATCGGCTGGGCATCGTCGCGGCGGTGACCCGGGTGGTCGCCGAGGCAGGCGGCAACGTCACCGACCTGACCACCCGGCTCACCGGCCCGCTCTACGTGCTGGTCGCCGAGGTCGAGCTGCCCACCGGTACGGCGGCCGAGGTCGGCCGGCGACTGTCCGAGACGGCTCGGGCGCTCGACGTCGAGGTGACCCTCCGGCCGGTCGATTCGGACGTGCTGTGAGCACGGTCAGCCGTACCCTGGCCGACTGGACCGAGACGGTACTCGGCGTACCGGGGCGGGTGGTTCCGGTGGTCGCCGCGCCCGACCAGGTGCTCAGCCGGGCCGGTGAGGCGGTGGACCCGTGCGCTGCCTGGACGGTCCAGGTCGCCGCCGACCTGGTCGCCACGATGCGGGTCTCGCCCGGCTGTGTCGGCCTGGCCGCACCGCAGATCGGGATCAGCGCGCAGGTTTTCGCCGTCGACGTGACCGGGCACCCGAAGACGGTCACCGGGCACGGCACATTCGTCCTGTGCAATGCCCGGCTACTCGAGGCCACCAGATGGCGGCCGGGCCGGGAGGGCTGCATGTCGGTGCCGGATCTCACCGGTGATGTCAAACGGGCCACCCGGGTCGTGGTGGAGGCGCAACTGCCCGGCACCGGTGAGCCGGTACGCCTGGTCACCGACGGGTTCGAGGCGCGGGCCGCCCAGCACGAGATCGACCACTGTGCCGGTCTGCTGTTCCTGGACCGGGTGGCCGGGGCGCACGCCGTCTTCCCCCGTAAGACATATCTCTGACCGGGTGCCCCGGGCCTCGGCGCGTCGCGGCCGATCGGTCCGGTCTTGCCGATACGGTGTGCCATCATGCGACTGACGGTTGGCCCGCTGCCACCCGCCATCTACTGGCGGCGACGTGCCGTCGTGCTCGGAGCGCTGCTGCTCCTGCTGTTCATCGTGGCCTACTCGTGCATCGGCTCCGACCAGACTGGCCGGTCGCAGGCCGATCCCACCCCGACCCCGTCCGGTGAGCTGCTCACCCCGACCACCTCGTCCCCGCAGCCGGCGGATGGTGACACCAACGACGGCGACGACCCCGACACCGTCGGCAACGGCGACGCTGGCGACGCAGGTGGTGGCAGCACCGGCGGTGGTTCGGGCGACGACGGCACGACCGGCGGCGGGCAGCCCGGCGTCGGCGACCAGAACCTCCCTGGCGGCCCGGCCGGTCCGGCCGCCGGCACCTGCACCGACGACGAGATCCTGCTGACTGCGGCAGCCTCGCAGGCCACCGCCCAGAAGGGCGTCACCCTGGCCTTGCGGTTGCGGGTGCAGAACGTGTCCAGCCGTACCTGCGACCGGGATGTGGGCGCCGACCCGCAGGAGCTGTACCTCAAGCGGGGCGCGGAGCTGATCTGGTCGTCGGACACCTGCGGAGCTGCCCGGGGCACCGACGTGCGCGCCTTCGGGCCCGGCGCCGCCCGCGACTACCAGGTGGCCTGGAACGGTAGGGCGGCGAGCGAGTGCGCCAACAACGTCGCGGCCGGTGAGCATCCGGCTGCCGGCGAGTATCAGCTATTCGCCCGACTCGGCTCGAAGGTCAGCGAGCCGTTTGTGATCACCATCACCGGCTGACGCCCGGGTACGTCCCTCGCGCAGTTACGCCGATTCCGGCACGGCCTGGACGTGGCGCTTCAGACGTGGCGCGTCAGACGTAGCGCTCCAGGATCGACGCTTCGGCCAGCCGGGACAGACCTTCCCGTACGCTGCGTGCCCGGGCGTCGCCGACGCCGTCGACGGCCTGCAGGTCCTCCACTGTCGCCCCGAGCAGCCGTTGCAGACTGCCGAAGTGGTTGACCAGCCGGTCCACCACCGACACCGGCAGCCGGGGCACCTTCGCCAGCAGCCGGAAACCGCGCGGGCTGACCGCCGCGTCGAGCGCCTCGGTGGAGGCGGCGTACCCGATCGCCTTGGCCACGGCGACCAGGTCGATCAGCTCGGTGGCGGTCAGCAGATCCAGCTCGACCAGGGCCTCGTCCAGGGTTCGCGCCTTGCGTACGGTGGGCAGGTAGTCGCGGATCACCAGGGTCCGGTCGGCGTCCACGCCGGCCATCAGCTCGTCGAGCTGCAGCGCCAACAGCCGGCCGTCGGTGCCCAGCTCGACGACGTACCCGGCGATTTCGTCGGCGATCCGTCGGACCATCTCCAGCCGCTGCACCACCGCGACCGCGTCGCGGACGGTGACCAGATCCTCGATCTCCAGGGCGGAGAGTGTGCCGGACACCTCGTCCAGCCGCAGCTTGTACCGCTCCAGGGTGGCCAACGCCTGGTTGGCCCGGGACAGGATGGCGGCCGAGTCGTCCAGCACATGCCGCTGACCGTTGACGTAGAGGCTGATGATCCGCATCGACTGGCTGACCGAGATCACCGGGTAGCCGGTCTGTCGGGCGACCCGTTCTGCGGTGCGGTGCCGGGTGCCCGACTCGTCGGTTGGAATGGACGGGTCCGGCATCAGATGCACGGCGGCCCGGACGATCCGGGTGCCGTCGCTGGACAGCACCACCGCGCCGTCCATCTTGCACAACTCGCGGACGCGGGTGGAGGAGAACTCGACGTCGAGCGGGAAGCCCCCGGTGCACAGCGAATCGACCTGCTTGTCGTGGCCGAGCACGATCAGCGCGCCGGTCCGGCCGCGCAGGATCCGTTCCAGCCCGTCACGCAGGGCGGTACCGGGCGCCATCAGCGCCAGGTTGGCCCGCAGCGGATCTCCGGTGGCCGCCGGGCTGGTCAGCGCCGAGGTGCCGGCGCTGATGGTGCGTGCCGGGGTGCCGACGGCACCGGTGCGCGCCGGCGTACCGACGGCACCGACCCGGCCGGCCGCGCCGGCACCGGGGCCGGCGTTGGCAGTCTTGTTCGCATCGCGGTCGATCGCCACGGGCAACAGTCTACGGACCGCCGTGCGGTGGGTGCTCCCGCGGTTACTGTCGTACCGGATCAGCCGGCTGAGGCGCGCGCTGCGGCCTGCAATGCCGCCCGTACGTCGTTGACCTCGCTGACCTGCATGTTCGGCGGCAGCGGGTCGCTGCCGGAACCGGCCGTACCGGGCGGTACCAGCGCGTACCGGAAGCCGAGCCGGGCAGCCTCGGCCAGCCGCCGGGCGACCGCGCCGACCCGGCGCACCTCACCGGTGAGCCCGACCTCGCCGATCGCCACCAGCTGCGGGGAGACGGCCAGGTTGAGCCCGCCGGAGGCGACCGCCAGCGCCACCGCGAGGTCGGCGGCCGGCTCCACCACCCGGATGCCGCCGACCGTCGCTGCGAACACCTCCCGGTCGTGCAGGGTGAGCCGTTCGGTACGCCGTTGCAGCACCGCCAGCACCATCGCCAGTCGGGCACCGTCGAGCCCGGACACGGTACGCCGGGGCGAGCCGGCGACGGTCGCCCCGATCAGCGCCTGGACCTCGGTGACCAGGGCCCGCCGGCCCTCCATCGCCACCGTGGCGCAGGTGCCGGGGACCGGTTCGGTGTAGCGGGTGAGGAACAGCCCGGACGGGTCGGGCAGGCTGCTGATGCCGCCTTCGTGCATCTCGAAGCAGCCGACCTCGTCGGCCGCACCGAACCGGTTCTTCATGCCGCGTACCATCCGCAGCGACGAGTGCTTGTCGCCTTCGAAGTGCAGCACCACGTCGACCAGGTGCTCCAGCACCCGGGGGCCGGCGACCTGGCCGTCCTTGGTGACGTGGCCGACCAGCACGGTGGCGATGTTGCGTTCCTTGGCCGCCGCGACCAGCGCGGCGGTGACCGCCCGGACCTGGGTGACGCCGCCGGGGATACCGTCCGAGCCGGGCATCGAGATGGTCTGCACCGAGTCGAGCACCAGCAGACCCGGCCGGACCGCGTCGAGGTGACCGAGGACCACCCCGAGGTCGCTCTCCGCCGCCAGGTAGAGCCGTTCGTGCAGTGCGCCGATCCGCTCGGCGCGCAGCCGTACCTGGCTGGTCGACTCCTCGCCGCTGACCACCAGTGACGGACTTCCGGCACCGGCGGCCCACTGTTGGGCGACGTCGAGCAGCAGGGTCGACTTGCCGACCCCGGGCTCACCGGCCAGCAGTACCACCGCGCCGGGCACCAGGCCGCCGCCGAGCACCCGGTCGAGCTCGCCGACGCCGGTCGGCCGGGCCTTGGCGGGTGCGGCGCTGATGGTGGCGATCGGCCGGGCCGGTTCGGTCGGCATCCGGGTGCTGACCACCCGGCCGGAGACCACCGGGCCGCTCACCACCGATTCGATCACCGATCCCCATTCACCGCATTCCGGGCACCGGCCCACCCATTTGGGCGGCTGGTGCCCGCACGCGTCGCATTCGTACGCGGGCCGGGGCTCACGCGACGCGGCCCGGCTGCGCGGCGCGGCGCCACCGCGCCCCGCTCCGGTGCCGCCGGCGCCCCGGGGGATCGACCGCGAGCTCAGTGCTCTTCCTCGTCGTGCTCGGCGGGCGCGCGGGGGGCCGGGGTGAGCGGCATGTCCACCGGCGCGGCGACCACCAGCGGCGCGCCGCCGGTGCTGAACTCGAAGGCCAGATTCACCGAGTACCCGGCGGCGAGTGGGCCGGCCAGCCCGGTCACCCGCAGCGGTTGGGTGTCGTCGGTGCTGAACAGCGCCCACTCGTTGGCCGGCAGTTGGACGATCGCGTCCCGGCCCGGGTCCGGCTGCGGCACTTCGACGGTGCCGGGCTCCGGCGACGGGGTCGGCCCGCTGGTCTGTTCGGAGCCGCCGATCACCACCGTCTCGGCCCCGACCACCGTCGCCCAGTCATCGTCGGTGACCGGGGCGGCGCTGATCCGTACCGTGACCGGGTCGTTGGTGTTGTTGAACAGCCCGACCTCGACCGGCGCGCTGCCGCCGGCCGGGTAGCCCTCCACTCCGGGGTAGGGCACCGAGAGGTCGCGTACCGACACCGCGCCGTCCGGCGACTCGAGGTTGACTCCGTTGATCGCCGTCGCCTTGGTCGCGGTCTCCGCGAGCTGGCCGGCACCGCAGCCGCTGAGCAGCAGGCCGCTGGCCACGGCAGCGCCGGCGAACAGCACCGCGACTCGGCGGTGTCCCCTGGTCGAGGGCGTCACGTCGGTCCTCCTTGTCACGGCGCGGCGACGAGCCCCGCGCAGGCCGGCTCCAGGGTAGTTGGCGGTGATCCGCGCCCCGCCACGGACCCGATAATCCGTGACCGGCGGCGCTCACCTGACCGGGCCGGCCCGGCGGCGCTCACCCGACCGGGCCGCTGGCCACCAGCAGCACCACGTCGATCACGGCGACCACCAGCACCGCCCGGAAGACGCCGTCCGACCGGCCGGCCCGCCGGGCGGCCCGCCGGGCCGCGTACCAGCCGGTCGGCAGAATGACCGCGGTGCCGGCGACCGCGGCGAGGCCGGCCCACGACGGCGGCCCGGGCGGGCCGACGACCAGCGTCACGGTGGCGGCGAAGAGCAACCCGGCCGCCGCGACCCCCGAACCGGTGGCCCCGAGCCGGTGCGGCAGGCCCCGCACGCCGGTGCGGGCGTCGTCGGCCAGATCCGGCAGTACGTTGGCGAAGTGCGCGCCGCCGCCGAGCAGCCCGGCGGCGGTGACCAGCCAGGCCGGTGGCGCGGGCGCGCCCGGCAGGGCCAGCACGATGAAGGCAGGCAGCGCCCCGAAGGAGAACGCGTACGGCAGCACCGACACGGCGGTGGACTTCAACGGCCAGTTGTAGGCCAGCGCGCTGAGCAGCGCGGCGGTGATGCACAACGTCGCCGCCGGCCCGGTCGGCGCGGCCAGCAACGGGGTGGCCAGCGCGGCGGCCAGACCGGCGACGCCCACCGTGCGCCGGCTGACCACGCCGGTCGCGATTGGCTTGTCGGCCCGTCCGGCCTGCCGGTCGCGACCGGCGTCCAGCCAGTCGTTGGTCCAGCCGACGGCGAGCTGGGTGGCCGCGACGGTGGCGGCGACCAGCACGATCCCGGCCGGACGGTGACCGACGCCCCAGGCCAGCAGGGCGGTCACGGTGGTGACCGCGACCGCCGGTTCGGGGTGGCTGGCCTTGATCAATGCGGACACGCGGCGCGACATATCCGCCAAGTGTGGCCGTTACCGGCTGGTCATGCCACGCTCAGTCAATGCCGGATCTGCCGCCGAACGATCCCCGCCAGTACGACGTGCTGGCCGACGAGTGGTGGCGGCCGGCGGGCGCGTTCGAGATGCTGCACTGGATCGCCGAGGCGCGGGCCCGGCTGATCCCACCGGCGGCCCGGCCCGGGGCGGTGCTGGTCGACGTCGGTTGCGGGGCCGGTCTGCTCGCCCCCCATCTGCGCGGCAAGGGCTACCGGCACGTCGGGGTCGACCTGGTCGGTTCGGCGCTGCGGCTGGCGGCCCGGCACGGTGTCGACCCGGTACGCGGTGACGCGACCCGGCTGCCGCTGGCCGACCGGGTGGCCGACGTGGTCTCCGCCGGGGAGCTGCTGGAGCACGTACCGGATCTGTCGGCGGCGGTCGCCGAGGCGTGCCGGGTGCTGCGGCCCGGCGGGCTGCTGGTGCTGGACACCCTGAACGCCACATTGGCCAGCCGGCTGATCGCGGTCGAGTTGGGCGAACGCCTGCCGGTCGCGCCGCGCGGTATCCACGACCCCGCGCTGTTCGTCCGTCCGCAGCGGCTGGTCGCCGAGTGCGCCCGGCACGGCGTACGGCTGGCGGTGCGCGGCCTGAGACCGAGCGTTTCCAGCCTGATCGATTGGCTGATGCGCGCGCCGTTGCACCGATCGGCTCCCGACCGGGCACTCTGGAAACCCCGGCGGCGGATGGTGCCGACCTGGTCCACCTCGGTGCTCTACCAAGGCAGGGGGGTCAAGGCGGGCTGAGCGGACGAGCAGGTGAGCAGGTCGACGGCGGAAGGGGCGGCAATGGTTGCGGATGCACTGGCGGCGGCGCGGCGGGTGGTGCCACGGTTGGCGGCGCGGGCGGGTGAACACGACCGGGCCGGCACCTTCCCGGTGGCGGACTTCGCCGACCTGCGGCAGGAGCAGCTGTTCGGGTTGATGGTCCCGCAGCGGCTGGGCGGGCGGGGCGCCGGCTTCGCCGACTACGCCGAGGTGGCGTACGAGCTGGCCCGGGGCAACGGCGCCACCGCGCTGGTGTTCAACATGCACGCCTCGGTGACCGGCGCGCTGGGTGCGGTCGACGACAACCTCGCCGAGGCGATGGGGCTGCCGGACGAGGCGTTGGCGGCCCGGGACCAGTTGCTCGCCGACGCGGCCGCCGGCGCCTGGTACGCGGTGGCGATGAGCGAGCGGGGCGCCGGCTCCCGGCTCTCCCAGTTGTCCACCGTCTACCACCGGGTGGACGGTGGATACCAGATCAAGGGGGCCAAGGCGTTCTGCTCCGGGGCCGGTCACGCCTGCGGGTACCTGGTCGCTGCCCGGCACGCCGACGACCAGTCGGTGGTGTCGCAGTTCCTGGTCCCGGCGGATACGCCCGGCCTGCGGGTGGAGCAGAGCTGGGATTCGCTCGGGATGCGGGCCACCTGCTCGCACGACCTGCACCTGGACGTGACCGTCGGCCCGCGGGCCCTGCTCGGCGGGGTGGAAGGGCTGGCCCTGGTGGTGGCCCAGCTGATGCCGCACTGGATGGTGGCCAGCTACGCGGCGGTCTACGCCGGGGTGGCCCGGGCGGCGGTGGACGCGGCGGTGGAGCATCTCACCGAGCGGGGGTTGACCCACCTGCCGGCGGTCCGGGCCCGGATCGGCCGGGCGGACGCGGCCGCCGCCGCAGCCCTGCTGACGGTACGGGAGGCGGCCCGTCGAGTGGACGCCGAACCGGGCGACCCGGCGACCAACCAGTGGGTGTGGCGGGCCAAACTGGTTGCCGGCGGCACGGCGGCCGAGGTGGCGTCGTCGATGCTGGAGGCGGCCGGGACCTCGGCGACCCGCCGGGGGCATCCGCTGGAACGGCTCTACCGGGACGCCCGCTGCGGTGCGCTGCATCCGCCGACGTCGGACGTCTGCGCCGACTGGCTCGGTGTGGCGACGATCGGCGGAGACCCGGACCGCGACGGATCGGCACCCCGGTGGTGAGCCGGTCGCCGGACCCGGTGGCGGGCCGGTCGTCGGCCGCGGTGGTCGGGCTCGGGCTGGCGTTGCCGCCGTCGGCCAGCCAGGACGAGCTGTGGCGGGACTTCTTCGCGGCTCGGTACGACGGCGGCACCCGGGCGCTCGCGGAGCGGATCTTCGCCAACTCCGGGGTACGTACCCGGCAGGCGGCGGTGAGCCCGTTGCTGGAGGACGTCGCGGACTGGCCGACCGAGCGGCGGATGCGCCGCTACCAGATCGAGGCGTTGCCGCTGGGCAAGGAGGCGGTGGACCGGGCGCTGACCCAGGCCGGGCTGACCGCCGGGGAGATCGGTCTGTTCGTGGTCTGCTCGTGCACCGGGTACGCCACGCCCGGCCTGGACATCATTCTGGCCCGGGACGTCGGCATGGCCGCCGACACCCAGCGGTTGTTCGTCGGGCACATGGGCTGCTACGCGGCGCTGCCCGGGTTGGGCGCGGCCGCCGATTTCGTCACCGCCCGGGGCCGGCCGGCGCTGCTGCTCTGCGCCGAGCTGACCAGCCTGCACATCCAGCCGCCGGCCCGCCGGGTGGACACTCAGCAGATCGTGGCGCACGCGTTGTTCTCCGACGCGGCGGCGGCGGTGGTGCTGACGCCGACCGACGGGCCGGGCGGCCCGCCGCCGCCCGGCGGTTACGCCGTACGGGAGGTCGTGTCGGCCACTGACGCCTCCACCGCCGACCACATGACCTGGGAGGTGACCGACCTCGGTTTCCGGATGGGTCTGTCGCCCCGGGTGCCGCAGGTGTTGTCGGTGCACGTACGGGCGCTGGTCGGTGATCTGCTGGCCCGGCACGGACTGGCCGTGTCGCAGGTGGACGGTTGGGCGGTGCACCCGGGTGGGCCGCGGATCCTCAACGTGGTGCAGCGGGAGCTGGGGTTGTCCGACGCGGCGATGTCGGCGTCCCGGGAGACGTTGGCGGCGTACGGCAACTGCTCGTCGCCGACCGTACTGCTGATCCTGGACCGGTTACGGCGGGCGGGACCGCCGCCGCGTCACGTGGTGATGCTGGCGTTCGGTCCGGGCCTGACGCTCTACGCCGCGCTGCTCAACCGCTGACCCGCCGCGCGCGGCAGCGGG
Organism: Micromonospora sp. LOL_013; assembly: GCF_048060315.1. Lineage (NCBI taxonomy): Bacteria > Bacillati > Actinomycetota > Actinomycetes > Micromonosporales > Micromonosporaceae > Micromonospora > Micromonospora sp. LOL_013. The sequence goes on from NZ_JBHMIQ010000009.1 coordinate 93,225, forward strand.
CTGGGTCAGGGGCCGACCAGCAGGGCCAGATCGGCGCGGTACGTCTCGACCGAGTCGGCCTGCGGCACCAGCCGGATGACCTCGCCGGTCTCGGTGAGCAGCAGCACGGTGGCGGTGCCGACGGTTGCCGGGATGTCGACGAAGTTTCGGATCCCGGCGGCCGGGTCGGCCAGCAGATGGGTGCCGAGGCTGTCGGCGAGCGCCGGCGGCAGGGTGCCGGGGGAGGTGGCGCCGCTGGTGACGGCGATTACCGAGACCCCGGCCGGGACGGCGGCGGCCGCGGCGGTGATCTGGTCGGCGCACTCACAGCCCTCAACGAGCAGGATCGCCGCCGGCAGTAGCGAGCGGACCGGGACCGATGCGCCGGAGTCGTCGATCAGGTCGAGCGCGGGCAGCGGGCGGTCGGGCAGGGGAGCGGGAGCCGATGGTGTCGGGCTGGCGGTGGGCTGGGGCCGGTCGGACCAGGCGACGGAGAACATGCTGATCATTGCGGCGAGAACGGCCACCAGCATGATGATCAACGGCAGCCGGAGGGCGGCGATCTCGTGTGGCCGGTGCCCGCGGCCGCCGGCCCGGCCGGTGTCGCCGGGGTGGATGCCGAACCGCCGGTGCCAGTGGTCCCGCCGGCGGGTGCGGTGCAGCTCCCGGCGGACCTGCGCCGCTTCTTCGGCGAGCGCCCCGGGATCGTCCGGGATGACGATCGGGCCCCACTCGGGCGGGATCTCGGGCAGGTCGTCGGGCGCCCCGGCGCCGTCCGACCACCCATCACCGTTGTTGCCTGTCCTGCCCACAGCACCCCCAGCCGCTCGCCCACCGGGTCGATCGGGGTCTAGGTATCAGGGTCTCGCAACGAACGCGGTTCCGCCAGTGCCGGGGCGCGGGAAGCGGCCGGACGATATGCTGGAAGTGCCGAAACGCGTCCCATCTGGCACGTCCGACCAGTTAGCTGACTGCTGATCTGGTTGTTACTTAGCGTGTTCAAAATCTACTGGCGGTTGCGTGTCAAGCTCGAGAAAGACCTCTCACAGCCCCTCTGACCTGCGCTTACGGCTCAGACTGTGACGGGACATCGGTGCCTGAGCGTGTTACCCTAGACACAGCGAAAGGGGCTTCGAACCTATGGTTTTCAGTGTCGGCGAGACCGTTGTTTACCCCCACCACGGGGCCGCACTCATCGAGGCAATCGAGACTCGTGTCATCAAGGGCGAGGAGAAGCAGTACCTCGTCCTCAGGGTTGCGCAGGGTGACCTGACGGTGCGAGTTCCCGCCGAGAACGCCGAGATCGTCGGCGTGCGCGAAGTGGTTGGCGAAGAAGGCCTCGGCAAGGTCTTCGATGTCCTCCGCGCCCCGCACACCGAGGAGCCGACCAACTGGTCGCGGCGATACAAGGCCAACCTCGAAAAGCTGGCATCCGGAAACCCGCTCAAGGTCGCCGAGGTCGTTCGTGACCTGTGGCGTCGGGAGCGGGAGCGAGGGCTGTCCGCAGGCGAGAAGCGCATGCTCGCCAAGGCCAGGGACATCCTGGTCGGTGAGGTCGCGCTTGCGGAAAAGAGCACTAAGGACGAGGCAGAGACCTTGCTCGACAAGGTGCTCACCGACGCGTAGGCAACTCTCCACCCATAGATAGTCTGTTGCCACCTGCACCGAGGACCGCGACGTGACCGCGCACTTCCAGCAACGCGGTGACGTCGCGGTCCTCGTTCCTGCGGCGGGTTCCGGGGTACGGCTCGGACCCGGCGCACCCAAAGCACTCCGACCACTCGGCGGCGTACCGCTGCTGGTGCACGCGGTGCGTCGACTGGCCGCCGCCTCCTCGGTCGCAGTGATCGTGGTCGCCGCCCCACCCGACGACGTCGCCGCCGTCCGTGGCCTGCTCGCCCCGGTCGTCGCCGGTCTGCCGCTGATCGTGGTACCGGGCGGCGCACATCGGCAGGCCTCGGTGGCCGCCGCGCTCGCCGCCGTTCCCGCCGGCCCGCAGATCGTCCTGGTGCACGACGCGGCCCGCGCCCTCACCCCACCCGACCTGGTCGACTCGGTCGCCGCCGCGGTCCGGGCCGGCGCCGACGCCGTCATCCCGGTGCTCCCGGTCGTCGACACCATCAAGTCGGTGGACGCCGACGAGACCGTCCTGGCCACCGTCGACCGGTCGACGCTGCGGGCCGTGCAGACCCCGCAGGGGTTCCGGCGCGACGTGCTGGCCGCCGCCCACGCCGACGCCGTCGATCCGCACACCGACGACGCCGGTCTGGTGGAGAAGCTCGGCGTACCAGTGCTCTGCGTGCCCGGTTCAGAACGGGCGCTCAAGATCACCCGCCCGTTCGATCTGGTGATCGCCGAGCACCTGCTCGCCACCGAACCGGCGACCCGTACCCTGCCCTCATGATCGCCCTGCAGACCGAGCCAGCGCGATGATCGTTCCCCGGGTGGGTGTCGGCACCGACGTGCACGCCTTCGCCGCCGACCGGCCCTGCTGGGTCGCCGGCTTGCACTGGCCGGGCGAGACCGGGCTGGCCGGGCACTCCGACGGCGACGTCGCCGCGCACGCCGCCTGTGACGCGCTGTTCTCCGCCGCCGGCCTCGGCGACCTCGGCGCCAACTTCGGTGTCGCTGAACCGCAGTGGGCCGGTGCCGCCGGGGTCGACCTGCTGGCCGAGGCGGCCCGCCGGGTGGTCGCCGCCGGCTTCGTGATCGGCAACGTCTCGATCCAGGTGATCGGCGTACGGCCGAAGATCGGTCCCCGGCGGGCCGAGGCGCAGCAGCTGCTCAGCGCCGCCGCCGGCGCGCCGGTGACCGTCTCCGGCACCACCACCGACGGGCTCGGGCTGACCGGCCGGGGCGAGGGCCTCGCCGGCCTGGCGGTCGCGCTCGTCTATCCGTCCGGACCGCCCGGATAGGCTCGACAGGTGTCGAGCGAGTCTTCCCCCGAGCCGCCCACCGACGTCGACGGCTACCTGCAGCGCGCCGGGCTGCTGGCCGACCTGGGCCGCTACGACGAAGCCGCCGGTGAGATCGGGTTCGCGGTGGCCCTCGACCCGGACAGCGTGGCCGCCCGGATCATGCTGGCCCGGGTGCATCTCGCCGCCGACCGCCCGGAGCAGGCCCTCGCCGCGATCGACGCGTGGGCGGACGACGTGCCGAACCCGTGGTCGGCCGAGGCAGCGGCGGCGACCACACCGGCCGACGCCGATGACGCCGGCACCGGCGCCGCTGCCCGACCCGGCCCGCCGGACCGGGTCGCCCTGCTGGTGGTACGCGGGCTGGCGCTGATCGACCTGCTGCGGTACGCCGACGCCGCCCGGCTCGCCACCGACCTGCTGGCGACGTATCCGGACGACGCGTACGCCCAGCGCAGCGGGGCGGCGATCCTGGCCGGCTCGCGCAACGGCCAGCCGGCGCTCAACGCCGCCTGGCGGGGGGTGGAGCTGGCCCCGCAGGACGCCCAGGCACATCTGGTGCTGGGGCTGGTCGGGGCCCGGCTGGAGCTGTTCGACCTGGCACACCGGGCCTACGGGGAGGCGCTGCGGCTGGACCCGCTGATCGGTGAGGCGCAGCACGACGTCGGGGTGATCCACCTGGAACAGCGGCGGTACGCCGCCGAGCTGGCGGTGCTCGCCGAACGGGCCACCGCGATGGCACCGCCCCCACCGCCCGCGCCGGCCCGATCCCCTCGGTGGGCTCCGGCACCGCCCGGGTCGGCACCGATGGATCCCCGGCTCGACCGGCCGCCGACGCCCGAGGAGGAGCTGCGCCGGCTGGTGCTGATCGGTGCCGGCTACAGCATGATCGCGGCGGTGACGGTGGCCTGCCTGGCCGGCAGCGCGGCGTCGCGCGGCTGGGCGGTGGTCGCCGCGCTCGGCGGGTTCGTGCTGATCTGGATCCTGGCCCGGCGGGTGCCGGGTGGCCGGATCCTCGAGGTGGTGTCGCAGCTGGTGGACCGCCGGCTGGCGACGGCGGTGTACGCGGCGGCCGCCGCCCCGGTGCTGATCTTCTGCTACGCGGCGATCGCCACCCCGTGGCTGCTGGTGTCGGCGATCGTGGCGGCCGCCGTCGCCCAGTTCATGGTGCTGCGCCAGGCCAGCGGTCGGCGGTAGGGCCGGTCAGCGGGCGTTGCCGGCCCAGGTCCAGACGTACCCGGTGTCCTCAATGGACAGTGCCGCGTCGCTGAGGTCCAGCGGACGGAAGGTGTCGACCATGACGGCGAGTTCGTCGAAGTGCTCGGCACCGAGCGCCCGCTCGACGGCGCCGGGCTGCGGCCCGTGGGTGAACCCGGCCGGGTGCAGCGAGATCGAGCCCTGTTCGATGCCGGAGCCGCGCCGCGCCTCGTAGTTGCCGCCGGTGTAGAACAGCATCTCGTCGGAGTCGACGTTGTGGTGGTTGTACGGCACCGGGATCGCCTGCGGGTGGTAGTCGACCTTGCGCGGCACGAACGAGCAGATTACGAAGTTGGGGCCGGCGAAGGTCTGGTGCACCGGTGGCGGCTGGTGCAGCCGGCCGGTGATCGGCTCGAAGTCGTAGATGCTGAACGCCCACGGGTAGAGGTGGCCGTCCCAGCCGACCACGTCGAACGGGTGCTGGGCGTACACGTGGCGGGTCCAGCCCTGCCGGTGCCGCACGTAGACCTCGACGTCGGTGCCGTCGACCAGCAGTGGTTTGCCCGGCCCGCGGATGTCCCGTTCGCAGTACGGTGAGTGCTCCAGGAACTGGCCGCGCACCGACAGGTAGCGCTTGGGTGGTCCGATGTGGCCGGTCGCTTCGACGGTGAGCAGCCGCAGCGGTACGTCGTCGACGGGCACGATCCGGTGCACCACCGACGTCGGGATGATCACGTAGTCGCCGGAGGTGACGCCGAGCACCCCGAAGCTGGTTTCCACGCGGGCAGCACCGGATTCGACGTACAGGCACTCGTCGCCGGTGGCGTTGCGGTACAGCGGGGACGGCCGGTCGGCGACGACGTACGAGACGCGCACGTCGTCGTTGGCGAGCAGTGGTTGCCGGCCGAGGACGGCGTCGGTGTGCCCGGTGTCCAGCTTGTGGGTTCGCAGGTGGCGTGGGGTGAGCGGGTGGTTCGGTAGCCGGCGGTGTGCGGCCGGCTGGTACGGCTCGGCGGCGACGATGGCGGTCGGCAGGTGCTGGTGGTAGAGCAGGGACGAGTCGGACGAGAAGCCCTCCTGACCCATCAGCTCCTCGGCGTACAGGCTGCCGTCGGGCTGGCGGAACTGGGTGTGGCGCTTGCGGGGGATCTCGCCAACACTGCGGTAGTAGGGCATGATTACCCTCCGTATCTCCCCGTTGACCGGCCGGTAGTGTCCGATAATCGGACGCTGTTGTCCGTTAATCGTAGAATCCACTAGGTTCAGAGGCGTGTCAATGCAGGTACCCAGGATCTTCACCGGCCTCGTCGACGACGCTGCGGTCTTCCCGCCGGGCAACGCCGACCTGCCCGACGCGATCACCGCGCACCGCGGCCACCGCACCGCCTGGTACACCGACCTGGTCGGCCCGTTCCTGCTGCCCGCGTCCGAGATCGACGCGGCCCGGCGACTGGTCGGGCCGGGCGACGAACTGGAGATCGGCCTGATCGGCGACACCGGTGTGGCCGCGCTGCCGGCCGCTGTCGAAGCGCTGCCGACCGACCGGATCCGGCCCCGGCAGGTCGAGGTCGCCGTCGCCAAACGCGGCGAGGACCCGCAGCCCGGCCTGCGCGCGCTGCTCACCGCCCTGGCCGGCTGGCCCAAGATCAGCGGGTACGCGGAGGTGCCGCTCACCTGGGGGCTGCTCGCCGCCCTGGACAGCCTCGCCGAGGCGCGGGCCGGCGGCGTCGACGTCGCCGCCAAGTTCCGCACCGGCGGGCTGGCCGCCGAACTGTTCCCCACCCCGGTCGAGCTGGCCGCCGTCATCTGCGCCTGCCGCGACCGGGCGCTGCCGTTCAAACTGACCGCCGGGCTGCACCACGCCATCCGCGACACCGACCCGGAGACCGGCTTCACCCACCACGGCTTCCTCAACGTGCTCGCCGCCACGATCACCGCCGCCGAGGGCGCCGAGGTTGCCGAGGTCGCCGAGCTGCTCGCCACCGCCGACGCCGCCCGGCTGATCGAGCCGGCCCGTACGCGCGGCGGTGCCGACCGGCCGCTCTGGGTAGGTTTCGGGTCGTGCAGCATCACCGACCCGCTGACCGACCTGGTCCGGCTGGGGCTGATCAACGGAGGATTCGCGTGACGACCTGCTGGGTGCCCGGTGCCGACGGCTCACCGTACGGGGTGCAGACCTTGCCGTACGGTGCCTTCCGCCGCAGGGGCGCGCCCGGCGCGCCCGGTGGCGGGGAGCGGCGGCTCGGCGTACGGATCGCCGATTTCGTGCTCGACCTGCGCGGCGCGGAAGATGCCGATTTGATCCTCGCCGGCGGCGCCCTGTGCGAGCCGACCCTCAACGCCTTCCTGGCCCTCGGCCGGGCACAGTGGACGACGGTGCGGCGGCGGATCGTCCAGCTGCTCACCGAGACCGAACACCGGTCCACCGTCGAGCCACTGCTGATCCCGCTGTCCAAGGTGGACCTGGTGCTGCCGTTCGCGGTCGGCGACTACGTCGACTTCTACTCCTCCGAGCAGCACGCCAGCAACGTCGGGCAGATCTTCCGCCCCGGGCAGCCGCTGCTCACCCCCAACTGGCGGCACCTGCCGATCGGCTACCACGGCCGGGCCGGCACCGTCGTCGTCTCCGGTACGCCGATCGTGCGCCCCAGCGGCCAGCGGCGCAGCTCCGACGGCCCGGTCTTCGGCGCGTCCCGCCGGCTCGACATCGAAGCCGAGGTCGGCTTCGTCGTCGGGGTGCCGACCGCGCTCGGCGACCCGGTGCCGACCGACCGGTTCGCCGACCACGTGTTCGGGGTGACCCTGGTCAACGACTGGTCGGCCCGCGACATCCAGGCCTGGGAGTACCAGCCGCTCGGCCCGTTCCTGGGCAAGTCGTTCGCCACCTCGGTCGGCCCGTGGGTGGTGCCGCTGGAAGCCCTCGACCACGCCTGGGTGCCGGCCCCGCCGCAGGACCCGCCGGTGCTGGACTATCTGCGCGAGTCGTCACGGCGCGGCCTGGACCTGTCGATCGTCGTCGAGTGGAACGGCACCCGGGTCAGCGAGCCGCCGTTCGCCGGCATGTACTGGACCCCGGCGCAGCAGTTGGCGCACCTGACCGTCAACGGCGCGTCGCTGCGCACCGGCGACCTCTACGCCTCCGGCACCGTCTCCGGTGAACGGCGTGACCAGGTCGGCTCGTTCCTGGAGTTGACCTGGGGCGGCACCGAGCCGATCAAACTGGACGACGGGTCCGAGCGCACCTTCCTCGAAGACGGCGACACCGTCGCCATCTCGGCCACCGCCCCCGGCCCGGCCGGCACGACGATCGGCTTCGGCGAGGTCACCGGCACCGTCGCGCCCGCTGCCTGATCCGGTCGAGCCACCGCCGCCTCTGTCACCATCCCGGCAGACGTCACGATGTGAGGCTGAGATACCTATCCCACTCGCCGATAGGTATCTCAGCCTCACATCGCGACCCACGATCCAGGCTGGCCGCCCGCTGTGGCCGCGTCGTCCAGGTCCGCGACGGGCGGATCACGGAGGACACCGGGGCGCGAGCCAGCGCCGGCGGTGTTCGCCGGGCGTGGCCAGGGCGGTGCTCGGCCAGGGTGGCGCGGGTCAGGGCGGTGCCGGTCAGGGTGGGGTGAGGCCGGCGTACTGCAGGACGGCCCGGATGCGTCGGGCGGCGGCCTGGTCGCGCCGGTCCAGCACCGCGAGCGCCTCCAGGAACAGTTCGCAGTACGTGCCTCCGCAGTGCCGGCAGCCGCCGGTCCGGTCCGGCATGTGCCGCTCGGCCATCCGCTTGGCGATCTTGGCGACGAGCGCCAGGTCGCCGTCCGACTGCGGACCGTCGCCGTCGGCGTGACCGGGCTCGTCGTTGGCCTGGTCGGGCTCGCTGTCGACCCGGTCGTGACTGCCGTCGCGGGGTGCCGGGGCGACGCCGCGCGCCCCGACCAGGTTGAAGCGCGGGTCGGTGTCGATGTCGGTTTCGCCGGGCACCCGGCTCGGTAGCGGCGGGCGGCCCGCTGTGGGCCGTCGGTTGATCTGTTCCGACGGTTGCGGCCGGCGGGTGAACCGGTCGGGCTTGTCATTGCGGTACGCCATGATTCTCCTCGCGTCAGTATTGCCGTCTGAGATGGCCGTCTGAGAATTGCTGTGCTGCGGTCTGGCCGTGGAAATTGCACGCAGGTCGGCGGTGCTGCGGCGTTGGGGTCTAGGTGGGCGGGGGTGGCGGCTGCGGGTAGGTCATCGCTCCGCAGTCCGGACACCAGCGGCTCTTCACCTTGAAACTCAGCAGACCGGCGAGAAATCCGATCATGGCGGCGCTGATCATGGCGATCCCGAAGCCGATCGACGACATCGCTTCACCCTCTCGCGTAAGCGTGGTGAGCTGGGGTTTCTCCGGCGGCGTGGCGGCCGGACGGCTCGGGGGTGCCGTGCCGGCCGCCACGCCTGATTGGGGAGAACGGCGCTGACCGTTCGGATGGTTTGCCGGCCCACCGATCGGTCATGCCGTATTCGTCGACGAAAGGTCAGCGCCGATTTGCGGCGCTTCGATCCCGTTCCCGAACGAAGAGGAGTCTGTCGGTCAATCTGCGCCAACGCAACAGTGTCGGAGCCATGTGGTAGAGATATGGCCAGTCAGTCGAATAGACCTCGGTCGACCGAGAGTTGACCTGCCAGACGTGCATGATCAATCCGCAGGTGATCAATTCCAGGAGGTGGCACCAATGTCCTCGGCCCTGTTGAACTCGTCGGTACCGCGACGCCAGCTCGGTCGGGAGCTGCGTCGGCTGCGGGAGCGGCTGGCCCGGGTCCCACAGACCACGGCTGCCCGGGAGCTGGACTGGTCGGCGACCAAGCTGCTGCGGATGGAGCGCGGTGAGGTGCCGATCCGCGCCGAGGACGTGGTGCTGCTCTGCGAGCTGTACGGCGCTGACCTCAAGACCATCGAGGCGCTGGCCGCGCTGGCTCCGAAGACCAAGGAGAAGGGCTGGTGGCACGACTACGCGAGTATTCCGTCCTGGTTCGAGCTGTTCATCGGCCTGGAGGAGGCCGCCTCCCACCTCCGCGAGTACCACGTCGACCTCATCTCCGGCCCATTGCAGACCCGCGGGTACGCGACCGAGGTGTTCACGCGCAACCCGCTGCGCCTGTCGCCCGAGGTCATCGAGCAGCGGGTGGCGGCACGGCTGCAGCGTGCAAAGCTGCTCACCCGGATGGAGCCGCATCTACCCCGGTTCGACATCCTGCTGGACGAGGCAGCGATCCGTCGCCCGGTCGGCTCCGGGGTGGTGATGGCCGCCCAGCTGCGCCGGCTGATCCAGGTCGACGAACTGCCGAACGTCTCGATCCGACTGATCCCGTTCAGCGCCGGTGTCCACAGCGGATCTCTGACTGGCAGCTTCGTGATGCTCGACTTCCCCGCCGAGCTGGAGCCGACCACCGTCTACGTCGAGGGCCTCACCGGCGCGCTCTATTTGGACCGCCCTAATGAAGCCGATTCTTATACGATGGCCTTCGATGACCTGACGGCCGCCGCGCTGGGTCAGGCCGCGACACGTGACCTCCTCGCCCGGACCGCAAAGGAGTACGAGTCATGATCGATTTGTCCACCGCCACCTGGCGCAAGAGCACCCGTTCCAATGCCCAGGGCCACTGCGTCGAGGTGGCCGACGCCACCTGGCGCAAGAGCAGCCGCTCCAATGATCAGGGCGACTGTGTCGAGGTGGCCGATGCCACCTGGCGCAAAAGCACCCGTTCCAACGATCAGGGCCAGTGCGTCGAGGTGGCCGACGAGTTGGGCGGGGTGGTCGGCGTGCGGGACTCCAAGGACCCGGCCGGGCCGGTGCTGGTGATATCCCCGGCGAGCTGGTCCGCCTTCATCACCGCCACCAGAACCAGCACCTTCACCGCCTGACCGCTCGCTACCGGCGACGGCCCTCACGATGTGAGGCTGAGATACCTATCGGCAAACGGGATAGGTATCTCAGCCTCACATCGGCGTCAGCGCAGCGCGTTTTTGATCTTGCTAGCGGCCTAGTCCATGCCCTGCATCACCTTCTGCGCCGTACCGCTGCTGAGCTGCAGGAGCATGCTGGCGCTCAACGCCTTCTCGACCTCGGACAGGCCCTCCTGCGCCGACCCGCTGAGCCGGGTGGCAGCCGCCTGCATCACCTGCCTGGCCTGGCTGTCGCCGGCCTTCTCGGCGCAGTTCGTCAGCGACTGCGCGTTGAGTACGTCGAGTGACAGGGTGGCGAACGCGGCGTTGAGCCCGGCCGTCTCGAAGGTCAGCTCGTCACCGGAGCCGTTCAGCAGGAACGACGCGATGATCTTCTCGTCCATGCCGCCGGTCATCCGGGCGGTCGGGCTGACGTACTTGGGCATGCCGCCCAACTCGCCGATCAGCGCCTCCCAGGTCTGCATCCGCTCGGTCGCCGAGGTCCTGAGCCGGTTGTACAGCCCCGCCAGGATCGGGTTGGGGGTGCGCCGGGCCAGCATGCCGAACAGGCAGACCCCCATCAGGTCGTGGGTCATCCACGCGGAGAGCTGATCGGCCAGGAACGGGCCGTTCAGGCCGCTGCCGGCGGCGAAGGCGGCCAACTGCTCGTCGTCCACCGCCCGCTCCGGCGTGACCGTCGCCATCGGGCCCGGCTTGATCATCGCGCCGGTCTCGGTACGTAAGGCACTGCGCGTCATCGCACGACTTCCTCTCGAACCTTCTCGCGGGCGTACTGCTCGGCCGGGTACGGGCCGTCGGTGATATTGCGGTACTCGCGGCCGTTGCGCTGCGCGTTCTCGTCGATGACCTGCTCACTGGGTGCGCCACCGGCGTTGACCGTCGCCATGTGCTTGATGTAGCGCTCCGGCCACTCGGCGACGAAACCGGTGCCGAACGTGGTGATGTCCACCTGTTCGGCGATCACCTCGCGGATGAAGTCCTTGTTCGGCTGGAACTTCGTCGGCTGGGGCATCTCGGCGGGGAGGATCTGCTCCGGCTCCCGGCCGTCGTAGCGGCGCAGCAGGTCGGCCGCCACCTTGAGCTGCTCGATCTCCATCGCCAGGTTCAGCTCCCAGACCTGTTTGATCCGGCGGTCGTCCTCGTCCTGGGCGAACGACCAGTACATGTAGCACTCGTTGTACTCGTGGTGGACGAGCTGCTCCAGCCAGCTTTCCGCCGGGTCGAGCATCGATTCGTACTGCGTGACGTGCTCCTCCTCCACCATCGCGATCTCCAGGTAGAGGCCGCGGGCGATCGGCTCGACGAACTCCGGCCCCACGTTCATGTAGTAGTTCATCGTCTGCTGCTCGGCGGCGGTGATGGTGATGGCGTGCATCCGCGACAGCGGGTCGACGGTGTGCTTGTCGTAGTGCTTGCGGATGTTGTCCTCGGGGTGGCGGTGGTGGTGCGACGTCGGCCGCCCCGGCATGACCTCGGTCAGGTAGTCGACGATCGCCTCCGCCTTCTTGCCCTGAGTCAGCTCGTAGAGGTTGGAGTAGCGGTAGAGGTGGTCGAAGTCCTCCAGCAGGCCGAACTTGTAGTTCTGCCGCAGGTACGGGTCGGGCTCGTTGCGGGCGACCCAGGCGGTGATGTCGGTCGCCACCTGCTCGTACCCGAGCACGACCTCCAGCACCGACTCCTGGCCGGGGATCAGCCAGTTGACCGCCTTCTGCTGCTGTTGCTCGATGTAGCGCAGGTAGGCGAGCTTCTGCCGTAACTCGAGGTCGTCGACGTGCCGGTTCATCTGGTGGCTGAACATGATCGCCTCCACCTCGATCCCGTTCATCACGATCACCCGGCACCGGGTGTACGGATCGACCCCGTGCGGCTCGTACGGCTCGACGTTGAGTTCCGACCAGCTCCGCAGCTGTTTCTCCAGCGGGATACCGGTTTCTTCGAGCGGGTTGAAACGCATCGCCTCTCCTTCTCGGGGCCGTCCGACACATCGCCGGCTGCCTACTGCGCCGGCGATGGAACGAAGGCTGCCGACCCACACAAATCACACCATTTCCTGCGAGCTGTCTGCAGCGGAACGGCCGGATGGCGGCGGCCGAACCTCAACGGCGGCGGACGGTCAGCTGCCCGGGTTCGCGCCGACCCGGCGGGCGGTGGCGGCGGCAGCGGACAGCGACTCGTCGACCGTGCCGGCCCGTTGCCGTACCGCCGCCAGCGTCTCCTTGACGGTGCCGAGCGCACCGAGCAGCTGGGCCGGGTCGCCGCCGGCCAGCACCCGCGCCACCAGCGCCGCCGCCTCGTCGGCCTTCGCGGCGGCCGCGCCGATCCCGCCGTGGACGGTGCGCAGCTTGTCGCCGGCCAGACCCAGCGTGGTCAGCACCTCCGCCGGTGAGGCTTCCCTCGGCACCGGCACCACGGTGGCCGCCGCCTCGTCGAGCGTGCCGGCGGCCCCGGCCAGCCCGGCCTGCAGCTCCTTCAGCGTGTTGCGTACCTGGATCATGCCAGCCACGATGCCGCTGAAGCCGCCGGCCGCCGCCTGGCCAGCGACCCGCTCGGCCTCCTCCTGCGCCGCCGCGGCGGCCGACCGGGCCCGCTCGACGCCCGCCCGCATCGACTGCAGATCCTTGCCGACGCTGTCCACCGGTGCTGCCACGATCGCTCTCCTCACCCCGTCTGAGCTGCTGTTTCCCATGGTGCGGGGTGGCAGGCGGAAAAGCCGGCAGACTAGCCCTCGGCTGCGGTCGTGTCCGCCGCCTGGCCCTGGTACCAGGCGAGCTTCTCGCCGAGGCGGGCCCGCCAGCGGTGCAGCTGTTCGATCTGCTGCTCGACCGCGTCCGCGTGCTCGCGCAGCAGCGCGATCCGCTCCGGGATGGTCCGCGGGTCACGGCACAGCTCGCCGTAGCGGCGTAGCCGTTCAATCGGCATCCCGGTGTCCCGCAGGCAGCGCAGGAAGTCGAGCATGCCCAGGTCGTCGTCGCTGTAGACGCGGCGCCCGCTGGAGTTGCGGGCGACCGGCGACAGGATGCCCTCCCGTTCGTAGTAGCGCAGGGTGTCAATCGAGAAGCCGGACCGGGCCGCCGCCTCGGCGGGTGAGTAGGCCGTCATACCGCCGACGGTACCGCTTGACCTGGAGCGCGCTCCAGGTCGCAGGGTGGACCCATGACGTACGAAAACAGCACGCCGGCACCGGCCTCGCCGCTGGTCCTGGGCGCGATGATGTTCGGCACCCGGATCGACGAGGAGACCTCCTTCGCCCTGCTCGACCGGTTCGTCGAGCGGGGCGGCGAGTGGATCGACACCGCCGACTGTTACGCGTTCTGGGCAAGCAAGGACGGCCGGGGCGGCGACAGCGAACGGGTCATCGGGCGGTGGCTCGCCGCCCGCCCCGGCGTACGGCAGCGGGTGCGCATCGCGACGAAGGTCGGGGCCGAGCCGCTGTGGGCCGGATCGTGGCCGCGGGTGCGGGCCGGGCTGAGCCGCCGCGCCGTCGCCGACGCCGTCGCCGGCAGCCTGGACCGGCTTGGCGTGGACAGCGTCGACCTGCTCTGGCTGCACCAGGAGGACCGGGCCACCCCGATCGAGGAGACCGTCGACACGGTCGCCGGGCTGGTCGCGTCCGGTGCCGTACGCCGGGTCGGCGCGTCCAACCACCCAGCCTGGCGCATCGAGCGGGCCCGCTCCCACGCCGCCGCCACCGGCACCCGGCCGATCGACGCCCTGCAACTCAACGCCACCTACCTACGGGCCCGCCCCGGCACGCTGCCCGAGGGGGTGGTCCATCCGTTCGGCCTGCTCAGCGACGAGCAGCGGGACATCGCGCAGGCGTACCGGATGGAGGTGTGGGCGTACACGCCGCTGCTGACCGGTGCCTACGACGACCCGGCCAAGCCGATCCCGCCGGTGTACGACCATCCCGGCAGTACGCGGCGGCTCGCGGCGCTCGACGACGTCGCCCGGGACACCGGCGCGACCCGCGGCCAGGTGGTGCTGGCCTGGCTGGTGGCGCAGGGCATCCGCCCGATCCTCGGCGGCAGCAAGCCGTACCAGTTGGAGGCGGCGCTCGACGGCGTCACCCTCGCCCTCACCGACGAGCACCTCGCCCGCCTGGCCGTCGCCGGCTGACGATGCTGACAGGTTCCTGACGGTTGGCCGGGATTCTGGCTCGCATGAGCAGATATCGACAGATGCGTCCGATGAGCCGGCTGGCCGAACCGTTGCTGGCCGCGCTCGCCGTGACGGCGATCGGGCTGTCGGCCGCGTGCGGCGGCGGTGACGGGAGCGCGGGTGCCACCGGTGCCCAAGGGGCGGCCGGTGACACCGGCGACAGTGGCGTCGCCTCAATCGCGGGCAGCGCTGGGCCGGACGCGTCACCATCGCCGCAGGCCGAGCGTCCGTTGATCCGCCCCGACACGTCCGCCGAGGAACAGGAGCGGCTCACGAACCTCTGGCTGCAGTGCTTCGAGGACAACGGGGTATCGGACACGGAGCGGAAGACGAGAGCGGACACCCCGCAGGTGCGGCAGGTCGCCGAGGACTGCGCACCGCTGGAACCCGAACGGCTGTGGCAGCGTTCCCTGCGCCTGGACCCCGAGTATCCGGACAAGCTGCTGGCCTGGGCGGAATGTCTGCAGGACCGGGGCATCGACGCGTTCGTCGACGGAGACTTCCTGTCACTCGCCGACGGACTGCCGGCCGGCACCGAGGTCGAGGACTGCGAAGCGGAGGCGTTCAGCGGGAGCTGACCGGCGACCGGGCCGGGAGGCGTACGGTGACGTGCGTGCCCCGGCCCGGCTCGCTGGCCACGGTGATGTCACCGCCGTGTGCGCGGGCCAGCTGCCGGGCGATCGGCAGACCCAGCCCGCTGCCGCCGGTACGCCGGCTGCGCGAGGCGTCGGCCCGCCAGAACCGGTCGAACAACTTCGGCAGGTCGGTGGCGGCGATCCCGATCCCGGTGTCGACCACCTCGATGGTCAGCCAGTCGTCGCGTACCGCGCACTCGACGGTGACCGAACCCCCGGCCGGGGTGTGCCGCACGGCGTTGCCCACCAGGTTGCCGACGAGTTGCCGCAGCCGTACCGCGTCGAGGACGACCTGCGGATCGCCGTGCACCGTCCCGGTCAGGGTGACCCCGACGGTGGCAGCGGCCCCGCGGTTGGCCTCGACGACCTGGCTGAGTACGTCGCCGACGAAGGTCGGCTCCGGATGCACCGCGAAGGTGCCGTCGTCAGCCGCGGCCAGGTCCCGCAGGTCGTCGATGACATGCTGCAACAGGGCCGCCTCCTCGGTGAGCAGTTCGAGGGTGTGGGTGTCGGCCGGTGCCAGCCCGTCCTGGGCGGCCTCCAGCCAGGCCCGGATGTTGGTCAGCGGCGACCGCAGCTCGTGGGCGACGTCGCTGACCATCGCCCGGCGTTGCCGCTCCAGCTGGTCCCGCCGGCGTGCCAGGTCGTTGAAGGCGGTGGCGAGACTGCCGATCTCGTCCCGGGTGGTGACCGGGACCGGGCGTTGCCTGTCCACCGGCGCACGGGCCGCTGCGGCCAGTGCCCGCAACGGCCGGACCAGCCGCATTCCGACTCCGACGGTGACCGCCACGGTGAGCAGCAGGACCAGCCCGGCGATACCGGCGATTCGCAGCAGGTTCCCGGTGGACAGGTCGGCCGTCGGTAACCCGGGGTCGGTGGCCGTCGCATCGGTGACGAACAACAGCACCGGCGGTGCCACGTACGCCCGGAGCTGGTCGTGCAGACTCGTCCCGACGCAGGCGCGGGCGGCGGCTTCGGTCGGCGCACCCGGCAGGGTACGCAGCACCTCGACCTCCAGGCTCGGAGTGATCGCCAGATCGATGCTCGCCGCGGCCGGGCCGAGGCAGGTCTCGGTCCGATCGAGAAGCTCGGCCAGCGGGGCGACCTCGCTGGGGAACGGTTCGCGCAGCAGCGCCGGCTCCGGGCAGACCAGCGACCGGCCACGGTCGGCGTCGGCGTCGGCGTCGAGGATCGCAACCGTCGACCGGCCGCCCGGCAGCTCGACGATCTCGGCAGTGAGTCCCGCCCTGTTGACCAGACAGCCCCGATGGTCCTCGGCTGTCTTGCGGATGCCGGCGCGTTGGTCGTCGCCCAGCTGGTACGGCCCGACGACCCGGCTGTCGATGCTGGACCCCTGACGGCTGGCGGCGAGCGCCGGGTCGAGGTCGAGCGGGTCGACGATGGCCGACGGGCGGGCGTCGCGCAGTGCCGGCCCGGGTGCCG
Source organism: Micromonospora sp. LOL_013 (assembly GCF_048060315.1). Taxonomy (NCBI): domain Bacteria; kingdom Bacillati; phylum Actinomycetota; class Actinomycetes; order Micromonosporales; family Micromonosporaceae; genus Micromonospora; species Micromonospora sp. LOL_013. Next base: position 109,496 of record NZ_JBHMIQ010000009.1, read on the forward strand.
ACTCGGCGACCGGGTCGCGGGTCACCGGGTCGAGCAGCACGATCCGCCGGCCGGTACGCGACGCGAGGTCGTCGACGACCGGCGTGACCGCCGACCAGTCGCGGTGGTCGATCGCGTACGTGATCATCTCGTCGTAGACGCTGACGTCGTCGGCGAGGGACTGGCCCTGCTCCTTCTCGATCGCCCGGGTGGTCGTCGCCACCGTCAGCCAGGCGGTGGCGACGACCGCGCAGACCGTCAATAGCACCGACGTGCCGAGTAGCCGCAGCATCAGGCTGTGCCGCAGCGGCACCCGCGCGGCCGGGGTCGGCTCACCCACCGGCGGGGTCGCGCAGCTTGTAGCCGACGCCGTACACCGTCACCAGGTACGCCGGTCGGCGTACGTCCGGTTCGATCTTGCGGCGTAGGTTGACCATGTGGGTGTCGATGGCCCGCTCGGTCGAGTCCCGGTCCACGCCCCGGGTGTGCTCCAGCAGCTGGGCCCGGGTGAAGGCCCGTTCCGGCTGTTCGACCAGGGCGGCCAGGATCGCGAACTCGCCCGGCGTGCAATTGACCGGTCGTCCGTCGACGGTGACCTCCCGGCGGACCGGGTCGACGGCGAGTGCACCGACCCGTCGTACCCCGTCGATGGTGCGCGGCACCCGGTCGACCCGGCGCAGCAGCGTCCGGACCCGGGCCATCAGCTCCCGCGGCGAGTACGGCTTCGTCAGGTAGTCGTCCGCACCCAGGTCGAGCCCGCGCAGCAGGTCGTCCTCGTCTGCACGGGCGGTGAGCATCAGCACCAGCAGGTCCGATTCGCGCCGCAGGATCCGGCACACGTTCAGCCCGTCCAGGCCGGGCATCATCACGTCGAGCACCAGCAGTTGCGGCCGGTGCCGGCGGGCCTGGTCGAGCGCGTCGCGCCCGTCGTGGACCACTGTGGTCCGGTGTCCGTCGGACTCGACGTAGCGGCGCAGCACCTCGGCCTGCCGCCGGTCGTCCTCGGCGATCAGCACATGGGCAACCACGGGGCGAACCATACTGCGTGTCAGCGTCGGCGCGGCGGTGGGAAATCGCACCAGACCGGCCTGACAGGTTCCTCACAATTGCCGGCGACGCTGGCCGGCATGGTGTTCTTCCTGCGAAGGGTCGCCGGTCGCCGGTGGCGTCGGCCGCTGGTGTACGGCCTGCCGGTCGTGGTCGTGGTGGCCGGATTGGTGGTGACCGGGACGATGGCCCGCTGGGGCTGGCCGGGTCGGGGCGCGACGGCCGAGGCGGACGCCGCGACGGCGGAGCCGGTCTGGGTGGCGACGACCGAGGTGGTTCGGATGGACATCTCCGACGCCCGGGAGCTGGTCGGCACCCTCGGCTACGGTGCCGCCCGACCGGTGCGGGGCTCCAGCGACGGGGTGCTGACCTGGCTGCCTGAGCAGGGATCCGTGATCGAACGCGGTGAGCAGCTGTACCGGGTGGACGATCAGCCGGTGCTGCTGTTCTACGGCGGTACGCCGTTGTTCCGTTCCCTCGATCAGCCGAATCTGGTCGGTCGCGACGTGCGGGTGGTCGCTGACAACCTGAAAGCGTTGGGCTACCAGATCGGCTGGCAGCCGCCGGTCGGCAGCGCCGTCGCGGTGCCGGCGGCGCCGCCGTCGGACCAGGACGGTGCGGCGGAGCCGACCGGCGAGAGCGATGCGGCGGCGTCGCCGGACGAGGGGGATGTGGCGCCGACCCCGAGCGGCGGCACGGCCATCGTCCGGTCCGGAGACGCCGTTCTCACCCCGGAGCTGATCTCGGCCATCGAGAGCTGGCAGCGGGACCGTGACGCGCCGGCCACCGGGGTCGTTCAGGCCGGGGACGTCGCCGTACTGCGGGGCGAGGTCCGGGTCGGCTCGGTCGCCGCGCTGCCCGGCGACAGCGCCGCGACGGACATCATGTCGGTCACCCCTACCGACAAGGTGATCACGGTACGGGTGGAAGCTGGCGAGGCGACCGGGATGGCGCCCGACGCGTCGGTGACGATCACCCTGCCCGACGGCGCGGCCGCCCCCGGCACGGTGACCGCGGTCGGCACCGTCGCCGAGGAGTCAGAAGGTCCGCCGGGGCAGGGTCCGACGGTGGACGTCACCGTCGTGCCCGACGATCCGGCGGTGCTCGGCGGGCTGGAGTCCGCGCCGGTCCGGGTGCAGTTCCGCACTGAGCTGCGGGAGCAGGTTCTCGCAGTGCCGGTCGGCGCGCTGCTCGCGCTCGCCGAGGGCGGGTACGCGGTGCAGCTGACCGACGGCGCACTGATCGCCGTCGAGACCGGGCTGTTCACCAAGGGCATGGTCGAGGTCACCGGCGCCGGTCTCGACGAGGGACTGACGGTGGTGACCACGTCGTGAGCGTTCCGGTGCTGTCGGTCGTCCGGGCCGGGATGCGCTACCCCGGCGGTGTCGCCGCGTTGACCGACGTTGACCTCGACATCCACGCCGGTGAGCTGGTCGCCATCGTCGGCCCGTCCGGCTCCGGCAAGTCCACTCTGCTCAACATCATGGGCACCCTGGACCGTCCGACCAGCGGTACGGTCCGGCTCGGCGGGCACGACGTGACCACCTTGTCCGACCGGCAGCTGTCGGCGCTGCGTGGGCGCTGGCTCGGCTTCGTCTTCCAGCAGTTCCACCTCACCGACGGGTTGACCGCGGCGGAGAACGTCGCCACCGGGCTGCTCTACGCGGGCGTACCGCGCCGTCGCCGTCGGCCGTTGGCCGCCGAGGCGCTGGCCCGGGTCGGTCTCGCGCACCGGGTCGGGCACCTGCCCCGGCAGCTGTCCGGCGGGGAACGGCAGCGGGTCGCGATCGCCCGTGCACTCGTCAACGGGCCGGCGTTGGTGCTGGCCGACGAGCCGACCGGTGCGTTGGACACCGCCACCGGTCGTGCCGTGCTCGATCTGCTCATCACGCTCAACGCCGACGGCACCACCATCGCGGTAATCACCCATGACCGGGACGTCGCGGCGCGGTTGCCGCGCCGGGTGGAGATTCGCGACGGCCGGCTGGTCGGCGACGTCCGTCAGCAGCCGGTGGCCGTGCCGTGAGCCGGATGGAATCCCCCCAACTGGTCGGAGCTGCGCCGGTGCAGCTGCCGCGCCCGGTGCGGATCACCCCGCTGGACCTGCTCCGACTCGGGCTGGTCGGGATCCGGACCCGCCGATTGCGGGCGGCGCTGTCGGCGCTGGGTATCTCGATCGGTATCGCCACGATGATCGTGGTCACCGGCATCCCGGCGGCCAGTGAGCGGGCGTTGCTGGCCGAGCTGTCCGCCCTCGGGGTGAACCTGCTACAGGCGACGGCCCAGCCTGACGAGGACGGGGTCACCCGGCTGCCGGTGGAGGCCCCGGCGATGGTGGCCCGGATCGGTCCGGTGACCGCGACCAGCGCGGTCGCCAACACCAACACGGTGATCCGCCGTTCCGACTGGATCGACCCACGCGACGGCTCCGGGTTGACGGTGCTGGCCAGCGAGAAGAGTTTGCCGGTGACGCTCGACGCGCGGCTGCGGACCGGCCGCTACCTTGACGCCGCCACCGAACGGCTGCCGACGGTGGTGCTCGGCGCGGTCGCCGCGACCCGGCTGGGCATCGTCGACCTGGGCCCGGCGGACTCCCCGACACAGGTCCGCGTCGGCGACGAGTGGTTCACCGTGATCGGCATTCTGGAGCCGCTGCCGTTGGCCCCGGAAATCGACCGGTCGGCGCTGGTCGGCTGGCCGGCTGCCGAGGAGAGGCTGGGCTTCGGCGGGCATCCGACGGTGATTTACCTGCGGGCGCACGAGCCGGCGATCGAGGCGGTGCGGGCGGTGCTGCCGGCGACGATCGACCCGCAGCGGCCGAGCAAGGTGCAGGTGACCAGGCCGTCGGACGCGTTGGCGGCCAAGCGCGCCACCGAGAGCAGTTTCGCGTCGTTGTTCCTGGCGCTGGCCGGGGTCGCGCTGCTGGTTGGCGGGATCGGGGTGGCGAACACGATGGTGATCTCGGTGCTGGAACGCCGGTCGGAGATCGGGCTGCGTCGGGCGCTGGGTGCGAGCCGGGGCCAGATCCGGGCGCAGTTCCTCACTGAGTCGGTGGCGTTGTCGCTGCTCGGCGGCCTCGCCGGTATGGTGCTCGGCCTGGCCGCCACCGCCGGCTACGCGATCGCCAACGGCTGGCCGGTGGTGGTGCCGCCCGGGGCGACCCTCGCCGGGCTGGGTGGGGCGCTGCTGGTCGGCGTCGTCGCCGGCGGCTATCCGGCGTTGCAGGCCGCCCGGCTGCCACCGACCCGGGCCCTGGCCACCGCCTGACCGCCCGTAGCGTCTGACCCTTGCCGAGCGGGCGGTCGCCGAGCCCACGGTCAGTTTGTGCGACGTCCAGCAGATCTTCACCCAACTGGCCCCGGAACCAGCGCAGGTACGGCGTACGACATGGCCGCCGGTGGCTCGGTCGACGCGACGCTACTGGTCCGGCGCTGGTAGTCCTCCTCCGCGAGGTGTTCACCCTTCAACCACGGGTAAGTGCTGTAAATCCATCCGACCCGGGTGGAGTCGAAGGGGGTGTCCGTATGCAGGCGCAACACACGACGTCGCCACCCGGCGGGGGCGGCCCGCACCAGATGCGGGAACAAGCAGGTCAGGCGGGCCACGAAGCGGCGCAGGAGGGCCGCCAGTTGGCCAGCCAGGCGACCGAGCAGGGCAAGAAGGTGGTGAACGAAACCGGCCGGCAGGCTCGCAACCTCGTCGGCGAGGCGACCTCGCAGCTTCGGGAGCAGGCCAGCACCCAGCAGCGCCGAGCCGCCGACGGGCTGCGGACGATCGGCAACGAACTGCAGGAGATGGCGGACAAGGGCCAGCCGGACGGCCTGGCGGGCGATTTGGCGCGCCGCGCCTCCGACGCCGCCCAGCAGGCCGCCGGCTGGCTGGAGAACCGGCAGCCGGGTGAGCTGGTCGACGAGGTGCGGCAGTACGCCCGACGGCACCCGGGAACCTTCCTCGCCGGAGCGGCCTTCGCCGGGCTGCTCGTTGGCCGGCTCAGCCGCAGTCTCAGCGGCGGTCAGACCGGCTCCGGCCAGCAGAACCAGCAGGACAGGGGCGGTGACGGGCACCGGCTGGGCGCTGGCGACGGGTTCGCCGCGCCTTCGCCAGTCGCCCCAATCGGTGGCGAGTACGGGCAACCGCTCGCGGGCGAGCGCCATCCGAGCGTGAGGTACGGCGATGGCCGCTACCCCGATGGGGACGGCTACCCGGGCTCGTTCGGCGGTGGGGTGAACCGATGAAGTCGATGCAGCGAGACCAGGCTGTGGTTGGGGACGGACGTGCGCAGGCCTCCCTCGGCGAGTTGCTGGGCGAGGTTTCTACCGATCTGTCCACTTTGTTACGTCAGGAAGTCGAGCTGGCAAAGGCAGAGCTGCGGCAGGAGGCAGGTAAGGCAGGCCGGGCCGGGGGGATGTTCGCCGGGGCGGCGATCGCCGGCCTGCTGACCCTGTTCTTCCTCTCACATGCGCTCTGGTGGGGGCTGTCGAACGTGATGGACCAGAGCTGGGCCGCGTTGATCGTGGCGGCGGTGTGGGCGGTGATCGCGGCGGCCCTGCTGACGATGGCGCGCGGCCGGGCCCGGGAGATCCGTGGACTGCCTCGCACGATGCAGACCGCTCGGGAGATACCCGACGCGGTCCGGGGCCACTAGGTCCGGGAACTACCAGCGGGACCGTCGACCACAACAGGTGAGGGAGTCTGACATGTACGACGATCCAGAGCAGATCCGCCAGCGGATCGAGGCAACTCGTGGCGAACTGAGCGACGATGTCGACGCGTTGGCGTACCGCGCTCGGCCCCGACAGATCGCCAACGACCAGATGGACCGGGTCCGCAGCCGGGTCCGGGGCCGGATCGCCCGGCTGCGGGACCGGGTGATGGGCAGCGCGGTCGACGTCCGCGACACCACCACCCACCGGGCGTCCGACCTTGGCCATCAGGTCGCCGGGCAGGCGCAACACGTAGGCTCAGCGACGAAGGATACGGCGCAGCATGCCGGTGCGGCGACCAGGAACATGGGGCACCAGGCCGCGGAGGGCCTCTCGCACACCGCCGAGGCGGCGGCAGACCGGGTCCGGCACGTGCCGCAGATGACCCGGGAGCGGACCGAGGGCAGTCCGTTGACGGCCGGGCTGGTGGCGTTCGGGGTCGGGGCGCTCGCTGCCGCGTTGCTGCCCGCCAGCGGCAAGGAACGGCAGCTGGCCCAGCAGGCGAACCAGCAGGCGATGGAGCACTCCGGGCAGGTCAAGCAGAAGCTCGGCGAGATGGCGCATCAAATGGGGGACAATCTGCGGGAACCGACCCAGCAGGCGGCCGAATCGGTTCGTTCAACGGCTACCCAGGGCGCGTCGTCGGTGCGGGACCAAGGCATGGCCGCCGCGCAGCACGTGCAGGGCCAGGTGCGCCACGGCGGCGACGGTCACCAGTAGGGGGTGGCCGTCGGCGGGTCGGCCGGAGGTGTTGCGCAGGAGGCCGGCGACCGTTGTCCGGTTCGGTATGGTGCGGGGGGAGGTGCCCGATGGCCGAGCCGGCGAGCAACACCCAGCACCCAGCGGACGCAGCGGACCTGTCGGCGCACCGCGCCGACGGGCAGGCGAACCCGGACGAGACGCAGCCCGACGGGCGACGCCCATGGTGGCGGTCCCGCCCACGCTGGCAGCTGGTCACCGCCGGGTTGCTGGCCGGGGTGGTCGTCATCGCCGCCGTGACGGTCGTCGCCTGGCGGGTGCTGGCCCCGGCCGAGGTGGTCACCCCGGCCGGCTACCAGCCGTCCCCGCCGACCGCCGAGCCCGGCCCGGTGGCCGAGCTCTCCGCCGCGCCGCTGCTGGTCGACGGACGGTTCCGGGTGTACGCCACCACCCGTCAGGTGCGCGCCGACGGCCCGATCGACATGCGTACCCAGGTGACCCCGGCCTGGTCGTTCCGGCGCTGGCCGGAGCAGCTGACTGGTGTCGTCGCGACCGGCACCACCGTGGTGAGCCGCTGGACGGACGGCGGACTCGTGGCGATCGACGCGGTCAGCGGCGAGGTGGCGTGGCGGTCCGCCGGCCCACAGCCAGCCGACTCCGGGTACGCCGGTCGGCGTACCGGGGCGCAGACCGTCTACGCGCCGTCCGGGCTGCACACCGCGGTCAGCGGCACCGACGGCCGGTCGGTGGTGGTGGCGCACGGCGAGTCCCAGCTGACCGGGTTCGACGCCGCGACCGGTCGGGAACTGTGGCGAACCATGCTGCCCGGCCAGGGCGACGCCTGCCGGAACGCCGGTTTCAGCACCACCGGCGGCCGGTTCGCCCTGGTCAACAACTGCGCCGCCCCGCCGACGGTGGAGTTCTACGCCGTGGCGACCGGGCGGCTGGCCGCGACCTGGCAGCCGGAGGGGGCCGGTCCGGGGCTGGCCGTGGAGCCGATCGGCTGTGCGGCCGCCCGTTCCACCTGCGGTGCGCTGCGTACCACCGGGGCGGGACAGTCCCGGGGCTGGCTGGTTGACGGCCCGGAGCCGGTGCCGGCGCCGCCGCTCGACCCGGTCGACGCGATGCTGGTCGACGGGATGGCGATCCGACTGGACGCGGCCGGGGACACGCCGGCGGTGGTGGCCGAAGCGGTACGGACCGGTGAGCAGGTGTGGCGGCGGCCGATTCCGTCGACGGCGGCACCCGGTCCGGGCGGCACCGGTAACCGGTTGCTCGCGGTGCAGCCGGGTCGGGCGCACCTGCTGACCGCCACCCGGGAGTTGATCACCCTGGACGCGGCGACCGGCGCCGAGTTGTCCAGCTTCGTGCTGATCCTGCTGAGCGAACTGTCGACCGACTGGGTACCCGGCTACGTCTACGCGCAGGACGGCTTCGTGGCCGTCGAACGGCTACGGCTGCCGGTCGACCCGGACGCCGACGACGGCCGCTACTACCGGCTGCAGGAGGCGGTGATCATCGCCCGCACCTGAGATGCCGACCCCCGGACGGCTTTCACCCGTACCGTCAGAGCGCCGCTTCGGCGGCCGCCAGGAACGCGTCGTTCTCGGCCGGCGTACCGATGGTCACCCGGACCCCGTCGCCCGCGAACGGGCGCACGATCACCCCGCGTGACTCGCAGGCCGCGCCGAACGGCACCGCACGCTCACCCAGCGGCAGCCAGACGAAGTTGGCCTGACTGTCCGGCACGTCCGGCACCAGTCTGCGCACCACGTCGGTGACCCGGGTCCGCTCGGCGATCACCAGATCGCACCGGCGGCGTACCTCGTCGGCCTGGTCGAGCGCGGCCAGCGCCGCCGCCTGCGCCAGCGCGTTGGTGCCGAACGGGGTGGCCACCTTGCGTACCGCCGACGCGACCTCGGGATGTGCGACCAGGTAGCCGACCCGCAGCCCGGCCAGCCCCCACGCCTTGGACAACGTGCGCAGCACCACCACGTTCGGCCGGTCACCGTAGACGGCCAGGCCGTCGGGTACCTCGGCGTCGGTGACGAACTCCCGGTACGCCTCGTCCAGCACCACCAGTACGTCGTCGGGCACCGCGTCGAGGAACCGGTCCAGCTCGGCCCGGCGAACGCTGGTGCCGGTCGGGTTGTTCGGGTTGCAGACCAGCATCAACCGGGTCTGCCCGGTGACCGCCGCAGCCATCGCCGGCAGGTCGTGGCCGTGGGTCGCGGTGTTCGGCACCCGCCGGCTGCTCGCCGCCGTGGTAGCCGCGATGATCGGGTACGCCTCGAACGACCGCCACGAGTAGACGACCTCGTCTCCGGGCAGGCAGGTGGCCCGGACCAGATGCTCGCAGAGCGCCACCGACCCGCAGCCGGTGACCACCCGCTCCGCGGCCACCCCGAGCCGTTCGGCGAGCGCTGCCCGCAGCGCCAGTACTCCCATGTCCGGGTAGCGGTGCGTCGACGTCGCCGCCTGCGTCACCGCCTCGACGACGCCGGGCAGTGGCCCGTACGGCACCTCGTTGCTGGCCAGCTTGATCGCCTCTGGCAGGCCGAGCTCCCGGGCCAGGTCGACCGGGCTGCGCCCCGGCACGTAGCTGGGCAGCGCGTCAAGGTCGGCGCGGGTCAAACCGAGCGAGGGGGGCATCGGGGGGCCTCCTGTCATGCGGAGCTTCCGGGGGTGTCGCGGTCCGTGCCCGGACCGCCGGTCCGGCCGCCGCCGGGGCCGGCGGCGGCCGCCGGCACGCCGGGCGGCAGCTGCACCACCACGGTCTGCGCCGACTTGTCGTGCAGCGCCTGCCGCAGCGGCCGGTCGAACAGCAGGTAGACGCAGTCGATCAGCTGAAGGATGAAGCCGACGCAGCAGATCCACAACAGGGTGGGCAGGCCGAGGGTGTTCCACCGGCGGAACGACCGGGCGAAACCGAGCTGGCCACCCGGCTCGACCGGCACCACCTTGATCCCGGCCAGCCGCTTGCCGAGGGTCTGGCCGGTGTTCGCGACCGCCGGCACCTCGTACGCCCACCAGATCGCCGCCGCCAGCAGGATGATCACCATCTGCAGCCCGGAGGCACGCTCGGTGACCTGCGGTAGCCCTTCGGTCGACCGGTCATTGGCCAGCGATCGCCGCCAAATTTCGCTGAACGTGGGCCAGGTCTCCACCACGTACTGCCAGACGAACCAGCCGTTGATGAAGATGTTGAGCAGCAGCACCGCGCCGATGTCGATCAGCCGGGCGGCCAGCCGCGCGCCGAGCGGCGCCAACGCCATCCCCTGCGGCCGGGGCTCCGGCGGCGGCAACTGGTAGCCCGCCCAACCCGGCGGCGGCGCCGCCGGGTAGTCCGGCGGCGGAGGTGGGTAGCTCTGCGCCGGGTAGCTCGGCGGTTGCGCCTCCGGCTCGGCCGGTGACGGCGGCCCGGCGGATGCCGGTGGCTCCTCGGCCGGTGGCGGCCCGTCCGGCGGGGTGACGTCGGCCGGCAACGGCGCACCGATCCACCCGCCGCCGTCCCAGTAACGCTGGGTGGTCGGGTCTGCGGGGTCCTTGTACCAGCCGGGCGAGATCGACGTCACCGGGCGGACCCCGCGGTGCAGCCGGTCGACCGGGGCGGACTGTGCATGCTCACCCTGGCACCTTAACGACCGGCCCGGCCGGCACCGCAGCCTGTCGACGGTCCACCGGCCGCCCATCCGAGTTCCTGGGTCGCCGGTTCGGGTTCAGAGGTTGCCCCGGCTCTCCTGCTCCCGTTCGATCGCCTCGAACAGCGCCTTGAAGTTGCCCTTGCCGAAGCCGAGTGACCCGTGCCGTTCGATCAGCTCGAAGAAGACCGTCGGCCGGTCCTGCACCGGCTTGGTGAAGATTTGCAGCAGGTAGCCGTCCTCGTCCCGGTCGACCAGGATCCGGCGGGCCTTCAACTGCTCGATCGGGGCGCGGACCTCACCGATGCGGGCCCGCAGCGCGGGGTCGTCGTAGTACGAGTCCGGGGTGTCCAGGAACTCCACCCCGGCGGCCCGCATCGCGTCCACCGACGCCAGGATGTCGTTGGTGGCCAATGCGATGTGCTGCACCCCCGGCCCGCCGTAGAACTCCAGGTACTCGTCGATCTGCGAGCGGCGGCGGGCCACCGCCGGCTCGTTGAGCGGGAACTTCACCTTGCGGCTGCCGTTGGCGACGACCTTGCTCATCAACGCCGAGTAGTCGGTGGCGATGTCGTCACCGATGAACTCGGCCATGTTGGTGAAGCCCATCACCCGCTGGTAGAACGCCACCCACTCGTCCATCCGGCCCAGCTCGACGTTGCCGACCACGTGGTCGACCGCCTGGAAGAACCGCTTCGGCTGCAGGCCGGCGTCGACCAACGGCGTACGGTCGACGATCGGTGGCCGGGCCACGAAGCCGGGCAGGAACGGGCCGTCGTAGCCGGACCGGTCGACCAGGGTGTGCCGGGTGTCGCCGTACGCGGCGATGCTGGCCATCCGTACGGTGCCGGCGCTGTCGGTGAGGTCGGCCGGGGCGGCCAGCCCGGTCGCGCCCTGTGCCAGGGCGTGCGCGTACGCGGCGTCCACGTCCGGTACGGCGAGCGCGATGTCGGCCACCCCGTCGCTGTGTCGGGCGACGTGCGCGGCGGCTGAGGCGTCGGCGTGCCCCGCCCCACGCAGCACGAACCGGGCGGCGCCGCTGGTCAACACGTACTCGGCGTGGTCGCGGAAACCCTGCTCCGGGCCCCGGTAGGCGACGCAGGTCATGCCGAACGCGGTGGAGTAGAAGTGCGCCGCCTGCTTGGCGTTGCCGACCAGGAAGGTCAGGTGGTCGACGTCGTGCACCGGGAACGGGTCGCGGCTCTCAGCGGCAACGGTGGCGGCGGTGTCACCGGTCGTGGCGGTGTCACCGGTCGTGGCGGTGTCACCGGTCGTGGCGGTGTCACCGGTCGCGGTGGAGGTGGCGTCGCGGGAATCGGTCAGGTAGGTCATGATCGTCCTCCCTTGGGGCCGGCCGATCGGGTCGCCATGGCCGGTAACGGCAGGATGGGCGATTCATCCCCACTGGGCAACCGCCTCGTCAACGGCTGGGCAGGCTGACCACTCGGTAGGGTCGAGGCCCATGGACACTGAACAGAATGTCCAGCTCGATCAGCTGGACGCTGAGCTGATCGCCCTACTGACCACCGAGCCGCGGATCGGGGTGCTGGAATGCTCCCGGCGGCTGCGGGTGGCCCGCGGCACCGTGCAGGCCCGGCTCGACAAGCTGATCGACCGAGGGGTGATCAACGGCTTCGCCCCGCAGGTGTCACCGGCCGCGATCGGTTTCGTGGTGACGTCGTTCGTCACCCTGGAGATCGGCCAGCGGCACGGGCACGACCCGGTCGCCGAGCACCTGCGCGCCATCCCGGAGGTGCTGGAGGCGCACACCATCAGCGGCTCCGGTGATCTGATGTGCCGGATCGTGGCCAGGTCTAACGCCGACCTGCAGCGGGTGCTGGACCAGATCCTGGCGTACGACGGGATCCGCCGGGCGTCAACGATCATCGCCCTGGCCGAGCAGATCCCGTACCGCGTCCTGCCGTTGGTGCAGGCGGCGGCTGACGTCACGGGTCGGCGCTGAGCGCAGCGCCCAGCGCGGTCCGCTCGTAGCGGACCTCGCGGCCGGTGCGGGTCCGGCGCACCAGACCGGCCTCCCGCAGCACCGCGAGCTGCCCGCCGACGGTGCCCACCGCCACGCCGAGCTGGGCGGCCAGCTGGCTGGTGGTGGCCGGCACGGCGAGCGCCCGCAGCACGGCAGCCCGCCCCGACCCGGTCAGCCGGTCCAGCCCGTCGGCGGCCCGGTCGGCGCTCGGCAGGCCGAACAGGCCGGCGACGCCGCGCGCCCGGTAGCCGATCGCGTACGGCCACGGTGGATCGAGGTGCAGGCTCAGCGCACCGAACACGGTCGGGGTGCGGGGGATCTCGTCCCGGGCCCGGTCGTTCGGGGTACGGCGGACCACGGCGAGCTGGTCGGCGAAGGTCAGCCCGACCCCGTCCGGCGGCGGCTGGACGAAGTCGGCGTTGTAGCCGTTGCGGTGGGTACAGCGCCGTGATCGCGGCGATGCCCGGCCGGGTGCGGCGCAACGCGGCGTACCGGTCGCGGTGCCGGTGCACCCAGGGCAGCAGCGGTCCGGCGGTCTGGACCCCGGCCAACAAGCACAGCGCGGTCATCGTCTCGCCCAGCGGGGAGATCGCAAACCGGCTGGCCGCGACGTCGGCCGGGCTCACCTCGATCCGCATCCGGCCGCTGTCCACCTCCCGCGACTTTTCGCCCTGCGCCGAAAGGTTACCGCCGGTCGGCGTACCGGCGGCATGCTTCGACGGTGACCACTCCCACCACCACCACCACCAGCGCACCGCCGATCGACCGGGCCACCTTCCGGGACCTGTTCGCGGTCGGCGAGTTCCGGGCGCTCTTCGCCAGCTACGGCATCTTCATGATCGGCGAGACGGTGAAGATGCTCGCCCTGTCCGTGCTGGTCTACCAGCGGACGAACTCGCCGCTGTTGGCCGCGCTGGCCTACGTCGCCGGATTCCTGCCCAGCGTGGTCGGTGGGATGTTCCTGCTGGCGTACGCCGACCGCTGGCGGCCCCGGGCGGTGATGGTCGGCTACGACCTGATCCGGGTGGTCACGGTGGTGGTGCTGGCGATCGGGGTGCTGCCGCCGGTCGGCGCGCTGGCGTTGGTGTTCACCGTCGGGCTGGTGTCGCCGGTGGCGGCGGCGGCCCGTACCGCGCTGCTGCCGGATCTGCTGGCCGGCGACCGGTACGTGCTGGGCCGGGCGTTGTTCACCATCACCGCCGGGGCCACCCAGGTCCTCGGGTTCGCCGTCGGTGGCGCGCTGATCGGCCTGCTCGGGCCGTACGGCGCGCTCTGGGCCACCGCGGTGACCTGCCTGACCTCGGCGGTGCTGATCCGGTTCGGGTTGTCCGACCGGCCGGCCCGGGTGGTGGGGGCCGCCGCGACCGGTGGCGCGGTTCGCGAGACCTGGCGGGTGAACCGGCGGCTGCTCGCCGACCCGCCGGTACGCGGTCTGCTGCTGGCCACCTGGCTGCCAGGCGCGCTGCTGGTCGGCGCGGAAGGGGTGGTGGTGCCATACGCGGGTGGCGAGGCTGCCGCCGGGGCGCTGTTCATGGCCGGCGCCGGCGGGATGCTGCTCGGTGACCTGGTGGTCGGGCGCTGGGTGGCGCCGGCCCGGCGGGAGTCGTTGACCCCGTGGCTGGCGCTGCTGCTCGGGGTGCCGATGCTGGCCTTCGTGGCCGATCTCGGGCTGCTGGTGGCGGCGGTGCTGTTCGGGGCGGCGACGTTCGGGTTCTCGTACCATCTGGGGTTGGCCCGGCGGTTCCTGGACGCGGTGCCGGCGGACCGGCGCGGCCAGGCGTTCGGGTTGTCCCACATGGGGATGATGACCGGGCAGGGGCTGGCCGCCGGGGCGGCCGGGCTGGTCGCCGAGTGGGTCACGCCGGGGCTGGTGATGGCCGGTTTCGGGGCGCTGTCGCTGGTCGCCACGCTGCTGCTGTGGCGACAACTCCGGGTACCACGCATGAATGTCCCCCGACACGCCTAAAAGCCGCATTTCGGTCGGCCGGCTGTTCTGCTGGTCAGGCCCGGCTACGGTGGCCCGATGGCGAAGGGGAGCGCGCCGTGCGTGAAGTGCTACCTGGCCTTCGCGCTCGTCGTGGTCATCGTGCTCGCCGCCACCGGCGTCTGGAACCCGTTCCCCGGCCTGTGGGACTGGGTCAACCGCAGCCAGCCACTGGCCGACCCGGACGTCACCTGGCAACAGCGGGTCGGTGGTACGCCGCGCGCCGTCACCATCACCGAGCGCGCCGTCATCGTCGAGCACCGGCTCAAGGTCGAAGGACGCAGCATCACCTCCGGCAACCAGGTCTGGGAACACAAGGCCGACTGGGCGGCGGTCGCCGGTGACGGATCGGATCAGGTGGTCGCCACCGGCGAGCTGCTCACCGACGGCTACCAGGTGCTCAACCCGGCCACCGGTGCCGTGCTGCGCGCCGACGACGCCGCCATCGCCGTCTGGACCTACCGCGACGCGCTGCTAGACGTACGCTGCGCCGGCCCACGCGACTGCACGCTGACCGCCTGGGACCCGCGCGGCAAAACTCCACGGTGGACCGCTCAGCTGCCCGGCATGGGCTTCGTACTGTTCGCCGACAACCCGAAACTGGCCACCAGCCGGCCGTTGACCGCCGCCGACGTCGCCGACGACGCCGGCGGCCCGCAGACCATGCCGACCGTGCTCGGCTTCCCGATCGACGGCAAGATCCACGTCGTCGAGACCCGCACCGGGCAGGTCCTGCAGGAGCTGGAAGAGGACCGGCACGAACGGATCGTGGTCTTCGCCGGCCGGGTGTTCAGCCTGGTCGCCACCCCACGCGACGGTGCCTGCTACTACACCGCGCGGGGCATCGACCCGGTGACCGACCTGCCCGTGTGGCAGCGAACCGGGATCAACCTGCGCACCGCCGACCGGATCGGCTGCGCCCAGCGGGACAACCCGACCGGCGGCGCCAACGTCCTCGCCGGCATCGCCCCCGACATGCGGGAGACCGTCATCGACGCCTACGACGGGCGGGTGCTGTGGACCGGCGCCGCCGGGCAGGAGCTACGCGCCGTAGACGACCGGTACGCGCTGACCCGCTCCGCCGACGGCGAGACCCTCCAGGCGTACGTGCTGCCCACCCCGACACCCCGGTGGACCCGCCCGATGCACCCGGACGCGCAGCTGGCCCTCACCCGGCACGCGGCCCTGGTCGTCGACCGCAAACCGGACCGGGTCGTCGCCCTCGACCCGGCCACCGGCACCGAGCTGGTCAACCTGCGTACCTCGGCGGAGGTGCTGGCCGTCGGACCGCGCGGCATGGTCATCGGCGACGGCCGGGAGATCGGCTACGTCCGGTTCGCCGGCGCCGCCGCCACCCCGCCGGCCGGCGGCCCGGACGACCCCGCCGATCCCGGCGGCCCCGACCCCGGCCTTACCTGCGGCGGCGCCAAGCAGGAGGACTGCCCGGCCAAGGGCTGACCCACCCGGGGGTTGGGAAGTCGGGTCACCTCTGGCCTAGGCTTGCCGGTCATGAGCAGTGCCGCCCCGTTCTCCCACACCCCGCTGCTACCGACCGGCGACGACCTGACGGAATACCGCCTGATCAGCGACGAAGGCGTCGACGTCGTGCACGGGCCGGGCGGGCGACGGTTCCTCACCATCGAGCCGGCGGTGCTGACCGCGTTGACCGCCGAGGCGATGCATGACATCGCTCACTACCTGCGCCCGGCGCACCTGGCCCAGCTGCGGGCGATCCTCGACGACCCGGCCGCATCACCCAACGACCGGTTCGTCGCCCTCGACCTGCTGCGCAACGCCAACATCGCCGCCGGCGGGGTGCTGCCGATGTGCCAGGACACCGGCACCGCGATCGTGATGGGCAAACGCGGCCGGCACGTGCTCACCGACGGCACCGACGAGCGGGCCATCGCCCGGGGCGTGTACGAGGCGTACACCAAACTGAACCTGCGCTACTCGCAGCTCGCGCCGATCACCATGTGGGAGGAGCGCAACACCGGGTCCAACCTGCCGGCCCAGATCGAGCTGTACGCCGAGGATCCGGGCGGACAGCCGGACGCGTACAAGTTCCTGTTCATGGCCAAGGGCGGCGGCTCGGCCAACAAGTCGTACCTCTACCAGGAAACCAAGGCGCTGCTGAACCCGACCAGGATGATGAAGTTCCTGGAGGAGAAGCTGCGGCTGATCGGTACGTCCGCCTGCCCGCCGTACCACCTGGCGATCGTCGTCGGCGGCACGTCGGCTGAGTTCGCGCTCAAGACCGCCAAGTACGCCAGCGCCAAGTACCTGGACAACCTGCCGACCAGCGGCAGCATCGGCGCGCACGGCTTCCGCGACGTCGAGCTGGAGGCGCAGGTCCTCGAACTGACCCGGCAGTTCGGCATCGGCGCGCAGTTCGGCGGCCGCTACTTCTGCCACGACGTACGGGTGGTCCGGCTGCCCCGGCACGGCGCCTCCTGCCCGGTGGCGATCGCCGTCTCCTGCTCCGCCGACCGGCAGGCCGTCGCCAAGATCACCCCGAGTGGGGTGTGGCTGGAGAAGCTGGAGACCGACCCGGCCCGCTTCCTGCCCGACGTCACCGACGAAACCCTCGCCGCCGATCAGTCCGTCGACGCCGACGCGGTCCGGGTCGACCTGAACCGGCCGATGGCCGAGATCCGCGCTGAGCTGTCGAAGTACCCGGTGAAGACCCGGCTGTCGCTGACCGGCCCGCTGGTCGTCGCCCGCGACATCGCGCACGCGAAGATCGCCGAACGGCTGGACGCCGGTGAGCCGATGCCGCAGTACCTGCGCGACCACGCCGTCTACTACGCCGGCCCGGCGAAGACCCCGGAGGGGTACGCGTCCGGCTCGTTCGGCCCGACCACGGCCGGGCGGATGGACGCGTACGTGGAGAAGTTCCAGGCTGCCGGCGGCTCGCACGTCATGCTCGCCAAGGGCAACCGGTCCGCGCAGGTCACCCGCTCCTGCGGTACGCACGGCGGCTTCTACCTCGGCTCGATCGGCGGCCCGGCGGCCCGGCTGGCGCAGGACTGCATCCGGCACGTCGAGGTTCTGGAATACCCGGAGCTGGGCATGGAAGCGATCTGGAAGATCGAGGTGGAGGACTTCCCGGCGTTCATCGTCGTCGACGACAAGGGCAACGATTTTTACGCCGAGGTCACCAAACCCGTCCTCACCGTCGGCCGCCGCTGACCCCATGGGTTCCGCACAACGACGGAACTGGGCATCGCTTCTCGAACCCGTCGGCTACTTTGCATCACTGTTCTTGAGCGCACGGTAACCCTCCTGGGTGGGGGGCCGGTTGGGCTTGATGCACCTGTGGCATCAAGCCTGCGGAGGCATCTTGGGTTCCCCGCCCCAACCCGAGAAACACCAACCCGGAGCAAATTCGAAGCCCTCGGCTGCGGTCGAGGGCGTCGTCCGTGTCGGGGTGTTCGGGTCAGCCCCGACGGTCAATAGTGCGAAGTTCGTAGATGGCGCGGGAGCCCTGGCCGCTGTCGCGGTCGGACAGCGTCAGGTGCTCGGTCCGAACGGTGACCTCATGGCCCCCGCCCGATCCTGCTTCCATCCACACCCTGACCCGGCTGTGCTCGGGCAGTGGACGCGGGCCGACCACCAGTACGCCGCTCGTTTGGATCTCAGACATCGGACCTCCCTGGTTGGGGCGGGTCAGTACCGGGAGTGCCGATCAGGACCCACCGTCTCCGAATGCCAACTATCACAACCTTAGTTTGGCCAAACGTCAAGTATTCAAGTTGGCCTACTCTGCGGATACGTGAGTTGGCCTAGTGTCTGACCTGCTGAAATGGCCAAGTGGCGGACCTGGAGGCGGCGGTACGAAAGTTGCGCACGGCGCAAGCTGCGGTGCCTCGTGCTGAAGAACGGGCCGCCCGCCTCGTGGCCGAGGCCCGGGTGAAGGTGGACCGGGCACGTGCCGATCTGGCCGAAGCGATCAGGGCCGCCGATCGGGACGGTGTGCGCCAGGTGGACATCGTGGCGGCCACCGGCTACAGCCGGGAGCGGGTCCGGCAGATCATCCGCGACGGCGAGACCTGACGTTGTCCGCCGGGGTACCCGTCGTCTGCCGGCGGCGGCCTGATCTCAAGGGGCGGCCCACGGCGTCACTGACCAGCGGCGGGTGGGACCGGTCGGTCCCACCCGCCGTGCAGAGCGATCGGGTCAGCCCAGGTACTTCTCCCACGGGCCGGTGATGGCCAGGGTGAGACCGGGGTCCTGCATGTTGACGAAGAGCACCTTGCCGTCGTCGGTGAAGACCGGCCCGCAGAACTCCGAGTCGTTGAGCTGGTTGCGGGCGATCGCGTAGGTCGGGCCGCCCGGGACCGAGCTGAGCACGTGGGACGCGCCCGAGCCGTCCTCGGCCAGCACCAGGCTGCCCCACGGGGTGACGGTCACGTTGTCCGGACCGTCGAAGGTCAGATCGCTGTACCTCGCCGGCGTACCCTCCTCCGACGAGGTCTGGTGCGGGAAGTACGTGACCAGCTGGATGGTCTCGGCCCGGTAGTCGTAGAACCAGACCATGCCGTCGTGCGGGGCGGCGTCCGCCGGCAGGTCACCGTCCTCCCAGGCGTACGAGTTGACCACGTACACGCCCTGGTCGGTGCCCCACACACCTTCGAACTTGCGGCCCCGAGTGACCTGACCGTCGGCGAACTGCTCGCGCAGGGGAGTGGTCCGGGCGTCGCGTTCCGGCACCTCGATCCACCGTACGGGGAACGGGCGGCCCAGCTGGGCGGAGGTCAGGTAGGCGACGTCCGGCAGCACCGAGCCGTCGTCCATGATGATCTGCATCGCGGCGAGGGTGCCGGCGTCCGGGGCGAGCCGGGTCAGCACGCCGGGGCCGAGCTTGACGCGGCGCGGCGCGGTCCACCGGTAGAACAGACCGTTCGGCCCGCTGGCGTCCTCGGACAGGTAGATCTTCGTACGGTCGGCGTCGACCGCCAGCGCCTCGTGGGCGTACCGGCCCAGGCATTTGATCGGCGTCGGGTCGGCGCGGCCGTCGGCCCGGACCTCGAAGACGTAGCCGTGGTCCTTCTGGTACGTGCCGGTGCGGCCGTCCTCGTCCCACTCGTCGCCGGCCCGGTCGTCGGTCTCCTCGCAGGTCAGCCAGGTCCCCCACGGGGTCGGCCCGCCCGCGCAGTTGTCGACGGTGCCGGAGATGGCGACGAACTCGCCGAGGTTGCGGCCCGCCCGGTCGGTCCTGATCACCGTGCAGCCGCCGGCGTCGACCGCGCCCGGGTCGTAGACGGTGCCCGCGACGTGCGGTACGCCGAACTCGGCCCCCGGGCCGAGCTCGTGGTTCTGGATCAAGGTGTACCGGCCGCGTCCGGCATCGAAGACGGCCATGCCGTCGTGCTCGGCCGGGGTCAGGCCCTGGCCGCGGTCGAGCCGGGTGACGCCGGTGCGGGTGACCACGGTGTAGCGGAACCCCTCCGGCAGGGCGAGGATGCCGGCGGGGTCGTCCACCAGCGGCGGGAACGGTACGTGGCCGCCGCCTCTCGGCGGGTGGCTTCGGCCGGGGTGGGCCTGGGCCAGCGACGGAAGGCCACCGGCGACGGCGAGGCCGACGCCAGCGGCGCCGGCGACACCACCGGCGAGCAAGGTACGACGGGAGGAAGGCACGTCGATCGGGCTCCTGTTCAGCTCGAGGGTGTTGACGTAACGCAACCCCCGCGGACCGACGGCCACCCGTCCGTACGGTGATGATTCGGCGACATTGATGTAAAGAATCGAGGTCGCCGCTGTCGGTGAACTCAGTGCGGGCTCGGCCAGGGTCGGTACCGACGGCGGACTTCGCCGATCCACCGCCGGCACCTGGCTGCCGACCGCGAGACGATCGTCCGGCTGCTCAGACTCATGTCGCCTACGGCTGCCAACTGGGTCGTCACACACGACCGAGTGCCTGAGGTGCTCGCCCGGCGGTCTGCTGTCATCGGTGGGGCAGCGTCACCCAGTTTCTGGTCGCGAGGAGTGTGGTATGCCGCATATTAGGTAGACGAGGAAACCGCCCTCATCGCCTGGTGGTTACGCCGCCACGGGCTGACCCGCCGAAATCTCGGCCTGACCTCGCGGCACTGGCGGCGGGACATGCTGATCGCGGTGGCCACCGTTCCACCCCGCCTGCTACTGGAGTTCGGGGTGCTGATGCCGGCGGCCGGCGGCGAAGCCAACCCCGAGGTCCAGGAGATCCTGCGCATGTCCGCCGCCGGGCCGGCCGCGTTGACCGCCACCCTCTTCCTGGGGATCGTCGGCGGCGGCATCGCCGAGGAGCTGTACTTCCGCGGGTTCCTGCTCGGGGCGATCCCGCAGCGGTCCGCCCGCCCCCGGGTGGCGCTGTGGGTGGCGGCGGTCGTCTCGGTGGTCCTGTTCGGCGTGCTGCACCTGCCGGCCAGCGCGCTGGACGGGCTGTCCATCACCGTCGCCGGTCTGGTCTACACCGGGCTGTTCCTGGCCACCCGCCGGCTGACCGCGCCCATGGTGGCCCACGCGCTGTGGAACGCCGCCGCGCTCGGCACGGTCCTGGTCAGCTACGGCTGATCACAGCTGGGTGGCGGTCCGGACGAGCCCGGCGACGGCACGGGAGCGGTTGTCCGGCAGCCAGGCGAGCACGGTGGTGACGTGCGGCGCGTCGGTCAGCGGCACTGCCGTGTGCGCGCTCCACAGCCACGACCGGGACGAGGCGCACAGCACGGCCATGGTGTGCCCGAGGGCGATCAGCTGGGCCAGCTGCGACTGGTCGTGGATCTCCGGCCCGGGTCCGGGTTCGTACGTACCGTCGGGGCGCGGCCAGCGGGCGACCGGCAGCCCCGGCACGTCGCCGATGTCGGCCATGGTCAACGACGTACGGGTGGCGAGCGGATGCCCGGCCGGGAGGATCGCGACCTGCTGCTCGGTCAGCAGATCCTCAGTGTCGAAGCCGGTGAGCGAGTCGAACGGCCGCTGCATCAGGGCGGCGTCGGCGCGGCCGTCGCGCAGCATCCGCGCCTGGTCGCCCATGCCGCACAGCAGCACGTCGATCTCGGCCGCGTCCGGCTCGACGGCGTGCGCGTCGAGCAGCTTCTGCAGCAGTTCGTGGCCCGCGCCGGCCTTGGTGACCAGGGTCAGCCGGTTCGCGCCGGCGGCGGCGCGGCGGGTACGCCGGGCCGCCGCCGCGGTGGCGGCCAGGATGACGCGGGCCTCGTCGAGCAGCACCTGACCGGCGTCGGTGAGTGCCACTCTTCGGCGGTCGCGGTCGAGCAGGGTGACGCCGAGGCGGCGTTCGAGCTGGGCGATCGCCCGGGACAGCGGCGGCTGGGCGATGCCGAGCCGTTCGGCCGCCCGGCTGAAGTGCAGCTCCTCGGCGACCGTGACGAAGTACCGCAGCTCACGGGTCTCCAGCGTCTCCACGCCGACAACGATACGTCGGTGATACCCGCCGGGTATGACAGCGGAACTCAACTGGTGTAACGACGGCGGCTACCGCCGCGCCACCATCGGCGTCATGACCGAAACGAAGGCTACGACCGGAACGAAGACCGCGCTGGTCACCGGCGCGAACAAGGGACTCGGCTACGAGATCGCCGCAGGGCTCGGCGCGAAGGGCTACCGGGTGGCGGTGGGAGCGCGCGACGCCGCCCGCGGCGAAGCGGCCGTCAAGACGCTGTACGCCGCCGGCGTCGACGCGTTCGCCGTACCGCTGGACGTCACCGACGACCGCAGCGTCACCGAGGCCGCGCAGCTGATCGAACGCACCGCTGGAGGACTTGACGTCCTGGTCAACAACGCCGGCATCGCCGGCGAGACCGGGCCGGGGTGGGAGCAGGACCCGACCACGCTCGACCTCGACGTGGTCCGCCAGGTTGTCGACACCAACGTGTACGGCGTGATCCGCGTGACCAACGCGATGCTGCCGCTGCTGCGCCGGTCGCCGTCGCCGCGCATCGTCAACATCTCCAGCAGCGTCGGCTCACTGACCTGGCAGTCCGACCCGGAGATCAACGTCGGCCCGATCATGGCGGCCTACTCGCCGACGAAGACGTACCTCAACGCGATCACCGTGCACTACGTGCGGCAACTCGCCGGCACCGACTTCCTGATCAACACGGCCTGTCCGGGGCTGGTCGCCACCGACTTCACCGGCGGTGTCGGGCGTCCGGTCCAGGAGGCCGCTGCCACCCCGATCCGGCTGGCCACCCTGCCCGACGGCGGCCCGACCGGCACGTTCGTCAACGACGACGGCAGCATCCCCTGGTGATCTCCCGGTCCTGTCGGTGACTCCGCCTTTCTGGTGACCGGGCTGGACCAGCCCGGTCACCAGAGGGGGACCGGCGCGGCGGGCGGCGGGGACGGGCAGCGCCGACGGTTCAGCGTCCGGGCCGTCGGCTACGACGCCGGCCCCACCGTTTGTCGCCCCCATCACTGCCGTTGTCACCGGATCCGCTGTTGTCGCCGCTGCCCGGCCCGAGCAAGGTGCAGGACGCCAGCCGGGTCAGCCCGGTCGGCCGCGCCGCGTGCCGGCCGGTCGCGATCTCGATCCGTTCGAGGGCGGTCAGCCGCTTGTCCCGCAGCGTCCCCACGATCGCGTTCTGGGCGAAGTTCGGGCCGCCCTCGCCGGCTGTGGTCAACAACCGTTCGTTGGCCTCGGCGATCTGCCGGTCGAGCAGGTTCAGATTCTGGTCGACCTCGGCCGCTGCCTGCGCCGGTACGGCCGGCAGCCGGTCCCGTACGGTCGGGCACTCGACCATCGGGTTGGCCTGCGTCCGACCGTCCGTGCTGTGCCCGGCATGGAGGGCGTCGTAGCTGACCGCGCAGTCGACCAGCGACATCAGATCGGTCGGTCGGGTCGCCCGGTCACAGGCCCGCGATGTCCGCGGGTGACCTTCGACATCGGCCGGTCCACGCAGGTGGGCAGGCAGCCGTCGGCCCGCTGCCGTGGGGTGAGGCAGTTCGGTTCGTGCTGCTTGACCTGGTGCCGCAGGTGTCTCGGTAGCCGAAGGCCGCGATCGGGCAGCGGCCAGGATGCTCCGGCAGCCCTCGTCGAGGGCTGGTCACCTCCACCACCGGGCCGGCGAGCGCGTTCCGCGCTGCAGCATCCGGCGCGGCAACCACGAGCCCGCTGTGCGTCGTGGTCCGATCCGGGTCTGCGATGATGGCGGGATGTCCACCGGTACCTCACCGGCCGTCCAGCCGTTCGCGCACCTGCAGGCGCAGAACGTCACCCTGTACCGGGACGTGCTGGACGCCTTCGTCCGGGCGAAACGTCGGTTCACCGTGCATCTGCGGCCGGAGGACGTCCTGGCGGAGATCGGCCCCGGGGCGTCGCTGGAGGCCGTCGCGGCGGCGCTGGCCCAGCTCGCCGAGTGGGGCAACCTGCGGGCCGACCCGGACACCGGGCGGGTCACCACCGTAGAAGACTTTCACCGCGCTCGCTACCTCTACCAGTTGAGCGCGCACGGCCACGCCGCCGAGCAGGCCATCGCCACGTACGAGGAGGCGATCGGCCGACGCGGCGCCCTGCAGTCGGTGGCGCTGTCCGACATCGCCGACCAGCTGCGCGCCCTGCTGGGCATCGCCGCCGAGGCCGCCGCCGGGTCCGCTCCCGACCCGGCGAAGACCCACCTGCTGATGCTGAGCCTGGTCGACCGGTTCACCGGGCTGGCCGACAACGCGCAGGCGTTCATGGCGTCGCTGCGGCGGGCCGTCGACTTCGCCGACGCGGATGTGGCGGCCTTCCTCGCGTACAAGGAACAGCTGATCGCGTACCTCGAACGGTTCATCGCCGATCTCGCCAACCGGGGCGCGGAGATCGCCAACCTGGCCCACCGGATCGAGGCGACCGGGGTACGCCCGCTGCTGGAGATCGTGGCCCGCCGGGAGGCCGTCGACGCCGCACCCGGCGAGGACGCCGACGACCGGGCACTGCATCAGGCGCGGGTGGTCTGGCAGCAACGCTGGGACGGGCTGCGGGACTGGTTCGTCAGCGGCGACGCCAGCCGGCAGTCCCAGGCACGGCTGCTGCGTACCGCCGCCATCGGCGCGATCCGGCAGCTGCTCGGCGCGGTGGCGTCGATCAACGAACGCCGGGCCGGCCGGTCGGACCGGTCGGCCGACTTCCGGTCGCTGGCGCTGTGGTTCGCGCAGGCCCCCGACGACGAGGCCGCGCACCGGCTGTGGCACACCGCGTTCGGCCTGTCGCCGGTGCGGCACCTGACCGTCACCGGGGAGACCCTGGCTGCGGCCGAGCAGCGACCGGTGCCGGCGTCGACGTCGTGGGCCCAGGCACCCCGGCTGGAGATCAGCCCTCGACTGCGCAAGACCGGATCGTACGAGCGGCGCGGCTCGCCGAGCCGGGTGCTGGACCGATCCGCGCAGCGGCGGCAGTTGGCCGAACGTGCCGAGCGGGAGACGGCCCAGACGGCCCGCGCCCGAGCGGCGTTGGCCACCGATGGGCCCGTCCCACTGTCGCGCCTCGGTGAACTGGACACCGCCGAGTTCCGGCTCTTTCTCCATCTGCTGGGCGACGCGCTGGCGGCCCGGCGGCCGGACGCCACGGAGGTGACCACCACCACTTCCGACGGCACGCTACGGGTACGCCTGGTCCGCGTCGACGGGGCGCCGCCGGTGCGGATCGTCACCGCCGACGGGGTGCTCACCGGGCCGGAACATCTGGTCGACATCACCGACCTGACTCCGACCGGAGCCGACCTGGTCTCGGCCGGTCTGGTCTCTGCCGGAGCCGATCTCGCGGCGGTCGGGGTGGCCGGGTGAGGGCGCGCGGCCCTGCCGAGGGCGACTCCTCGGGCCGCCTGCAGCGGGCCGCCCGGCTGCTGCTCGCCCGCCCGCTGCTGGTCGCCGGGCTGACCCCGGACGGCGAGTTCCGGCTGGTCCGCACGTACGCCGCAGAGCTGCGCGAGTGGTTCGACCGGGAGACCGGGTGGCGGCTGGTCGCCGACGCCCAGACGATCCGGCTGATGAAGCTGACCGCCGACCCACAGGACCAGACCCACCCGGCTCGGGACCCGAAGGCCAGGACCCCGTTCTCCCGGCAACGGTACGTGTTGACCTGCCTCGCCCTGGCCGCGCTGGAACGCGCCGACGGGCAGATCACCCTGGGCCGGCTGGCCGAGGACGTGGTGCTGGCCGCCGCCGATCCGGCGCTGGCCGCCACCGGGTTCACGTTCGCCCTGGACCGGCGGGAACGGCGGGCCGACATGGTGGCGGTGGTCCGGCTGCTGCTGCACTGGGGGGTGCTGCGTCGGGTGGCCGGCCACGAGGACGCGTACCTCGGCACCAGCGGTGACGTGCTCTACGACGTGGACCGGCGGGTGATCGCCGGCCTGCTGGCCAGCAGCCGCGGCCCGTCGATGATCGGTGACGTGGCGCCGGACGGCCGGTTGGCGGCGCTGACCGTCGAGGTGGTGCCCGATGTCGAGGATGCCCGCAACCGGGCGCTGCGGCACCGGCTCACCCGGCTGCTGCTCGAACAGCCGGTCGTCTACTACGACGAGCTGACCGAGGCCGAGCTGGCCTATCTGACCAGCCAGCGATACGCCATCCTGAACCGGATCACCCAACTGACCGGGCTGGTCGGCGAGGTACGGGCCGAAGGGGTCGCGATGGTGGACCCGGCCGACGAGCTGACCGACGTCCGGATGCCGGCCGAGGGGATGCAGAGCCACCTGACGCTGCTGTTGGCGGAGCGGATCGCGGCGGCCGGCACGGCAGGTGCGGCGAGCGCGGGCGGCCTGCGGGTCAGCGAGCTGCACCGGCACACCCGCGAGCTGGCCCGGGCGCACCGGTCGTACTGGCGTAAACACGCCACCGATCCGGGCGCCGAGGTCGAGTTGGTCGCCACCGCGTTGGACGCGCTGCGTGCCCTGAAGCTGATCACTGTCGAGCCGGCCGAGGATCCGCTGGTCGTAGCCCGCCCGGCGATCGCGCGTTACTCCCTGGCAGAGCCGACGATCCGGGAGACCCGGACCGTCGCCCAGGGGACCCAAACCGCCGCCCGTTGACACGCCCGTTACGCCGACGAGAGGAAGTACCCGTCACCGTGACCGCCGCCGCGATCGAATCCGCACCGACGTCGACACCGGACCGGGAGCTGCCGGTGCCGGACCGGGAACGGTGGCAGCCGCTGCGGGCCGGGCTGGTGGACATCTTCTACTACGACCAGGAGGAGTTCCACTTCCACGGCGGGAGTCTGCTGCTGCGGGGCAACAACGGCACCGGCAAGTCGAAGGTCCTCGCGTTGACCGTACCGTTCCTGTTGGACGGTGAGTTGGCACCGTACCGAGTGGAGCCCGACGGGGATCCGCACAAGCGGATGGAGTGGAACCTGCTGCTCGGCGGCCGGCACCCGCACCCGGAGCGGACCGGCTACACCTGGCTGGAGTTCGGCCGCCGCGACGCCGACGGCACCGCCCGCTACCTGACCATCGGCTGCGGACTGAAGGCGGTGGCCGGGCGCGGCATCGCCCGGCACTGGTACTTCGTCACCAGCCAACGGGTCGGCGCCGATCTGCAGCTGCTCACCCCCACCGGTACGGCGGCGACCCGGGACCGGCTGCGGGACGCGATCGGCCCGGCGGGGATGCTCTACGACCGGGCCGTCGACTACCGGCGGGCGGTCGACGAGGCACTGTTCGGCCTGGGGGACCGGTACGACGCGCTGGTGTCCCTGCTGATCAAACTGCGGCAGCCGCAGCTGTCCAAGCGCCCGGACGAGAAGACCCTGTCCCGGGCGCTCGGCGACGCGCTGCCGCCGCTGGACGAGAACCTGATCGCCCAGGTCGCCGAGGCGTTCCGGGGTCTCGACGACGAACGGGAGACGCTGACCGAGCTGCGCGAGACGAAGAAGGCCGCCGACGACTTCCTCACCCGCTACCGGCAGTACGCGCGGATCGCGACGAAACGCAAGGCCGCGGTGCTGCGGCAGCAGCACAGCCGGTACGAGCAACTGGGCCGCGAGCTGGGCGACGCGCAGCGCGCGCACGAGCAGGCCGACCAGGCGGTACGCCAGGCCGAGGTCAAACTGGCCGAGCTGGACGCGCGCGCCACCGAGCTGCAGGCGCGCCGACGGGCGCTGGCGGAAAGCCCCGAGGCGCGTACCGCCGAGCATCTGCGTCGGCTGCGGGAGGCGGCCGATCAGCGGGCGACGTTCGCCGACCAGCAGGCCAAACGCCTGCGTGACGTCGAGGCGGAGGCGGCCCGGACCCGGCGTACCGCCGAGCAGACGGCGCAGGAGCTGCAGGCGGCGCAGGAGGACGAGGCGGCGGCCCGTACCCGGGTGGCCGGCGGTGCGGTGGCGGCGCGGGTCGCCGACCGGCACCGTGACCGGGTCCTCGCCGCCCTGCCGGACGACTCCGCCCATGGGCTCGACGAGGCGCGCCGCGCCGCCGGCCAGCTGGTCCAGGACCGGCGGGCCGCGCTGCGTACCCTCGATCGACTCCGCGCGGCCGCCGAGTCGGCCCGGACCCTCGCAGACCGCGCCCGGGAGGAGGTCGACCGGCTGGACGCCGAGGTCGCGGCGGCCGACGAAGCGGTCACCGACGCCGAGACCGCCGCCGCCGAACAGGGCGAGACCCTGGTACGGCGCACCGGGGAGTACCTGACCGGCCTGGTCGAGCTGTCAATCGCCGACCCGGAGGCGGTGCTCGGCCGGCTCGACTCCTGGGTGAGCACCCTGGACGGGGACAACCCGGCCGCCCGGGAGGTGACCGCCGCCAGCCGGGCGGCCGCCGAGGCGATCGCCCGAGCCGACGCGGCGGTGGAGACCGAGCAACGGCGGGTCGCCGATCGGGTCGGGGAGATCGACGCCGAGCTGCGTCGGCTGACCGACGGGGCGCACCAGCCGCCGCCGGCACCGCACACCCGGTCCCCGCAGCTGCGCCTCGACCGGCCCGGCGCACCACTGTGGCGGGTCGTCGACTTCGTTGAAGACGTGCCGTCGCAGGTGCGTGCCGGCATCGAGGCGGCGCTGGAAGCCGCCGGGGTGCTCGACGCGTGGATCGACCCGGACGGCACGGTCCGCCACCCGGACAGCGGCGACGCGCTGCTGCGGCCCACCGACGAGGTGGCGACGAACCTCGGGACGCTGCTGCGTCCGGTGATCGACGACGCCGACCCGCACGCCACCGCGCTGACCGGGCCGACCGTCGCCGCCGTCCTCGCCGCGATCGGCCTCGGCGCGGACTCCGGTGCGGCGACCTGGGTCGACACCGACGGCGGCTTCGGCATCGGCGTCGTCACCGGGCGGTGGACCAAACCGGACGCGGAGCACATCGGCGACGGCGCCCGGGAAGCGGCCCGGCGGGCCCGGATCGCCGCGCTGCGGGCCGAGGCCGACGAACTCGCCGCCGTGTCGGCCGACCTCGCCGAGCAACGCACCACACTGGACGAACGTCGGCGGGCGGTCGGCCAGGAAATTGAGAACCTCCCCTCCGACCAGCCACTGCGCGAGGCGCACACCCTGGTCCGTGGCGCCCACCAGCTGCGCCGGGACACCGCCGGCCGGCGTGACGAGGCGGCGGCGAGGCACCGTACGGCGGTCTCGGCGGCGCAGACGGCGTTGGCCGAGGCGACCGACTTCGCCGACGACGTGGGTCTGCCCCACGACGCCGACGGGCTGGCGGAGGTTCGCGACGGGCTGCAGGACTACCAGGTGACGTTGGCCGCCTGGTGGCCCACCCTGACCGGGGTACGCGACGCGACGCGACGCCGCGCCGAGGCGTCCCGCACCTACGATGAGAAGCAGGGGCAACTCGAACCGGCCGCGATCGAGGCGGCCGAGGCCGCCGAGACGGCCCGGCTGGCCCGGGTGGAGTTCGAGACGTTGGACGCGACCGCCGGCGCGACCGTCGCCGACCTGGAACGCCAGCTCCGCGAGGTGGCCGACGCCGAGCAGGAGTGCCAGCGGGAAAGCCGGGAGACCCGGCAGCGCGAACGCGACGCCTGGGGCGCCCGGGGCGACGCCGACGGGCGACGGGACCGGCTGACCGGGGACCTTGCGGAGGCCACCGCCACCCGGGACGCCGCCGTCGAAGTGCTGCGGGCCTTCGCCGACACCGGCCTGATCGCCCTGGCCTGCCCCGAGCAGGAACTACCGGACACCCGACAGCCGTGGGCGACGACCCCGGCGGTGGCCGTGGCGCGCGGCGTCGACCGGCTGCTCGCCGACGTCGACGACGGTGACCGCCCCTGGGAACGGATCCAGCACCAGGTCAGCCTGGACATGAAGGTGCTCACCGACAGCCTGTCCCGGCACGGACACCAGGTGCTGCCCGCCGTCCGCGAGGACACCATGATCGTGGAGGTGGTGTTCCAGGGGCACAGCCGCTCCGTCGCGGACCTGTCCGCCGCCCTGGTCACTGAGATCGACGAACGGCAGCGGGTGCTCTCCGCCCACGAGCGGGAGGTGCTGGAGACCCACCTGGTCAACGAGGTCGCCGGAGCGTTGCAGGAGCTGGTCGCCGGCGCCGAGCAGCAGGTTGCGACGATGAACGGCGAGCTGGAGGAGCGGCCCACCTCCACCGGCATGCGGCTGCGGCTGCTGTGGCGGCCCACCCGCGACGCCCCGCCCGGCCTGGCCGAGCTGCGCGCCCGGCAGCTGCGGCAGAGCACCGACGTCTGGAACGACGCCGACCGTCGAGCGATCGGCGCGTTCCTGCAGGAGCAGATCAGCCGGGAACGGCTGCGCGACGAGGCGGCGACCTGGCACGAGCAGCTCACCCGGGCGTTGGACTACCGGGCCTGGCACGAGTTCGCGATCCAACGCCACCAGGACGGGCAGTGGCGGCCGGCCACCGGCCCGGCCTCCGGTGGTGAACGTGTGCTGGCCGCCAGCATCCCACTGTTCGCCGCCGCGTCCTCGTACTACGGGTCGGCGGGCAATGCGCACGCGCCGCGGCTGATCGCCCTCGACGAGGCGTTCGCCGGGGTCGACGACGACTCCCGGGCCAAGTGCCTCGGGCTGCTCGCCACCTTCGACCTGGACGTGGTGATGACCAGCGAACGGGAGTGGGGCTGCTATCCGCAGGTGCCCGGACTGGGCATCGCGCAGCTGGCCCGGCACGACGGCATCGACGCCGTCCTGGTCACCCCGTGGCGGTGGGACGGGCGGGAACGGCACCGGATGCCTCGGGTCGAGCTGGCGGTACCGCAGCAGCGACCGACCCGCCCGGCCGGCGAACCCGACCCGACCCGACCGGACCCAACCGGACCTGACGGCTCGGAGCAGCCCGCTCTGTGGTCCGCCGAGTGACCGGACCGGACGGCGCGGTGGTCGGGCCTGATCTCGATGTGGTCGGGCCGGATCTTGATCGGCTGCGCCGGCAGCTCGGCGGGGCCGACACCGAACGGGTCGTGCAGCGGGTCCGCCAGCGGATAACCCACGGCCGGCCGCTGACCGGCACGATCTCGCTGAGCCAGCCGACACCGGCCGAGCGGCTGGCGGTGCAACGGCTGCTTGGGCGGCCACCCGGCCGGGGCACCTCGCTGACGGTCAACCTCGACGACCTCGACCAGGTGGTCCGCCGCAGCGGCCTGCACCCGGACGGGCTGGCCGCCGCCGTCGAGACCCTCCTCGGGCCGGTGCCGGTGACCGCCGAGGTCCGCGCCGCCGCCGACGCCGCCTGGCGTACCGTGCTGGCGCCGTTGGACCGGCTCGGCCGCCGCGCGCCGCACCTGGCCGACTGGTGCGGCGATCGCGGTACGGTGGCGCTGGCCCGCCGACTGTCCGGTACGCCGGACGCGGCGGCCCGGCTCGTCGAGCACCTGGTGGCGGTGCTGGCGGCGTTGCCTGCCGACGGTGCTCCGTTGGCCCGGCTCGCCGCGCACACCACCGGCGACGCGCACGCCCTCGACGCCGACCGTCCACTGGCCACCCTCGTACTGTCGGCGGTGCGGGCCGTCTGGTGGCCCGGGGACGACGAACCGACGTCCCCGGCGCAGCGGCGGCGGGCGCTGTGGGACAGCGCCGGTGTCCTTGTCGACGAACTATCGTCGACCGTACTGACGCTCAACGTCGTGGCGAGTCCGGGCAGCCGGCTGTCCGCCCTGACGGCGCCCGCCGCGACGGCCGGTGAGCCGCTCGTGCTGACCCTGCGCCAACTCGGCCGGGAGCGGTCGACTTTCCCGGCCGGCACCGTCCACGTCTGCGAGAACCCGACGGTGCTGGCCGCGGCGGCCGACCTGCTCGGTCCGGAGTGTCCGCCGCTGGTCTGCGTCAACGGCCAGCCGAGCACGGCGGCGCTGCGGCTGCTGACCGGCCTGACGGCCGGCGGCGCGCGGTTGCGCTACCACGGCGACTTCGACTGGGGCGGGGTACGGATCGCCAACCTGTTGCGCTCCCGGGTGCCGTGGCAGCCGTGGCGCTACGACGCCGCCGCGTACCGGGCGGCGGTGGCGGGCGCGGCCGTGGTGGGCGCCGTGTCGGGGACGCTGACCGGCCGGCCGGTCGACGCCGGCTGGGACGCGGAGCTGACCGCTGCGATGAGCCGGCACGGTACGCGGGTCGAGGAGGAGCTGGTCCTCGACACCCTCCTCGCCGACCTGTCCGGTGCCCAGTAGCGCGTGATCATCCTGCCCATAGTCGACTGTCGCACCGGTTGTCCGCTGAACGGGCGTGCGAGTGGCCCAACCGGGTTGTCTGGCCTAGAGTCTGCGCGTGCCAGCATCCCCCGTTACCCCGCCTGACCGACTGGCCGCGCTACTGGGCACCGTTGGCCCGGCTGGCGCGTTCAGCGCACGTCGTACCGCGTCACCCCATGGTCTGAGGCTCGCGGTGCGCGGTGTCGGGCCGATCGCCTTGCCGGCGGCCGCCGAGCAGGCGAAGCAGCTGTGCTCAGTTGGCCGGCCGGCCAGGTTCGGCAAGGGTGAGCAGACGCTGACGGACGCCGGGGTCCGCGACACGTGGGAAGTCCCGACGAGCCTCGTCGACATCGACGAACAGCGGTGGCACGAGACGCTCCACCCGATGCTGGACCAGCTCCGGGCCGACCTCGGCCTGCCGCAGGGGTGCGAGCTGGTCGCCGAGCTGCACTCGATGCTGGTGTACGCGCCCGGCCAGTTCTTCGCGCCACATCAGGATTCGGAGAAGGCCGATGCCATGATCGGCACCCTGGTGGTGACGTTGCCGTCGGAGTCGGCCGGCGGCGTGCTGTCGATTGAGCACGCCGGCCGGACCGGGAGCTACGAATCGTCACCGGACGAGCTGACCTTCGTCGCGTTCTACGCCGACTGTCGGCATCAGGTGTCGCCGGTGACGGCGGGCCACCGGATCGTGTTGACCTACAACCTGTTGCTCGCCGGTGACCCGGTCACCCTGGCCGCCGGCTCGCTGGGCCAGGACCTGGTCACCGGACTGGCCGGCTGCCTGGACGATCACTTCGCGGAACCGACCGACGGGCCCGCCCGGCTGGTCTACCTGCTGGATCACGAGTACACCCAGCGGGCGTTGGGCTGGGACCGGCTCAAGGGCGACGACGTCGGCCGTGCCGCAGCGGTGCGGGCGGCCGCGCAGACAGCCGGTTGTGAGGTCACTCTGGCGTTGGCGGAGCTGCAGGAGACCTGGAGCGCCCTCGACCCCGAGGAATCATGGGGCCGCTGGGGTCGGGGCCGGAGTCGGTACGGCCGGTATCGAAACGACGAGGAACCCAGCGGCGGGAGCGGGTCGGGCGAGTACGAGCTCGAAGAGCTCATCGACTCGTCGATGACCCTCGACTGCTGGCTGGACGAGTCCGGCGAGGTGGTGCCGACGTCGCTGCGGATCTCCGACGACGAGGTGTGTGCCACGACGCCCACCGCGGACCTGTCGCCCCAATCGTCGGAGTACGAGGGGTACATGGGCAACTACGGCAACACGTTGGACCGGTGGTACCGCCGGGCGGCGATCGTCGTGTGGCCACGTCGGTGGACCTTCGCGATCCGTGCGCAGGCGTCGCCAGGCTGGGCCCTCGACCGGCTCGCCGATCTGCTGCGGGCCGGGGACGTCGCCGGTGCCCGGAGCAGCGCCGCCACGCTCGCCTCGTTCTGGCGGGTCACCCCGGCGGCCGGTGAACTTGTCGTCGGGCGGGCGTTGGCGGTCGCCTGGGAGCTCGACGAGCCGGACCTGGCCGCCATGCTGCTCGCGCCGCTGCGGGTGGAGACGCTGGTGCCGGCCGACGCCCCGGTGCTCGCCCGCCTCGCCACCTGCTACGGCGAGTCCTGGACCCGGGATCGGGTCAACGGCTGGTTCGGCCGGAACTGGCTGTCCCGTTCGTCGCTGTTCGACAAGCAGACCCCGGACTGGCTGGCATCGCTGCCCGCGATGTGCGCGGCGCTGCGTGCCACCTCCGACACCGGGGGTGTGCTGGTCGGCCGGCTGCTGGTGGCCGGCGTCTGGTCCGAACTGCACGGCCGGGCCCGAGGAATGCTCGCCTACCCGGCGGCCCGCGACCGGCGCAGGTACCTCGCGGACCTGGGGCCGCAGATCGCCGTCGTCCTGGCCGGTGCCGCCAGCCTCGGTACGGCGGACCTGGCTGACCCGGCGGTCGAGTTCCTCTGCCAGGACGAGGACGACGTGCTTGCCTGCGCGATGTCGACGCTGCGGGCCGCCCGCGCGACCGCACCGGACCAGGCGGGGCAGCAGGTGGCCGGCATCGACACCCTCGCCGCGCACGTCGCCCGGCGGCTTGAGCGGCAGCTCGCCCGGCCGGCTCGGGCCGACGACGACTGGTCGGTGGAACTGCCCAAGGGATGCGACTGTGAGCTGTGCGCCACCCTGGTGGCGTTCCTCGGCGATCCGGCGCGCCGCACCTTCGAGTGGCCGCTGGCCGAGCAGCGCCGCCGCCATGTCCACTCCCGCGTCGACCAGGCTGACCTGCCCGTCGACCATCAGACCCGGCGCAGCGGGCGACCGTACACTCTGGTCCTGCGCAAGACCGACGCGCTCTTCGACCGCGAACGCGAGGCCCGCCGCCGCGCCCAGGAAGACCTGGCCTGGCTCTCCCTGGGCCCGGAGGACCTCGGCTGAGCGTTAATCGCGTCGGGGACGTCACGCCTGGAAGTAGTGCCCGTCGTGCAGGTCGGCGATGAGGCCGGGGCGGCTGGGGGACCAGCCCAGGAGTTCCCGGGTGATCGCGGCCGACGTCGGATTGTCCAGTTGGGCGAACGGCCCGAGGAAGCCGAAGTAGTCGTCGGCTTCCTCGGGGCTGATGCTGCGGACCGGCACGTCGAGGTTGCGGGCGATGGCGGCGGCGATCTCGCGGAAGGGGACTCCTTCGTCGGCGGCGGCGTGCAGGCGGGAGCCGGCCGGGGCCTTTTCGAGGGCGAGCCGGTAGAGGTCGGCCGCGTCGAGCGTGTGCACGGCCGGCCACCGGTTTGTGCCTTCGCCGACGTACGCCGCGTACCCGTGCTGCCGGGCGGCGGCGACGAGGACGGTGACGAAACCGTTGCGGTCGAGCGGGCTGTGCACCGTCGGAGCGAGCCGGACGACGCAGGAGCGCACGTCGTGGGAGGCGAGGCCGACCACGAAGTTCTCCGCGTCGACCCGGTAGCCGCTCGGGAGAGCGTCGTGTTCAGTGCCGGGGCGGTCGACGATTCCGCCCATCGCGAGCATGGCTGTGCCGCCCGTGCCGACCAGCGGCTTGCCGGAGCCGCTCAGACCGTCGGCGAGTGCGTGGAGGGCGGCCAGGTCGGCACCGGCGGCGCCGGTCAGGTCGCCGGTGAGCAGGAGGTCGTGACGGAACGCCAGGTGGATGACGCCGTCGGCGGCGTTCGCTTCGGTGCGCAGCACGTCGAGGTCGGACAGGTCGGCGCGACGCGTCCCGGCGCCCAGTTTCTCGATCGCGGCAGCGGATGCTTCGGAGCGGGCCAGGCCGACGACGTCGTGGCCGGCGGAGATCAGGGCCGGCACGACCGCCGAGCCGAGGTGGCCGGAGGCGCCTGTGACGAATACGCGCATGTTGGTGTTCCTTCGTGAGTACCGATGTCGCCTTGTGACATCACCCTACCTTGTGATGTCACCATGCGACATGGCTTGGATCAAGAAGATGTCGTAGTGTGACATCGGATACCATCGCGGCATGGCCCGCTGGCAACCGGACGCACGCGGCCGCCTGGAGGCGGCCGCCTTCGAGCTGTTCCGTGAACGCGGCTTCGAACAGACCACGGTCACCGACATCGCCACCCGCGCCGGCCTCGACAAACGCACCTTCTACCGGCTCTTCGGCGACAAACGCGAGGCGCTGTTCGGCGGCAGCGAGCAACTGGAGGACCTGCTCGTCAAGGCGGTGACCGAGACGGACGCCGCCCCCTTCGAAGCGGTCGTCGCCGCGTTCCGTCAAGTGGCGGAGGAGATCTTCGCCGACCGTCTCGAGCTGGTCCGGGTGCGCCAGACCATCATCGAGAGCAGTCCCGAGCTGCAGGAACGTGAGCTGCGTAAGATGGGCTCGCTGGCGGCCGCGGTCGTTGCCGCGCTGTGCGCCAAGGGCCTTGACCAGACCGCGGCGACCCTGGCCACCGAGTCGGGTGTCACCGTGTTCCGGGTCGCGTACACCCGCTGGGTCGAGCCCGGCAACCGCGATTCGCTCACCGACCTGATCGCCGAGGTCGCCAGCGAACTACAGGCGATCACCTCGCCTGTTCGACGGTAGTTGCCGCGCGGTACGCTGCCGGCTTGACGGCTGTCGCGGGACGACGGTGCGCCCGCCGGGCCAGCGCACAGTGAACCGTCCAGTAAGCTCGGTCGCCCGTTGGCCGTCGGCGCGACGGCCGACGGCCCGGCGTACTCAACTGGGTTCCGGAGGTTCTCATGGCCGACCACGACGCAACGCTGTTCGACCGGCTCGACACCTCGGTGCCGCATCCGGCCCGCCGATACAACTACTGGCTCGGTGGGAAGGACAACTTCGCCGTCGATCGGGCCTCGGCGGACCAGATCGCGGCGGCCTGGCCGAGCGCGCCGATCGCGGCGCGAGAGAACCGCCGCTTCCTCGGCCGGGCGACCCGGTTCCTGGCCGCCGAGGCCGGGATCAGGCAGTTCCTCGACATCGGCACCGGCCTGCCCACCGCAGACAACACGCACGAGATCGCCCAGGCGATCGCGCCGGAGTCGCGGGTGGTGTACGTCGACAACGATCCGATGGTGATGGTGCACGCCAGGGCCCTGCTGACCAGCACCACCCAGGGTAGAACGTCCTACATCGAGGCCGATCTGCGCGAGCCCGGCAAGATCCTCAACCATCCCGACCTGCTCGCCACTCTGGACCTGTCCAAGCCGGTCGGGCTGATGCTCGTCGCGGTACTGCACTTCCTGCCGGGTCGAGGGGCGGCCGCACCGGTCGTCGCCGAGCTTGTCGACGCGCTGCCGCCGGGCAGCTACCTGGTCGTCAGCAATGCGACCAAGGACTTCCTCCCGGCACCGATCGCAGCGGTCTACGACCGGATGCTGGCTGCCGGGCAGACCGACATCTGGCCCCGGGAACGCGCCGAGTTCGCCGCGCTGGTGGAGGGCCTGGACCTCGTACCACCCGGGATCGGGGTGGTGAGCGACTGGCGCGCCGACGAGCAGGACCAGCCACGTCCGGCGGCAGCCGACGTGTCGGTGTACGGTGCGGTCGCCCGAATTCCCTGACCGCCACACCGGGCAGTGCCATCGCCGGAGGCGAGCCGCCCGCAGCACGCCGGAAAGGGCGACCTGGGC
Organism: Micromonospora sp. LOL_013; assembly: GCF_048060315.1. NCBI lineage: Bacteria > Bacillati > Actinomycetota > Actinomycetes > Micromonosporales > Micromonosporaceae > Micromonospora > Micromonospora sp. LOL_013. The sequence continues at coordinate 146,211 of NZ_JBHMIQ010000009.1, forward strand.
GGTAGCGTCGTCCGGGTGAACCTGGACGAGACCGCCGCCCGGCTCGGGGTACCCGTCGCCGACGTCGAGCGGGTGCACCGGCTCGCCGGTGACCGGCCGTCAGCTCCACTGCCGGCCAGGGCCGACGCGCCCGCAATCCTGGACCGGCTCGCGGTGCGGCCGGACGACGCCGCCGAAATCATGGCCGGCTGGCCGGATCCCGACTCGCCGCTGTGGACGCCGGAGCTGCGCTGGCTGCTCGACCGGACGATCGCCCTGGTCCGGGCCGACCTCGGCGGCTACGGCTGGCTGGCACCCGGCCCGGAGCTGCCCCGCGACCGGGGACCCGCCTGGCGGCACCTCTACGCGTACGCGTACCTGGCCCTGGTCGACGTCGTCCGGGCGTACCACCGCGCCCACGGCATCGCCGACGCCGTGTCCTGGGCGACCCTCGCGGACCTGGGCCGCAACCTCGCCATCGACCGGCGGATGCGTGGCGAGGGCTGGCCGGTGATGCAGGCCTGGCTGACCCTGCACGTGCGCGGCAGCCTCTACGAGCTGGGCCGGCTGCAGCACCACCGCAGCGACAGCGCCATCGAACTGCACATCCCCGACGCGGGGCCGCTGACCCCGGAGGCGGTCAGCGCGTCACTCGACGCGGCCCGCGCGTTCTTCCCCCGACACTTCCCCGACGAGCGGTACGCGGCGTTCGCCTGCGGGTCGTGGCTGCTCGACCCGCAGCTGCGGGAGTACCTGCCGGCGGACTCGAACATCGTCCGGTTCCAGCGTCGGTTCGAGCTGGAGCCGTACCAGGAGCCGGACGGGCCGGACGCCGACGTCGAGGTGCTGCGGTTCGTGTTCCGCACGCTGACCACGCCGCTCGACGCGCTACCGCGCCGTACCGTGCTGCAACGTGCCGTCGTCGACCACCTGACGGCCGGCCGCCACTGGCAGTGGCGCCGCGGCCGATTCCCGATCTGACCACGCCTGCTCTGCGCCCGGCTCGGTAACCGCGACGGCCGAGGCGGAAACGAGGCGGTGACGGCCGACCGGCTGTCTGCTGTCGCCGGATCACCAGGAGCTGGAAGCGTAGAACATCTAGTTCTACACTCGTGTCCATGGAGCGCATCGGTGTCCGAGAGCTGAATCAGAACACGAGTCAGGTGTTGGCTCGGGTGAGTGGTGGCGAGACTGTCGAGATCACCGACCGCGGACACCCGATCGCCCGACTCGTCCCGGTAGGCGACGACCGGTCGGTGTTGGCGAAGCTGGTAGCGGCGGGGCGAGCCGTCGCCCCCACCGGCGGCGGTTCTGTGCCGCTTCCCCCGAAGCTTGGTGACGAGGATGTGGACGTGGCCGCCTCGCTTGTCGCGATGCGTGACGAGGAGCGCTGGTGATCTATCTCGATTCAGCTGCCGTCGTCAAGCTGGTTCGGCAGGAGGTGTGCAGCGCCGACCTTGTCTCCTGGCTCAACAAGCACGACGATGTGCCGCTGGTCTCCTCCGCTCTCGTCGAGGTGGAAGTGCCCAGAGCGCTGCGCCGAGCAGCTCCGCAAGCGTTGATCGGCGTGCCGGCTGCCGTCGGACGGCTGTTCCGACTCGAGATCGACAGCACGATTCGGGCGACCGCAGCCGCGTTCGCCGAGCCGACGCTCCGCAGCCTCGACGCCATCCACCTGGCCACCGCCCAGGTGCTGACCAACGAGTCCGGCACGGCACTCACTGCCTTCGTGACCTACGACCGGCGGCTGCTCGACCATGCCAAGGAAGCAGGACTACCCGTAGCAAGCCCCGGCCAGAACTGACCCACGAAGGCGAGGTACCGCCACCACCGTTACCCAGGGTGTACCGACTTTGCCGGGTCCGCCTTCGCCGCCGCATGGTGGCGTTGCCAGACGCAGGCGATTTAGCCGAGATCTAGGGCGTGTATCAAAGTCGGCCGTGGGCGGGTGACGACTTTCGGCGTGTCGCTGCCCGG
>NZ_JBHMIQ010000010.1:0-147926 GCF_048060315.1 Micromonospora sp. LOL_013
CAGGCCATCCTCGTTCTGCACCACGTCGAGACCGACCGCTACGCAGCATGAAAAGGGCTCACTCGATGACATCCCACACGGCTCGTTGCCCAGGGCAGCCGTCGAGCCAGCAGCTGCGAAGGGTTGCTCCATGCTGCGCAAACCGCCCTGCGATCCGCCGCCGGCTCAGAACTCGTCGAGTTGGAGGAGGACCAGCAGCAGGAGCATCGAGGCGGCGGCACCGGCGAAGCTGATCAGGAACCCCAGCTTCGGGAACCGGGGGCCGCCGTCGGTTTCCAGCCGGGCGGTGCCCCACTTGCTGATCACGAAGTACGCGGCGAAGAAGCCGGTCGCCGGGAAGCCGGCGCAGGACCAGATCCACTTGGTGCTGTAGTCGACGCCGGCGGTCACCGGGTTCAGGAAGAACCCGAACTGCAGGACGGCGACGGCGGCCGCGAACCCCAGGTAGACGGTGACTGCCCGGGCCAGCGGTGACCAGCCGGGCAGTAGCGGCGGGCGGCCGGCGGCCCGCTCCGCCTCGGTGGCGGCAGCGTCGGCCTCGTCGAGTTGCCGGCGGGCCGCCTCCAGCTCCTGCTCCGGATCCGGTGGGAACCCGCCAGCCGCCGCCGGGTCGCCGGAGACCGGCGCCGCCGACACCGGGCCGGCCGCGCCCGCTCCGCCGTACGGCTGTACCGAGCCGGCGGCAGGGGAAAGCGGCCCGGATGCCCCAGTCGGCAACGGCACCGGCTGTTCGCCGGTGGCCAGCTCGGGGCGGCGCGGCGGTGGCGGAAGCCCGACCGGCCCCGGCATCGCCTGACCCGGCATCGCCCGGCCCGGTGGGGGCGGTGGGGGCGGTGGGGGCGGTGGCCACGGGACGCCGGCCGGCGAGGCGCCGTACCCGCCGGACTGTTGCTGGCCCGACGCGCTGCCGGCGGCCGGATTCGCCGCGATCGGCGGCGGCGCGGGCGGTGCCTGCTCGCCGGCGGCCTGGGCGATCGCCGCCAGCCGCTGCCACTGGGCGTGCAGCCGCTGGCCGAGCTGGTCGGCGTAGCCGGTGAGCCACTGCCGCCGCGTCTGATGCTGTGCCGCACCGGCCTGGCCTGTGCGGTGCAGGTCGTGCAGGTGCCCGGCCAGGGCGGCGTACTCGTCGAAGTCGCTGCTCACCGCGCTCAGCCCTCCTCGTCCAGCTCGCGGCCGGGCAACGCGAACGGCACGATCAGCCGGGTCCGCTGGTCGTGCCGGTCGATCAGCAGCGCCCGGTTCGGCCGCGGCCGGTACGCCAGGTCGTGGGTGCCCAGGTAGGAGCCCAGCTCACCGCCGGGCACGTTCATCGCCACCAGGCAGGCCAGGTCGTCGCGGTTGTGCGAGCCGCCCAGGTCGTCGGCGAGCCGGCGCAGCCCGCGCCACCAACCCAGCAGGTGTACGCCGTGGCCGGGACCCTGACGCAGCACCACCTGCAGGTCGTCCAGCCCGGACCGGAACATGTCGTCCTTCGCGCCGAGCACCCCGGCGGCGGCGTCCATGCCGAACACCACCAGGTACGTCCGGCCGCCGTCGGCCGACGCGGCGGTGTCCGGGTTGGCCAGTCGGCGCAGCTCCTCGCGCAGCTCGGCGGCGGTCAGCCGGGTGATCGAGTGCCCGAGGGCGTGCAGCGCCTCAGCGGTTTCATCGGCGACCTCGTCGGCGGAGGCGACCAGCGGGGCGAACAGGAACCGGGGGTGGCCGGCCGGCTCCTGCCGGGCCAGGCTGACCGTGGCGGCGTGCAGCACGTCGGCGGCGTGGCCGGTGGTGCCGACCACCGCGATGTGCCGGCCCGGGGTGGCGTCCAGCGGGAACACCGCCGACGTCAGGTCCACGTCGACCTGCCGGCCGACCAGGGCGAGGGGGCGCCGCCCGCCGGGGGCCAGTGAGCGGTACGTCGGGTCGCCGTCGAGGTGCGCCGCCTCGTACCCCTTGAAGATCGCCGGTGGCCGGGAGCCGGCGGCGCGGGCCTGCCACAGCTCGTGGCGCAGCGCGGCGATCCGCCGGGCCCCGCCGTGCGCGTCCGGGAACCGGACGACCGTGTTGGCGCCGGCGATGCCGGCCGAGGCGTTGACGATCGCCTGCCCGACCGGCAGCCCACCGGCGGTGTGGTTGAGCGGATCGAGGACGCCGTTGCCGCCGGGCAGCGCCACCCGCAGCGGGAACTGGCCGAAGATCGAGTCGGTCTTGCCGTACAGGGCTTCGATTCCGGACATGCTCTGGCTGGCCAGCACCAGGTGTACGCCGTACGACCGGCCTTTGCGGGCCAGCTCCTCCAGCAGGGCGGCGGCCTCTCGGGCGACCGAGTCGTTGCCGTCGAACAGCACGTGGAACTCGTCGATCACGGCGACGGTACGCGGCGTCGGGGCACCGTCGCGGGGCAGGTCGGCCAGTTTCGTCACGCCGTGGCGTTTCATCGCCGCCGCCCGCCGGTTCAGCTCGCGGCGCAGTTCGCGCAGCACGGCGACGCCGTACTCCCGGTCGGATTCGATGCCGACGGCGCGGGCGTGCGGGATCCACGACGGGTCGCGGCCGGTCGGCACGAACTCGGTGAAGCTGACGCCTTCCTTGAAGTCGAGCAGGTAGAGCGCCAGCTCGTCGGGTGGGTAGCGGGCGGCCAGGCCGTACAGCAGGTCGAGTAGGAAGACGGTCTTGCCGGAGCCGGTGCGCCCACCGACCAGCCAGTGCGGGGTGACGTCGTCGAAGGCGAGGATCGCCGGCTCCCGGCCGGCGCGGCCGACGACGGTGTGCAGGCCGGTGCCGGCGGTCTCGGTCCAGACCCGGGGCGGCAGCAGGTCGGCGAAGTCGAGTGCGGAGCCGCGCCGGTGAATCTCGCCGAGCCGGTCGGCGAGGGCCTGCACGACCCGGGCCGGCGGGTCGCCGTCGAGGGCGACCGGTGCGGCCAGCCCGCTGCCGTCGGAGCTGAACGGCTGGCCGGGCGGGTCGCCGACCCAGCCCCGGTTGCCGTCGAGTCGCAGCTGGGTGGTCGGGCCGAGCGTCGGCGGCTGCGCTCCGGTGCCGGTCGGCGGGTAGCCGGCGACGATCACGCAGACCCGGGCGGTGGTGCCGGCGTGGGTGAGCGCGGCGAGGCGCATCAGTTCGGCGCGGCTGTCCGGCAGCGCCGCCGCGACCACCACCAGCAGCTCCCCCGGCTGCCCGCCGGTGCGGGCCTGGGCGGCGCGTACGTGCTGGTCGGCGTCGTCGAGGCGTTCCTTGGCTTCGGCGTCGGTGGCGGCCGGTGCCGTCAGCACACCGGCTTCGACCAGCGGGCGCAGCGGCAGGAAGGTGGCTCCCATCGAGGTGGTGTCCAGCGCGGTCACCCGTACCGTGCCGGGTTGGGCGGCGGCGAGCAGCCGAACGACGAGGCTGCGCAGCAGGGCGGCGATCCGTGGCTGCCGGGCGTCGGCGTCGATGGCCAGGTGGGTGCCGGCGCCGAGCGGCACCAGCGCGGGGAACTCGACCGGGTCGCCGGTGCCGGCCAGCCCGACCGGGCGGGCCATGCCGACCCGCACCGGTGCCGGGCCGGCGGACAGGTCCTGGGTGGCGCTGGTCGCGCCGGTGGTGAGGGTTTCGCCGACGTGGCGCAGCCGTTCGGTGACGTCGCCGAGGTCCGGCGGCGGTGGTGCCGGGCCGTCCGCTATAGCCGATCGTGCGGTGGTCAGGTGGGTCACGGCCTGCCGGTGGGCGGCGACCGCCCGACGGTACGCGGCACCGAAGCTCATCCCACCCCCACCTGCCACTCGGGTAGCCACCGGAACACTATCCGAATCGGGCGGGCGCTGTTAACCCGGCTGCCGGGCCGGCGGCGGTCGCCGGCCGGGCAGCCGGGTCAGGACGGTCAGGTGCCGACGGTCAGACGCCGGTGATCGAGGTGATCCAGTCGCGGCTGGCAGCGACCGAGGCGTAGTTCTGCGAGGTCGACCCGTTGGAGTTCGAGCAGACACCCACCTGTTGTCCGTTGTAGAACTGCGGGCCGCCCGAGTCGCCCTGCCAGGCGATGCCGGTCACCGGGGAGCTGCGCAGCGCCGGTCCCTCGTACGCGTCCCGGCCCCGCACCGACACCACCTGCACCGAGGCTGTCTTGAGCTGTGGTGACAGGTGACAGTTGAGACAGGTACGGCCCCAGCCGTAGATGGTGTTGGTCGAGCCGACCGGCGGGTTGCTGGCGGCGAGCGTGACATACGTGGTCACGATCGGTGTGCTGAGATACAGCAGCCCGATGTCGTATAGGTATCCGTATTGGGAGTAGGTCGCGCTGACCGCACTCACCTGGCCGCCGGTGGCGTGATGGACACTGCCGACCCGGACCGACATCGAGCCGCCGATGCAGTGCTCCGCGGTGAGCACCCAGCGGGAGGCGATGATCGAGCCGGAGCATCTGAACGAGCCGTCGCTGTAGACAGCGGCTACCCAGGGCGCTGATGAAACGGTGTCGCCGCCGATGATCTGCTGCGGTGCGGCAGCGGATGTCGACGGAGTCATGACAGCGCCGGCGAGTGCCGTCACGACCGCAATCAATAGTTGGCGGAGACGCAAGATGGTGCTCCTCACCGAGCGAACGCCCAGCCCTGGCGTCGCCCTCATCGAAGGTCCCCGGCGTCGATCTTATCGCTGAGGATATCGACACACAATACGCATTCGCCTGCATAATTAGCAGCGCGGTCGGCCCGGTGCCGGACGGCCTGGTCGGCACTCGGAGCGGCCGGTAGTGCCAGCACCGAGCCCGATAAGCCCCTAGTATCCGTAATCGGAGTGTCCCGACGACCGTCGGAAGTGCGATCGATGCGACCTGGCGACAACGACGGCACCGACGACGGCCGCGAGACCAGACACGGCACCCGCGACGGTACCGAGCGCGACGAGACGTTGCGCCGGTTCGCCGACCGCCTCGACAAGCCGCTCGGCGTCCTCGGTGTGCTGTTCCTGCTCCTGGTGATCGGACAGTTCGTCACCACCCATCCGCCGACGGCCGCCGTTCTGGGCGCGGCCAGCTGGGTGCTGTGGGTGGTCTTCGTCGCCGAGTTCTCGCTGCGGGCCTGGCTGGGCCGGCACCACCCGGGCCGGTTCTGGCGGCGCAACTGGTGGCAGCTGCTCTTCCTGGCCGTACCGGTGCTGCGGTTCGCCCGGGTGGCGTTGGCCTTACGGACGGCCCGCGCCGGTGCGGCCATTTCCGCCGCCGTACGCGGTTCGCGCTCCGCCGGTCGGCTACTCACCGACCGTCTAGCCTGGCTCTTCGCGGTGACGGTGAGCCTCATCCTCGCCGCCGGCCAACTGCTGGTGGTCTCCGGCTCGTATCCGAGCTACGCGCAGGCGCTGCACGACGTCACGCTCACCACGATCACCGGTCAGCGGATGGCCGCGCGGGACCCGTTCGCCCAAGGTCTGGAGCTTGTTCTGGCCGCGTACTCGGTCGTCGTCTTCGGCACCCTGGCCGGCGCGCTCGGCGCCTACTTCCTCAGCAACCGGCCAGCTCCCAGCGATGACGACCGGGACCGGGACCGGGATCAGGCAACTACCTGACGGACGGTCCGGTCCCCGTGGTGCGGGCGGGGACCGGACCGCCAGGTACTTGGCTCCGTTCGGTACGTGAAACTGTCAGCCGGTGACCGTGTTGAGCGCGGCCAGATACCCGTCGCGGTAGCCGGCGGCGTTCGGGTGGTACGCGGCGATCAACGCGGAGAAGTCGTTGATCCATGGGCTGCCAGCACATACGCCGTGCCCGGCGAACTGCGGCCGGGTGTCCACGAAGGTGGCCCCGGCAGCCGACGCGCGGGCGGCAGTAACGTCGGCCAGCAGGTCCGCCGCGTCGTTGATGATGGACCGCTTGGTCAGGCTCATACCGAACAGACCGCAGTAGCGGACCTCGTCGAACAGGCGCGGGTAGCCGAGCACGATCAGCTGCGCGTGCGGTGCCCGCTGCCGGATCGCGGCGTAGGTGGCGTCGAGCCGGCCGGGCAGTTCGGTGGTGGCGAACCGTTCGGCCCGGTCGACCGCGCTGGCGCAGGAGGACTCGCTGCCCAGCCGGCAGCTGAGCACGACATCGGCGAATCCGGCGTCGTTGCCACCGATGGTGATGGTGACCATCGTGGTGCCGGCGTCAAGCGCGGACACCTGGTTGTCGAGCACGTCGTCAGTGACCGCACCGCCGCAGGCGACGAAGCGGAAGCTGGCCGGGGAGTTGGCGGCCGCCCACAGCGGCGCGTACGAGCGGTCGCTGCGCAGGCAGGTCGTCTCGTAGGGGCCAGCGCCAACGCCGGACGAGAACGAGTCGCCGAGGGCGACGTAGTGAACGGCGGCGGGTGCGGCGGATGCCGGGGCGGTGGCCGCGACGACGCCGACGCCGGTGGCGCCAAGGGTGACGGCCAGCGCGACGGCGGCGCGGGCCAGGGGACGAAGGAGCATGGACGGACCTCACAAGGATGGGGGGATCCTCGTGGCCGCGCGCGTGGCCGTGGGGAGTAACGGTTGTTACTAGCCAGTAATGCTATCGAAACATCTGCATCCCCGAAAGAGGAACGACCCCACCGAAGACCAGCAGATCTTCAGCAGGGCCGAACGGAACGGTCCCGGTCACCGAGCGGCGAGTGGCTGTGCCGTCGGCACCACCGGTGCCGGCAACTCCCCCACCCCACCGAGGTACGAGTGGATGGCGGCCGCCGCTGCCCGTCCCTCGGCGATCGCCCACACGATCAGCGATGCCCCCCGGTGCATGTCACCGGCGACGAAGACCCCCTTGGTAGCGGTCTGCCAGGCACCGTCGGAGTCGATCGCCCCGCGCCGGTTACGGACCAGCCGCAGCTGCTCCAGCAACGGCTGCTGCTCGGTGCCCTCGAAGCCGATCGCCAGCAGCACCAGGTCCGCCGGCAGCTCCCGCTCGGTGCCCGGCACCACGGTCAGGATCCGCTCGCCGTCACGCTTGGTCACCGTCACCTCGGCGATCCGGACCGCCCGTACCGCGCCGGTGCCGTCGTCGACGAACTCCTGCACCGCGACGGCGAAGACCCGCTCGCCGCCCTCCTCGTGCGCCGGATACTCGCGCAGCACCCACGGCCAGGTCGGCCACGGGTCCCGGGCCTCGTCGCGGGCGCTCGGCGGCTCCGGGTAGAGATCCAGCTGGTACACCCCGGCCGCACCCTGCCGGTGCGCCACCCCGAGACAGTCGGCGGCGGTGTCACCACCGCCGATGATCACCACATGCCGGCCGGCCGCGTCGATCGCCGGCCGGTCCACCGGTACGCCGTCCACGTGCGATGACCCGGACTCCGACGGCGGCTCGACGGCCACCACCCCGGCCGCCTCGGCCGTGCGGGCGTGCGCCGCCGCAGCCGCCACCACCCGGTTCGACTCGACCAGGTGCTCCATCGCCAGATGCACCCCACGCAGCGCCCGGCCCGGCGTCGCCGGGGTGTCCCGGCCGGCCAGCGCCCCGCAGGCCAGCAGCACCGCATCGTGGTCGGCCCGCAGCTGCTCGGCGGTCACGTCGACGCCGACGTTCACCCCGGTACGGAACTGCACGCCCTCGGCCGCCAACTGGGCCAACCGCAGGTCGATGTGCTCCTTCTCCAACTTGAAGTCAGGGATGCCGTACCGCATCAGGCCGCCGATGGCGTCGTCGCGCTCGAACACGGTGACCGCATGCCCGGCGCGGGCCAACTGCTGGGCGGCGGCCAGCCCCGCCGGGCCGGAACCGACCACCGCGACCCGCCGGCCGGACGGATCCGGCACCGGATGCGGGGTGACCAGGCCGGCACCCACCGCCCGGTTGATGATCTCCACCTCGACCTGCTTGATGGTGACCGGCGCACCCCCGGCGATGCCCAGCACGCAGGCCGCCTCGCACGGCGCCGGGCAGAGCCGGCCGGTGAACTCCGGAAAGTTGTTGGTGGCGTGCAGCGACTCGATCGCCGCCGCCCAGCCACCGGTACGGACCAGGTCGTTCCAGTCCGGGATGCGGTTGCCCAGCGGACAGCCGTCGTGGCAGAACGGGATGCCGCAGTCCATGCAGCGGGTCGCCTGCTCGCGGATCAGCTCGTCGGCGGCCGGCGGATAGACCTCCCGCCAGTCCATGATCCGCACCGGCACGGGTCGGCGGTGCGGCAGCCGCCGGTCGATCCGCAGGAATCCGGTCGGGTCAGGCACGAGCCACCTCCATGACGGCCTCATCCACGTCACGGCCGGCGGCTTCGGCGGCCCTCATCGTCTCCAACACCCGGCGGTAGTCGCGCGGGACCACCACTGTGAACTCCTCCACCGCCTCCGGCCAGCGCTTGAGCAGAGCCTCGGCCACCGCCGAGTCGGTCTCGGCGAAGTGCCGCTCGACCAACTCACGCAGCATCGGCTCGGCGTCGGCGGCCACCGGCTCCAGATCCACCAACTCCCGATTGACCAGCTGCTCGTCGAGGCGCCACAGGTACGCCGTACCGCCGGACATACCGGCGGCGAAGTTGCGCCCGGTCGGGCCGAGCACCACGACCGTACCGCCGGTCATGTACTCGCAGCCGTGGTCGCCGACGCCCTCGACAACGGTGACCGCGCCGGAGTTGCGCACCGCGAACCGTTCGCCCACCCGCCCGCGCAGGAACAGTTCCCCGGCGGTCGCCCCGTACAGGATGGTGTTGCCGGCGATGATCTGCTCCTCGGCGCCGGCACCACCGGGCGCGGCGAACGGGGCCGCCGGGTCCGGACGCACGATCAGCCGGCCACCGGACAGACCCTTGCCGACGTAGTCGTTGGCGTCGCCGACCAGCCGCAGCGTCACCCCGCGCGGCAGGAACGCACCGAACGACTGCCCGGCGGTGCCGGTCAGGGTGAACTCGATGGTGTCGTCGGGCAGCCCGGCCCCGCCGACCCGGCGGGTCACCTCGCCGCCGAGCATCGCGCCGACGCTGCGGTGCTCGTTGCGTACCGGCACCGACGCCCGCACCGGGGCCCGGTCGGTCAACGCCGGCCCGGCCAGGGCGATCAGCTCGTTGTCGAGCGCCTTGTCCAGGCCGTGGTCCTGGGCGCGGACGCCGCGCAGCGCGGCGCCGGCCGGCAGCGCCGGCACGTGCAACACCGCGGACAGGTCCAGGCCCTTGGCCTTCCAGTGCTCCACGGCCGGCGTGGTGTCCAGCAGGTCGGCCCGACCGATCGCCTCGTCGATCGACCGGAAACCCAGCTCGGCCAGGTAGCTGCGGACCTCCTCGGCGAGGAACAGGAAGAAGTTCTCCACGAACTCCGGCTTGCCGGTGAAGCGTTCCCGCAGCACCGGGTTCTGGGTGGCGATGCCGACCGGGCAGGTGTCCAGGTGGCAGACGCGCATCATCACGCAGCCGGAGACGATCAGCGGGGCGGTGGCGAAGCCGTACTCCTCGGCACCGAGCAGCGCCGCGATCAGCACGTCGCGGCCGGTCTTGAGCTGGCCGTCGACCTGGACGGTGACCCGGTCGCGCAGTTTGTTCAGCAGCAGCGTCTGCTGAGTCTCGGCCAGGCCCAGCTCCCACGGGGTGCCGGCGTGCTTGAGCGAGTTCAGCGGGGACGCGCCGGTGCCGCCGTCGTGCCCGGAGATCAGGATGACGTCGGCCTTGAGCTTGGCGACACCGGCGGCGACGGTGCCGACGCCGATCTCGCTGACCAGCTTGACGTGCACCCGGGCGGCCGGGTTGACGCACTTGAGGTCGTGCACCAGCTGGGCGAGGTCCTCGATCGAGTAGATGTCGTGGTGCGGCGGCGGGGAGATCAGCCCGACGCCGGGGGTGGCGTGGCGGGTCTTGGCGATCCACGGCCACACCTTGTTGCCGGGCAGCTGGCCGCCCTCACCCGGCTTGGCCCCCTGCGCCATTTTGATCTGCAGGTCGTCGGCGTTGACCAGGTACTCGCTGGTGACGCCGAACCGGCCGGAGGCGATCTGCTTGACCGCCGAACGGCGGGCCGGGTCGTAGAGCCGGTCGACGTCCTCGCCGCCCTCGCCGGTGTTGGACCGCCCGCCGAGGCGGTTCATCGCGATGGCGAGGGTCTCGTGCGACTCGGCGGAGATCGAGCCGTAGCTCATGGCGCCGGTGGAGAACCGCTTGACGATCTCGCTGGCCGGCTCGACCTCGTCGATCGGCACCGGCTCGCGGACCCCGTCGCGCAGGGTGAACAGTCCACGCAGCGAGCCGGCCTCGGCGGCCAGGTTGTCGACGGTGGTGGTGTAGCGGCGGAACACGTCGTACTGCCCGGAGCGGGTGGCGTGCTGCAGCAGGAACACCGTCTCCGGGTTGAACAGGTGCAGTTCGCCTTCGCGCCGCCACTGGTACTCGCCGCCGACGTCGAGGCGGCGGTGCGAGCGTTCGGCGCTGTTCGACGGGTAGGCGCGGGCGTGCCGGGCGGCGACCTCGGCGTGGATGCCGGACAACCCGACCCCGCCGACGGTGCCCGGGGTGCCGGCGAAGTAGCGCTCGACCAGCCGGGGATCCAGACCGACCGCTTCGAAGACCTGTGCCCCGCAGTACGAGGAAACCGTGGAAATGCCCATCTTCGACATGATCTTGAGTACGCCCTTGCCGAGCGCCTTGACGTAGTTGCGGATCGCCTCGGCGGAGGTGATGCCGGCCAGCGCGCCGGTGGCGATCAGGTCCTCGACCGATTCGAAGGCCAGGTACGGGTTGACTCCAGCGGCACCGTAGCCGATCAGCACGGCGGCGTGGTGCACCTCCCGGCAGTCACCGGACTCGACGACCAGCGCCACCTGGGTGCGAGTCTGCTCGCGCACCAGATGCTGGTGCACGGCGGCGGTGAGCAGCAGCGACGGGATCGGCGCCAGGTCGAGGGTCGAGTCCCGGTCCGACAGCACGAAGATCCGTACTCCGTCCTCGATCGCCTCGGACACGTGCCGGCAGATCTCGGTGAGCCGGGCCTTGATGCCAGCGGCGCCGTCGCGCAGCGGGTACAGGCCGGAGACCCGGACCGCCTTGAAGCCGGGCAGGTCGCCGTCCTCGTCGATGGACAGGATCTTGGCCAGCTCGTCGTTGTCGATGATCGGGTACGGCAGCACGATCTGCCGGCAGGAGGCCGGACCCGGGTCGAGCAGGTTGGCCTCCGGGCCGATGGTGGACTGCAGGCTGGTCACCATCTCCTCCCGGATGGCGTCCAGCGGCGGGTTGGTGACCTGGGCGAACAGCTGGTGGAAGTAATCGAACAGCAGCCGGGGCCGGGTGGACAGCGGCGAGACCGGGGTGTCGGTGCCCATCGACCCGATCGGCTCGATGCCCTTGCGGGCCATCGGCGCGATCAGGATCTTCAGCTCCTCCTCGGTGTAGCCGAAGGTCTGCTGGCGGCGCTGCACCGAGTCATGCGTATAGACGATGTGGTCCCGCTCCGGCAGGTCCCGCAGGTCGATCAGGCCGGCGTGCAGCCAGTCGCCGTACGGGTGGGCGGCGGCCAGCTCGGCCTTGATTTCCTCGTCTTCGACGATGCGCCCGGCGGCGGTGTCGACCAGGAACATCCGCCCCGGCCGCAGCCGGCCCTTGGCGACCACGGTCGCCGGGTCGAGATCGAGCACGCCGGCTTCGCTGCCCAGCACCACCAGGCCGTCGCTGGTGCGCCACCAGCGGCCCGGCCGCAGCCCGTTGCGGTCCAGCACCGCGCCGACCAGCTCACCGTCGGTGAAGGCAACCGAGGCCGGACCGTCCCACGGCTCCATCAGGCTGGCGTGGAAGCGGTAGAAGTCACGCTTCGCCGGCTCCATCCCGGGGTCGTTCTCCCATGCCTCCGGGATCATCATCAGGACGGCGTGCGGCAGGCTGCGCCCGGCCAGGTGTAGCAGTTCGAGGACCTCGTCGAAGTTGGCCGAGTCGGACGCCTGCGGGGTGCAGACCGGGAACAGCCGGCGGATGTTGCCGGGGATGTCCGGCGTGGCGAGCAGCGCCTCGCGGGCGTTCATCCAGTTCTTGTTGCCCCGGATCGTGTTGATCTCGCCGTTGTGCGCGATGAACCGGTACGGGTGCGACAGCGGCCAGGACGGAAACGTGTTGGTGGAGAACCGGGAGTGCACCAGGGCGATCGCGCTGGCCACCCGCTCGTCGCGCAGGTCGGGGTAGAACTCGGGCAGCTGGTCCGGGGTGAGCATGCCCTTGTAGACCATGGTCCGGCCGGACAGCGACGGGAAGTAGGCGGTCACGCCGCGCTCGGCGCTCTCCCGCTCGGCCTGCTTGCGTACGCAGAACGCCACCCGGTCCAGGTCCAGCCCGGCCAACGGGGTGCCGGCCGGGCCGGCCGCCGAGTCGGTCAGCCGCTGCGCGGACAGGAAGAGCTGCGCGATCCGGGGGCGGGCGGCGTCGGCGGTCTCGCCGAGCCCGTCCGGCTGCACCGGCACGTCCCGCCAGCCGAGTACGTCGGCACCCTCGACCAGGGCGTACTTCTCGACGATCCGGCGGACCCGGGCCTCGTCGGCCGGGTCTGCGGGCAGGAACACCAGGCCGGTGGCGTACTGCCCGGCCGGCGGCAGGTCGAAGTCGACGACGGCCCGTAGGAACGCGTCCGGGACCTGGATCATGATGCCGGCGCCGTCACCGGTGTTCTGCTCCGCACCCCGCGCACCACGGTGGTCGAGCCGGCACAGCGCGGCCAGGCCCTTGGCCACCACGTCGTGCGAGCGGCGGCCGTTGAGGTCCGCCACGAAAGAGACACCACACGCGTCGTGCTCGTGGGCGGGGTCGTAGAGACCCTGCGCCGGCGGCTGGGATGCCTGCGGCGGGCAGGGGTGCGGTCCCTGCGGGTACGGAAGAACCACCGGGCCTCCTGTCGTCACTCGCGCATGAACAGATTTCGGGACGACGTCGGCCCTGGAGAGTTTTCTGAGTCTACGTGAGGGGCCACCGGACATCACCAGTGCGAATTGATCACACGTCCATTGTATGGGACGTGTAGTCTCACAAGGTGGCCAACCAGGAGAACGAACTCCTTGGCCGGCTGGACCGGTTCTGCGATGCCGTACCGCGTGCTGCCGCCCGCCCCGAAGAGCTGGGTGACTATGTACTTTTCGTGCGGAATGGGGAGGCGGGTTGGCCGTTCTACGCCCGCCCCCGGGTAGGCGTGACCGCGCCGCCGGCCGCCGCCGACATCACCACCGTACGCGCCCGGCAGCGCGAACTGGGCCTTCCCGAGTCCTTCGAATGGATCCACGAGATCAACCCCGACCTGCTGGCGGTGGCCCGATCGGCCGGGCTCGGCGTGCGGCAGGCACCGCTGATGGTGCTCGACCCGACCGCTCTGCCCCCGGTTGGCCGGTTCGCCGACCGGCCGGTACGGCTGCTCGACCCGGACTCACCCGACTTCGCGGCAGATCTCACCACCTGGTTCACCATCGCCCAGGCCGCGTTCGCCCCGTCCGACGGCACCGGTACCGGACTGCCGGCCGTCGGCGCGGACACCCCCGAGATTGTTACAGTGACATTTCCCACTGTCGACAGTGGCAGTCCCGGCGGCGGCGCGGGCGGCGCGGCCGGGCCGCCCGCGCCGGCCCCCGGCGGGCTCGCCACCACCGCCCCGGCAGCCCCACCGGACAGCATCGAACCGCTGGCCACGACAGGCCCGACGGCCTCACCTGTCGCGGCGGCGACCGACGACCCGGCCCTGCCGGACACCCTAGTCGACCGCGAACGGTCGGCGATCGCCGCCGGCAGCCACACCATCGCCCTGGCCGGGCTGCCCTCGGCCGGGCTGCCCTCGGCCGGGCTGCCCTCGGCCGGGCTGCCCTCGGCCGGGCAGCTGGCCGCCGTCGGATCGCTCAACCGGGTCGACGACGTCGCCGAGATCGTCGGTGTCGGCACCGTGGCACCGGCCCGCCGCCAGGGTCTGGCGTCTGCGATCACCGCCGCGCTGGCCCGGCACGCGCTCGCCGCCGGCGTCGACCTGATCTTCCTGGCCGCCGGCGACGACGACGTGGCGATGCTCTACCACCGACTCGGCTTCCGCCGAGTGGGTACCTCCTGCATCGCCGAGCCCACCGCCCATCTTGTCGGCTGACCGGCCCAATCGCCGCAGGCGACCGGCCCAATCGCCGCAGGCGACCGGCCCAATCGCCGCAGGCGACCGGCCCACTTGCCACAGGCGATACGGTCAGGACGGCGGCGGCTGCCACTTCGCTGCGGTGGCGGCCACACTGCCCATCAGCCGAGGGCTGATCGTGCCGAGCGTCGCGTCCCGGGCCCGCAGCGCCAGCCGTCCCCGCGCCGACAGCACCGCCGCCATCCGCCGGGTCTGGCGCACCATCGCCACCGCCCGCGGCCGGCGCAACCGGCTGTACGAATCGACCGCTGCGGCCAGCGCCGGCCCTGGCACGGTGTTCCGGACCAGGGCGCACAGCGTCGCCGCGTCCTCGAACGCCAGGCACGCGCCCTGCCCGAGATGATGCGGCATCGCGTGCGCCGCGTCACCGAGCAGCACCACTCCGCCCGGCCCGACCGGGAACCCGTACGCCGGAGGCAGCGGCCGCAGCTCGCGGACCTCCTGCTGCACCAGGTCGGCCGGCTCGGTGGCGGCGAGCAGCTCGCCCACCGGGGCCGGCCAGCCGGCGAACCAGCGGCGCAGCAGGGTCAGCTGGGTCGCCGGCGGCTCCGGGCGGGAGGCCCCGGCGGCGGTCGCCACCCAGTAGATGCCGCCCCGGCTGGAGCCGCCGGCCGAACCCCGTTCACCCAACGAGGCCGAGACGAACCGATAGCCGGCGCCGAGTATCTCGCCGCCGACCTGGCCGGCAGCCAGCTGCGGCGCCCGGTACCAGGGGATCACCGCCCGCCAGGCCGAACTCCCTGAGCTGACCACCGAACTGCCCGGGGCCAACGCCGGACGCAGCGCGCTGTGCACGCCGTCCGCCGCCACCACCAGGTCGGCCTCGACGACGCCCCGGCCGATGGTCACTGCCGGCCGGTCCACCGCCGGTCGCAGGCCCTTCACGGTCACCCCGGTGCGGATCTCGGCCTGCTCGCCGAGACCTGCGATCAACGCGTCGTGCAGATCCTCCCGGTGCACCACCACCGGGGCCCGGTCCTCCGGCTGCGGCCGGGGCTGCACCAGCCACTGCCCGTCGGGGCGGCGTACCCCGGTGTACGACACTGGGGTGGCGATCGCCTCCAGCCCGGCGCCGAGGCCCAACGCCCGCAATGCGCGGACACCGTTGGCCCAGAGCACCAGGGCGGTGCCGTCGGACCGGACCCGGTCCTCACGTTCCAGCAGGGTGACCCGCCAACCGGTGCGGGCCAGGGCACCGGCGACCGCCAGACCGCCGATGCCCGCCCCCACCACGACCGCAGTACGCATCCCGCCCCCTCTCCCCCGGTCGATCGGCACCCGCCGACCGGCGGTCAGCTTCCGGTCTTACCGGTGCCGGTGCCGGCTCCGGTCTCGGCGTCGGCTCCGGTCTCGGTGCCGGTCTCGGTGCCGGTCTTGGCGTCGGCGTCGCTCTCGGTGACACCGTCGTCGGCACCGTCCGCGCCGGGGTCGGTGGTGCTGCCGGTATCCGTTCCGGCGGTGGTCTCGGCCGGCAGCTCACCGGTGCTCTCGTACCGCCGGAACTGTTCCTCGGTAACCACTCGGTAGCCGGCGGCCAACTCGGCGGTGGGTTTCCTGCCCGAGACGTCGATCTGGGACACCCCACCGGTTGCCCCGGACTCGGCCGCCCCGCTTTCGGTCGGCTCGGCGGTGCCCGACCCGGCGTCGGTCGAACCGCCGGCGGCCGGGGTCGACGCGCCTACAGGTGGCAACGGCCGACCCTCGGCGTCCAGCGGGACAAGGAACTGTTGCGGGCCGCGTACCCGGACGAGATAAACCAGCGCGGCCAGGAAGACCACCGCCGAGGTCCACACGTTCAGCCGGACACCGAGGATCTCGTTGGCCTCGTCGGTCCGCATCATCTCGATCCAGAACCGGCCGGCGGTGTAGCCCGCCACGTACACCGCGAAGGCCCGACCGGCACCGAGCTTCCAACGGCGGTCGGCGAGCAACACCAGCGCGGCGACACCGACGTTCCAGATCGCCTCGTACAGGAACGTCGGATGGTAGAGCCCCGGCTCCAGCACCGGGTTGCCCTCCGGGTCGCGCAGCGCCTGACCCGGGTTGCTGCGGTCCATCTGGTGCACCTGCAGGCCCCACGGCAACGTGGTCGGGCCGCCGTACAACTCGTTGTTGAACCAGTTGCCGAACCGGCCGACGGCCTGGGCGAGCGGCAGGCCGGGGGCGAGTGCGTCGGCGACCACGCTGAGCGGGATGCCCAGCTGGCGGCCGGCCAGCCAGGCGCCGACCGCGCCACCGGCGACGGCGCCCCAGATACCGAGACCGCCCTGCCAGATGTAGAAGGCTTCGATCGGGATGCCGTTGGCGCCGAAGTACGCCTGCGGTGAGGAGACGACGTGGTAGAGCCGGGCACCGAGAATGCCGAACGGCACCGCCCAGATGGCGATGTCCAGCACCGCCCACGGGCGGACCCCGCGCTGGCGGAGCCGGTACTCGGTGACCGCGCTGGCCACCACGATGCCGAGGACGATGCAGAGCGCGTACGCCCGGATGGGAACTGGACCAAGTTGCCAGACTGCGGTGGCCGGGCTGGGAATCGCGGCGAGTGTCACGGGTGCACACGCTACCGTCGCGACCCGCCAACCCGGGACCCCCAGCCGGCCAGCGTCAGGCGTGTCGCCGGCTTACCAGGTCACGGTGCCCTGCTTTGCCGGGTCGCCCAAGCCGCTTCACCGGGTCACGGCGCGTACGCCGGCGACGAGTTCACCGCTGAGCGAACGCAGCGCGGCCAGCCCGGCGGGCAGATCGGCTGCGTCCAGCAGGCACCGGATCAACGCGCTGCCGACGATCACCCCGTCGGCGAACGAACCCACCTCGGCGGCCTGGGCGCCGTTGCCCACCCCGAGGCCGACGCCGACCGGCAGGTCGGTGACCTGGCGCAGCCGGCCGACCAGGGTCGGTGCCGCGCCGGAGGACTGCTCGCGGGCCCCGGTGACACCCATCAACGCGGTGGCGTAGACGAAGCCCCGGCAGTGCCGCACGGTCATCGCCAGCCGGGCGTCGGTCGACGACGGCGAGACGAGGAAGGTCCGGTCCAGGCCGTACGCGTCCGAGGCGGCCAGCCACTCGTCCGCCTCATCCGGGATCAGGTCCGGGGTGATCAGCCCGGTACCCCCGGCCGCCGCCAGGTCACGGGCGAAGGCGTTCACGCCGTACCGCTCGATCGGGTTCCAGTAGGTCATGGTGACCACCGGCGCGCCGGTCGCGGCGACCGCCTCGATGATCCGCAGTGCGTCAGCGGTGCGGACCCCGCCGGCCAGGGCGATGTCGCTGGCCCGCTGAATCACCGGGCCGTCCATCACCGGGTCGGAGTAGGGCAGCTCGACCTCGATGACGTCGACCCCCGCGTCGACCATCGCCCGCATCGCGACGATGCTGTCGTCGACGTTGGGAAAGCCGGCCGGCATGCAGCCGACCAGCACGGCGCGGCCCTCGGCCCGGGCCTTGTCGAACGCCACCGAGATGCTCATCGGTCCTGCCCGTCGAGTCGGTCCTGCCCGTCGAGAATGCCGAAGTACGCGCCGGCGGTGTGCACGTCCTTGTCGCCGCGGCCGGAGAGGTTGACCACAATGGTCGGCTCACGGCCCAGCTCGGCGGTGAGCTCCGGGATGACCCGCAGCGTGCCGGCGAGAGCGTGTGCGCTCTCGATCGCCGGGATGATCCCCTCGGTGCGGCAGAGCAGCTGGAACGCCGACATCGCCTCGGCGTCGGTGACCGGTCGGTAGCGGGCCCGGCCGGCGTCGTGCAGCCAGGCGTGCTCCGGCCCGACCGCCGGGTAGTCCAACCCGGCCGAGATCGAGTGCGAGTCCAGGGTCTGCCCGTCGGCGTCCTGCAGCAGGTAGGTACGCGCGCCGTGCAGCACACCGGCGGCACCGCCGGTGATGCTGGCCGCGTGCCGGCCGGTGCCCACCCCGTCGCCGCCGGCCTCGAAGCCGTACAGCCGGACCTGGTCGTCGCCGACGAAGGCGTGGAAGATGCCGATGGCGTTGGAGCCGCCGCCGACGCAGGCGGTGACCGCGTCCGGTAGCGCGCCGAGGCTGTCCAGGCACTGCTGGCGGGCCTCGTCACCGATACCGCGCACGAAGTCGCGGACCATCGCCGGGAACGGGTGCGGCCCGGCGGCGGTGCCGATCAGATAGTGGGTGTGGTCGACGCTGGCCACCCAGTCGCGCAGCGCCTCGTTGAGCGCGTCCTTGAGGGTGCGCGACCCGGTGGTCACCGGCACCACGGTGGCACCGAGCATCCGCATCCGGGCCACGTTGAGCGCCTGCCGTTCGGTGTCCACCTCGCCCATGTAGACCACGCATTCGAGGTCCAGCAGGGCGGCGGCGGTGGCACTGGCCACACCGTGCTGACCGGCGCCGGTCTCGGCGATGATCCGGGGCTTGCCCATCCGCCGGGTCAGCAACGCCTGGCCGAGCACGTTGCGCACCTTGTGCGCGCCGGTGTGGTTGAGGTCCTCGCGCTTGAGCAGCACCGTCGCGCCGACCTGCGCGGACAGCCGCTCGGCCCGGTAGAGCAGCGACGGGGTGCCGGCGTAGTCGCGCAGCAGCCGGTCGAAGTCGGCCCGGAAGCCGTCGTCGGCCATCGCCTGCCGGTACGCGACGTCCAGCTCGTCGAGGGCGGCGATCAGCGCTTCGGGCACGAACCGCCCGCCGTAGCGGCCGAAGTGGCCGGTGTAGTCGGGCAGCGCGGCGGGTTGCGCACCGGTGCCGGCGGCGTTCGGGGCGCTCATCGGACCGGCCTCGGCGTCGCCGGGTGATTGCCGGCGTTGACCAGCTCGGCGACCGCGTCCCGGGGGCTCTTCTGGGTCACCAGGCCCTCGCCGACCAGGACCGCGTCGGCGCCGGCCGACGCGTACCGGATGAGGTCGTGCGGTCCGCGCACCCCCGACTCGGCGATCTTGACGACACTGTTCGGCAGCCCTGGCGCGATCCGCTCGAACACCGACCGGTCCACCTCCAGGGTGCGCAGGTCTCGGGCGTTGACCCCGATGATCTGGGCACCGGCTTCGAGGGCTCGGTCGGCCTCCTCCTCGGTGTGCACCTCGACCAGCGCGGTCATGCCCAGCGACTCGATCCGCTCCAGCAGACCGACCAGCACGTTCTGCTCCAGCGCGACCACCATCAACAGGACCAGGTCGGCGCCGTAGGCGCGGGCCTCGTGGACCTGGTAGCTGGAGACGATGAAGTCCTTGCGCAGTACCGGCACGTCGACGGCGGCCCGTACGGCGGTGAGGTCGTCCAGTGAGCCGCCGAACCAGCGCTGCTCGGTCAGCACGCTGATGCAGCGGGCACCACCGGCGGCGTACTCCGAGGCCAGAACGGCCGGGTCCGGGATGTCGGCCAGCGCGCCCTTGGACGGCGAGGCCCGCTTGACCTCGGCGATCACCCCGACCCCGGGCTTGCGCAGCGCTGCGCAGGCGTCGATCGGCGGTGGCGCGGCGGCGGCGAGCTCACGGATCCGGCTCAGCGGGACCAGCCCTTCGCGGCGGTCAACCTCGGCTCGGACGCCGGCGATGATCTCGTCGAGCACTCCGAGCGCCGGCGCCGACGGTCCGGCGTTGTCCTCCTGGTCAGCAGTCACCAACGGACTCCCCTCTCCGGGTGTCATGCGCCCGATGCTAGGTGGCGGCGCAGGTGAGCTGGAGTCGGGGGTATGGCGCGCCTCACCATCTGGGCTGGGGCATAATGCCGATCTTTTGTGAGAAGAGCATCACCCACCGTGCCAACGGCTGCCAGCGGGCCGGGCCACCCGGGCACCACCGGACTCCATCGACGCTGATCGTATCGCGTCGGCGGTGCCGGCTCCGCTGTGGTGCAGATCAACACCGGCGGTACGGGTGCCGCCCGGTCCGTTGGGTGATAGTTGACCTGCGGGTCACCGCCGTGAAACAGCCTCCGGTCAGCATGGGGTTCGGGCAGACTGGTCGGCGGTAGCCGCCGGCCGCGCAACCACCTGGGGGACGCCATGAGCAGCACACCACGGGACGCCAACGTCGACCTGATCGCCATCCCCCGGGCCGTGGTCTCGCTGGCCGCCGAGGTCGTGCACACCATGGAACGCGCCGTGATCGGCGATCACCGGGTACGTACCGCCAAGGGCAATGCCTGGGAGGCGATCTGCGCCGACCGGGCCCGCGCCCACCAGCGGGACGAGATCCGCCGGCTGGTGGCCACGCTCACCGCCGCCCGGTCCGTCGAGGTATCCGACGCCGCTGATGAGCCAACCGCCACCGCTGAAGCCGCCACCGCTGAAGCCGTCACCGCCACCGCAGCCGTCACCGGTCGGCGCCCGGGTCGTCGTCGGTCGGGTCCTCGCCCCGGTCCAGAGCGTTCCACGCGTCCAGCGTCGACCGCCTAGACCGGCCGCCCAGACCAGCCGCCCGGCCGTCGGCACCCGGACCGGACCCGTCGGCACCGGACCGGCCGCCACCGGACCGGCCGCCACCGGGCCGGCCGCCACCGGGCCGGCTCCGCTCGTACCGGGCGCCCATCGCCGGCCATTGCCGGGAGCGCAGCGCGGTGACCGACCCACCGGCGGCGAGCAGCACCGCACCGACCACAGTCGCCGCCGGCCACTGCGGAGCCGACACGGTGCTGTCCGTCGTCGGACCGGCCGGACCTGCGCCAGTGAGCAGCACCGTCAGCCCACCGGCCGCCATCGCCACGCCGAGGACCGCGAGCAGCGCGCCGACCAACCGCCGGGCCAGCCCTCGGGTGGCCAGCACCGCGCCGGTGCCGGCCAGTCCGACCAGAGCGACCGCCGGCAGCCACGGCAGCACGTCGGCACCGGTGCGGGCCACCTCGACGGCCGGCAGCGGCACTGGGCGCCCGGTCACCTCGACCGCCCAGTCCCGCCCGGCCGCGTACAGCACCAGGCCGGCCCCGGCCAGACAGGTGACGGCGGCGCCGGCCAACGCCCGCCACGGCGCGGCCGACAGACCGGGGCCGGTCACCGGGCCGGACGCAGCGTCTCGGCGGCGGCGATCGCCACCAGCACCGCCGCCGCCTTGCTCTGCGTCTCCCGTTCCTCGGCGGCCGGATCCGAGTCCGCCACGATCCCCGCACCGGCCTGCACGTAGGCGCGGCTGCCACGGATCAGTGCGGTCCGGATCGCGATCGCCATGTCCAGGTCGCCGCCGAACCCGAAGTAGCCGACGGTGCCGCCGTACAGGCCCCGACGGGTCGGCTCCAGCTCCTCGATGATCTCCATCGCCCGGACCTTCGGCGCGCCGGACAGGGTGCCGGCCGGAAAGGTGGCCGCCAGCGCGTCGAACGCGGTCCGGTCCTCGCGCAACTCGCCCACCACCGTCGACACGATGTGCATCACGTGGCTGTACCGCTCGACGGTGGCGAACTCCGGCACCTCGACGGTGCCCGGCCGGCAGACCCGACCGAGGTCGTTGCGGCCCAGGTCGACCAGCATCACGTGCTCAGCGCGCTCCTTCGGATCGTTGAGCAGCTCGGTGGCGAGGGCGGCATCGGCCTGCGGGGTGGCACCCCGCCGCCGGGTGCCGGCGATCGGGTGCAGCATCGCCCGCCGGGTGCCGCCAGCGGTGACGGTGACCTTGAGGTGCGCCTCCGGTGACGAGCCCACCACGTCGAAGTCGTCGAACCGCAGCAGGTACATGTACGGGCTGGGGTTGGTCGCCCGCAGCACCCGGTAGACGTCCACCGGGTCGGCGGTGGTGTCCCGCTCGAACCGCTGGGCCAGCACGATCTGGAAGCACTCGCCGGCCCGGATCGCCTCCTTGGCCTCCTCCACCGCCTTGGGGTACGCGCCTGCGGCGGTGCGGCTACGGGCCGCCGGCCCGGGCGCACCGGGCGCGTCCATCATCGACACCATCGGTGGGTTGGGCCGGGACAGGGCGGTGGTCATCGCGTCGAGCCGACCGATCGCGTGGTGGTAGGCGGCTGCCGCGGTGACCGGGTCGGCCGCCGCCGGCAGGACCGCGTTGGCGACCAGGATCGCCGTACCGTCGAAGTGGTCGAGCACCACCAGGTCGGTGGCGAGCAGCAACCCGAACTCGGGCAGCGCGAGATCATCCTCGGTGTGCTCGGGGATCCGCTCCAACCGGCGGACGAAGTCGTAGCTGAGGTAGCCGACCAGGCCGCCGGTCAGCGGCGGCAGGCCGCCGACGGGGTCGGTGTCCGGGGGCGGCCCGGTCAACGCGGCGACGGTCGCCCGGAGCACCTCGACCGGGTCACCTTCGGTGGGCACCCCGTCGGGCGGGTCGCCGAGCCAGTGCGCACCGCCACCGGACTCGGTCAGCGTCGCCGCGCTGCGTACTCCGATGAACGAGTAGCGCGACCACGCGGTGCCGGCCGACCCGGCGCCCTGTTCGGCGGACTCCAGCAGGAAGGTGCCGGGTCCGCCGGCGAGCTTGCGGTACACCCCGACCGGGGTCTCGCCGTCGGCCAGCAGCCGCCGGGTCACCGGCACCACCCGACGCTGCCGGGCCAGGGTCTGGAAGGTCGGTTCGTCCGGACTGACCGTACCGGTGATCATCAATTCTCCTGGAGGTCGGCGATGGTGCCGGTCACCGGCAGCTCGTCGAAAAAACAGTTGTCGGCCCCGGTGTGGCAGGCGGCACCGACCTGCTCGACCGTGACCAGCACCGCGTCGCCGTCGCAGTCCAGCCGCACCGACCGCACATACTGGTGGTGCCCGGAGGTGGCACCCTTGACCCAGTATTCCTGCCGGCTGCGCGACCAGTAGGTGGCCCGCCCGGTGGTGAGAGTGCGGTGCAGCGCCTCGTCGTCCATCCACGCCATCATCAGCACCTCGCCGGTGCCGTGCCGCTGCACGACGGCGGCGATCAGCCCATCGGCGGAGCGGCGCAGCCGGGCCGCGACGGCCGGATCGAGCGCGGAGCGCCGTGGCGGGTCGCCGGGCGTGGGTCGCCGGGCGGTGGTCGGTGGGCCGGCTTCCGGTTCATCTGGTACGGACACAGTGCCCGATTGTTCCGTACGCCCGGACCGCCGTGGCGCGGCGTCCGGCATGCGGTGTCGTGAGCCCGACAGCGGTCGGCCGGAATCGACGGTTCGGGGGCTGTGCCGGTGCGGCATCAGGAGTACCTTGGCGGTGCGCCGCCACGGTCCAGGTCTGCGGGCACGCCCACTGCTCGGCGGACCGAATCCCGGTGCCCGCCGATCGCACCTTTCCGCTCAGGTTCCACGCCTGAGCCGGCGATGTGTGTCCGCCGGGCCTGTCGGCCGTGGCCGACGCAGCGAGTCGGCGCACCACCCAGCACCACGCCCGTGCGGACGGCTCCGGTCACCCCGGGACCGGGTCGCCCCGCCGAAGCGGACGGAGGATCAGCAATGCAGCCCACCCCCACCCCTGCGCACACCGGGCCGGTGAAGCCGGACGAGACCGGCACAGGTCCGGGTCCCGTGCACGGCACTCCCGTACCGACGCCCCGACCCGCCCTCGACGACAATCCGATCAACGAGGCGACGACGGAGATCCCGATGATCGTGCCGAAGCCGGCCCACCGCAACGGCCCAAGCCCGTTGCCGCCGATCGCCACACAACTGCTCGGCGGCGACGGCGAGGTGACCGGCGAACCGGCCGGTGACTCCGCTGACGACGACCGGGACGCGCCGGCTGCCGCAACGACGCCGGCCCAGGGTGTCCCCCCGACACCGGCAGCCGGCCAGGCGGACGACGGCCAGGCGGACGGGCAACGGGCGGACGGGCAACGGGCGGACGGGCAACGGGCGGAGACCGACGCCGAACCGGCCGGGGAGGATTCCGGGCCGGTCGAGCAGGACCCCGCAGCCGACGACCAGGACGGGAACGGCGATGGGGATCCGACAGCCGGCCCGGCCGGCGGGACCGACGAGCCGGCCGACACCGATGTTCCAGCGAACCAGACGGTCGAGCCGGATGGGACGGACGAGCCGGATGGGACGGACGAGGCGGACCGGCCGACCGCCGCGGCGGACCCGGATGACGACGAGCGGTCGGGACCGACAGCCGAGACGGACGACGACCCGGCCGAGGACGAGGAGACCGTCACCGCGCACGGCGACGCCGGTGACCTGTTCTACGCCGCCGCCGACGACGACCAGTTCGACGACGATGAGGACGACGAGGACTTCGGCGAAGATCCGGAGGACGACGAGGACGACGAGGAGCGGGCTGCCATGCTGACCACAATGGAGGAGACGACCGGGCCGGCGGCCGGACACGACGACCAGCCGGCAGTAGCCCGGCCGGCGAGACCGGGCGACGTAACGCTGCCACCGATCACCATCTGGACCGAGGACGCCGCCGACGAACTGCGCGACGAGTGGCACGAGATCAAGGCCCGGTTCGTCGACGAACCGGAGGTCGCCCTGGCGCAGGCTCAGTCACTGGTCGGGCACACCGTCCGTACGCTGGCCGAGCGGCTGCTGGCCGAGCAGGTCGAACTTGACCCGCACCGGCACAGCGAGACGCCGGACACCGAGTCGATGCGGATGGCGTTGCGGCAGTACCGGGAGTTCCTGGACCGGCTGCTGGCGATCTGACCGCTGCGGGCGGGGCGGCCCGTTCCGTCCCGCCCGCCCGGGTCGACCTGCCGAGATAATTCATCTATCGTTGAGTTCTACAACTGATGAGTTATCCGGAGGCAGCCATGGACCCTGTCGTCGAGGTCACCGACCTCGTGGTCGACCGCGGCCGGCGCCGCGTGCTGCACGGCATCTCGTGCACCGTGGGCAGCGGCAGCGTCACCGGTCTGCTCGGCCCGAGCGGCAGCGGTAAGAGCACCTTGATGCGGGCGGTCGTCGGCGTGCAGACCGTCCGGTCCGGACAGGTCCGGGTGTTCGGCCAGCCGGCCGGGGCGCCACAGCTGCGGCGTACCGTCGGGTATCTGACCCAGGCGCCCAGCGTCTACGCGGACCTCACCGTCCGGGAGAACGCCCGGTACTTCGCCGCGCTGTACGGCCTGCCGGCGGCCGACGCCGACCGGGCCGTGGCGGACGTCGGCCTGGCGGCCGCCGCCGGGCAGCTGGTCGCCGACCTGTCCGGCGGACAGCGCAGCCGCGCCTCGCTGGCCTGCGCACTGGTCGGCCGCCCCGAACTGGTCGTGCTCGACGAGCCGACCGTCGGCCAGGACCCGGTGCTGCGGGCCGAGCTGTGGGCCCGGTTCCACGCTCTCGCCGCCGCCGGCACCACCCTGCTGGTCTCCAGCCACGTGATGGACGAGGCCGGCCGGTGCGACCGGCTGCTGCTGATCCGCGACGGGCGGCTGATCGCCGACGACACACCTGCGGCGGTGCGCGCCGCCGCCGGCACCGACGACCTGGACGAAGCGTTCCTGCGGCTGATCCGCGACCGGCAGCCAACCGACCCGAGCCGAGGAGCAGACCGGTGAACCCGAGGATCCTGGCCGCCACCGTCGGCCGCGTGCTGCGCCAGCTGCGCCACGACCGGCGTACCGTCGCGCTGCTGGTCGTCGTACCGGCGCTGCTGCTGACCCTGCTTCACTACATGTACGGCGACCAGCCGGCAACCGGCGGGCAGCCGATGCTGTTCGACCGGGTCGCCCTGGTCATGCTCGGCGTCTTCCCATTCGTGATCATGTTTCTGGTGACCAGCATCGCGATGCTGCGCGAACGCACCAGCGGCACCCTGGAACGACTGCTCACCACCCCGCTGGGCAAGCTGGACCTACTGTTCGGCTACGGCCTCGCGTTCGGGCTCGCGGCGGCGGTGCAGGCCACCGTGGCCAGTGCTGTGGCGTACTGGCTGTTCGACCTGTCCACCGCCGGCAGCCCGGCGCTGGTGATCGCGATAGCGGTGCTCAACGCCCTGCTCGGCGTGGCGCTCGGCCTACTATGCAGCGCCTTCGCCCGCACCGAGTTCCAGGCCGTACAGTTCATGCCGGTGGTGGTGATCCCACAGCTGCTGCTCTGCGGCCTGTTCGTCGCCCGCGACGAGATGGCCGGCTGGCTGGAGGCGGTCAGCAACGTCCTGCCGCTGTCCTACGCCGTGTCGGCGTTGACCGAGGTCGGGGCGCATCCGGAGCCGACCGCGACGCTCTGGCGTGACCTGACCGTGGTCGCCGGGGCGGTGGTGGCCGCGCTGGTGCTCGCCGCCGCGACGCTGCGCCGCCGCAGCGGCTGAACCAGACGCGACAGGAAGCGGTACTGATGGCACGACGCACCGGCCGGCGACCGGGCAACCCGGACACCCGCGAGGCGATCCTGGCCGCCGCCCGGCAGGTCTTCGGCGAACGTGGCTTCGACCAGGCGTCGGTGCGCGCCATCGCGGCGGCGGCCGGCGTGGACCCGGCGCTGGTGCACCACTACTTCGGCACCAAGGACAACCTGTTCCTGGCCGCGATGGACGCGCCGGTGGATCCGGGCGAGCTGCTGCCGCAGGCGCTGGCGGGCGGGCCCGAGCAGGTCGGCGAACGGCTGGTCCGACTGGTGCTGGGGGTCTGGGACTCGCCGGCCGGAGTGGCTGCCCTGGCGCTGCTGCGGTCGGCGTTGACCAACGACTGGACCGCCCGGCTGATGCGCGAGTTCGTCACCACCCAGATCATCCGACGGGTGCTCGGTCAACTCGACCTGGACCAGGCGGAGCTGCCGGTCCGGTCCGCCCTGGTGGCCTCGCAGATGGCCGGCCTGCTGGTGGTTCGGTATATCCTGCGGTTGGCACCGCTGTCCACCATGGCGGCCGACGAGGTCGCCGCAGCGGTCGGTCCGACGATCCAGCGCTACCTGACGGGGCCGCTGACGACAGCGGCCGGGGCGGCCGAGACGACGTCGGGCTGAGCCCGCGCCGCCCGCGTCAGGCGGCGGCCGGTGGAGTGCAGCGCCGGCAGAGCACCGGGTGCAGCAGGCGGGCGAGTTCGGCGCGGTCACGTACCGGGGCCGGGAAGGCCAACCGGGCGCGCGGCCCGTGCGGGCCGAGCGCGACCACGAACCCGTACCGGTCCATCCGGACGACCTGCGGATCCCTGGCCAGCGACCGGTGACCGGCGTCGCGCAACTGCCGGCGGATGAACGCGGTCATCTCGGCTCGGTGGTGGTCGGCGAGGTCGACGAGCAGCTCCGACTCGATGGCGCCGATCGGGTCGGGCTCGGCGGCGGCGTACACGTCCGGGTCGACGTCGATGGTGACGCCGCAGCGTTCCAGCCGGACCTCGGCCACCTCCATCCGGAAGATGGTGGCACCCCGGCCGACGTCGAGCAGGTCGGGGCAGGCGTGCACGTCGGCGAAGTCCAGCGCGGCCATCCGGGCAGGGGCACCGTCGAGCGGGCCGACCCAGCCGGACACCCAGACCCGGCCGTGCGTCGGCGAACCGGCCACCGGCGGTACGTCGGCCACCTCCAGCACCACGGCGGTGTCGTCGGTCCCGGGGACGGGTCGCAGCGCGCCGTCGAGCAGGTCGGACCCGGCGGCGAGCAGCAGGATCCGCCCCATCGGGTCGGTCGCGTGCCGTACGGCGTGCGGTCCGGGGCGGCAGGCGACGTGCGCCATGCCGGGCAGCCGGCCGAATGCCATCGTCCGGGCGATCTCCGCGGGACTGGGCTGCATGACACGGACCTCCGAGATCAGTTAGGCTCACCTTAGTGAGGGCAGGCTAACCTACTGAACCCGGAGACGTCCACGTGAACCACCCACGACCCAAGGCGCGAATCTCCCGCGCCCTCGGCATCCCGCTGACCCGCAAGTGCACCCGGTACTTCGAGCGGCGCCCGTACCCGCCCGGCGTGCACGGTCGCGCCCGTCGCAAGCCCTCCGACTACCAGGTACGGCTGCTGGAGAAGCAGCGCCTGCGGCACCAGTACAACGTCAGCGAGACCCAACTGCGGCGCGCCTTCGACGACGCGGTCCGCGGCACCGGCAAGACCGGCGAGGCCCTGGTCACGTTGTTGGAGCGACGCCTCGACGCGATCGTGCACCGGGCCGGCCTGGCTCGCACCATCTACCAGGCACGACAGCTCGTCGCCCACGGCCACTTCACCGTGGACGGTCACAAGGTGGACCGGCCGTCGTACCGGCTGCGCCCGGGTCAGCTGGTCCAGGTCCGGGAACGCAGCCGGACCAAACCGCCGTTCCAGATCGCTGCCGCCGGGGCGCACGTCGGCGAGGGACCGGGTGCGCCGTACCTGTCGGTCAGCCTCGCCGAACTGACCGCGACCCTGGTCCGCGAGCCCGCCCGCCGCGAGGTGCCGATCATCTGCGACGAGCAGCTGGTCGTCGAGTTCTATTCCCGCTGACCCCGGCCGCCGCTCCCGCCGGACCCGGTGACCTGCCCCGGCGGGTACGGCGCGGAGCCGGCGGTCACCGGGTCTGCTCCAGCCAGGAGGCGAAGAGCCGACCGTAGACCGACTCCGGATCGGCGAGCAGTTCCTCGTGCGGGCCGCGCTGCACCACCCGGCCACGGTCCACGACGATCACCTCGTCGGCGGCCTGGGCGGTGGACAGTCGGTGCGCGATCGCCACCGTGGTCCGGCCCCTGGTCACCGCCTCCAGGGTCCGCTGCAGCCGCACCTCGGTCGCCGGGTCCACCGCGCTGGTCGCCTCGTCGAGCACCAGCAGATCTGGATCCGCCACGTAGGCCCGGACCAGCGCCACCAGTTGCCGCTCACCGACGCTGAGCGCCTCGCCGCGCTCACCGACCGGGGTGTGCACCCCGTCCGGCAGGCCGGTCACCCAGTCGGCCAGCCCCAGCTCCACGAAGGCGGCGGACAACTGCCCGTCGGTGAGCTCCGGGCGGGCGAACCGGACATTCTCGGCGACCGTCGCGTCGAACAGGAAACCGTCCTGCGGAACCATCACCACCCGGGACCGTAGCGACTCGAACCGGACCCGGTCGAGCGGTACACCGGAGAGCTTCACCTGCCCGGACACCGGGTCCATCAGCCGGGTGAGCAGCTTCGCGAAAGTCGTCTTGCCGCTGCCGGTCTCGCCGACCACCGCCACCCGGGTCTTTGCCGGGATCTCCAGGGTCACCTCGGAGAGCACCTGCGGCCCGCCCGGGTAGGCAAAGCAAACCTGCTCGAACCGCACGTCCAGCGGCCCGCCCGGCAGCTGCACCCCGTCGTCGCCCGGGTCGGCCACATCCGGGGCGACGTCCAGCACGTCGAGCACCCGCCGCCAGCCGGCGATCGCGTTCTGCGCCTCGTTGAGCACCTCGGTGGCGATCTGGACCGGCTGGATGAACAGGGTCACCAGGAACAGGAACGCGGTGAGCTGGCCGACGGTCAGCCCGCCGTCCACCCCCATCCGGACGCCGACCACCACCACCCCGGCCAACGCCAGACCGGCGGCGATCTCCCCGGTGGAGAAGCTGACCACGCTGGTCCGCAGCGCGCGCTGCTGGGCGCGGCGCTGCCCTTCGATCGCCTCGTCCAGCCGACCGGCGGTGCGTCGGGACACGCCGTACGCCCGGATCACCGCCGCGCCGACCACGCTCTCCGCGACCGCGGCGAGCAGCGCGCCGGTGCGCTGACGAACCACGCCGTACGCGGCCGCGAGCCGACGCTGGAACGCCCGGATGATCAGCAGCGCGGGGACGAACGCGGCGAGGACCACCAGGGTCAGCTGCCACGAGTAGACCGCCATCACGACCGCGGTCACCACCACCTGACCCATGCTGATCAGCAGGATGACCCCGCCCCACTGCAGGAACTGGGTGATCTGGTCGACGTCGCTGGTGACCCGGCTGACCAGCGAACCGCGCCGCTCGGACTGCTGGTGCAGCATGGACAGGTCGTGCACGTGACGGAACGCACGGGTCCGCACGGCGGCGAGAGCGGTCTCGCTGACCGTGAACAGCCGGCGCACCATGAAGTAGCCGCAGACGGTCGTCACGACCAGCACGGCGGCGGTGGCCGCGACGATCGTGCCCACCACTTCGAGATCGGGGCCGCCCGGCGCCCGCAGGCCGTTGTCGATCGCCTGCTGGACCGCGACCGGGATGGCGGCCCGGCCGATCATCGACACCAGCGCCAGCAGCAGGGTGCCGGCCAGCCCGGTCCGCAGCTCCGGGGAGAGCGCCAGCCCGCGGCGCATCGTCTGCCAGGTCGACTCGGATCTGCCCGCCAGTGGGTTGGCGGCCGGCCCGCCCGACGGGTCGACGGGGTCGCCTCGACGCTCGCCGCCGGCGCGGTCGACGGTGGGCGCGCTCACGCGACCACCTCCGCCGCCCGCGCCGGACCGCCACCGGGATCGCCGTCGGTGCCGGTCCGGGTCCGCTCCCGCTCCGCTTCCGCCTGCTCGTACGCGGTCACCAGGTCGTTGTAGCCGGGACAGCGGGACAGCAGCTGCTGATGCGTGCCGTGGTCCACTACCCGGCCCTGGTCGAGGTAGACCACCTCGTCGGCGAGGGCGATGGTTGCCCGCCGGTACGCGACGATCAGAATCGACGTCGCGAACTCGGAGCTGCGCAGTGCGGCCAGGATCGCCGCCTCCACCCGGGGGTCGACGGCGCTGGTCGCGTCGTCGAGCACCAGCAGCCGGGGCTGCCCGGCCAACGCGCGGGCCAGGGTGAGCCGCTGCCGCTGGCCGCCGGAAAGCGTGGTGCCGCGCTCACCGACGACGGTGTCCAGCCCGTCGTCGAGCGCCGCTACGAACCCGTCCGCCTCGGCCAGCCGCAGCGCCGACCAGGCCACCTCGTCGGTCAGCCCGGGCCGGTCGAGAGTGACGTTCGCCCGGACCGTGTCGTCGAAGGCGAACGGCACCTGGGCGACCAGGGAGACCGTGCGGGCCAGCGAGCCGGCGGTCAGCCGGGGCAGTTCGACGCCGTCCAGCACGACCCGGCCGCCGGTCGGATCGACCAGCCGGGCGGCCAACGCGGCGATGGTCGACTTGCCGGCTCCGGTTGGCCCGACCAGGGCCACGGTTCGCCCGGCGGGCACGGTGAACGACACGTCACGCAGCACCGGCGGCAGCGCGCCGTCGGTGCCGGGCGCGGTGACCGCAGTCGGGTCGACGGACTGGTCGGCCGGGGCCGGCGCGGCGGGCTCGCCGACCGGGGGCCGGTAGCTGAACCAGACCCGGTCGAAGACCAGGCTCGCCGGGGTGCCGGCGGCGGGCAGTTCGGTGTCGCCGTACGGCATCTCGCCGGTGGCCGTGAGCACGTGCCGCACCCGGTCCCATCCGGCGACGCTGCGGGGCAGCTCGGCCAGCACCCAGCCGATCGCCCGGACCGGGAAGGCCAGCACGGTGAACAGGAACGCGACGCTGACCAGGTCGGCCACGCTGACCGCGCCCTGCCGCAGCCGGGCGGCACCGACCAGCAGCACGGCGAGGGTGCCAAGGCTGGGCAGGGTCTCCAGCAACGGGTCGAACAACCCGCGCAGCCGGCCCACGGAGATCAGCGCGTCGCGCAGCTCGGCCGCCCGGCCGGCGAACCGGGCGGTCTCCTGGGCCTCCCGCCCCATGGTCTTGACCACCAGGGCACCGTCGAAGCTCTCGTGCGCGATCCCGCTGACCTCGGCCCGCAGCTGCTGTGCCCGGACCTGCCGGGGGGCCATCCGGCGCGAGTAGACCACGTTGAGGGCGAACAGCGCCGGGAACACCGCAAGCCCGACCAGTGCGAGCACCCAGTCGGTGGCGAACAGCGCGGCGATCGCCGTGACCAGCATCACCACCGTGCCGACGGCGAACGGTAGCGGGGCGACCGGGAACCAGGTCGCCTCGACGTCGGAGTTCGCGTTCGACAGCAGGGTGCCGGTGGGGTGCCGCTGGTGCCAGGACATTGGCAGGTCGAGGTAGCGGCGGGTGACCCGGCGGCGGTAGCTGGCCTGCAGACGGTACTGCATGAAGCCGGCGCCGAGCCGCCGGCCGAAGATGCCCACCACCTTGACCACGCTCACCGCCAGCAGGGCCGCCGCGCCGGCTCCGAGCAGGCCGGTCTCCACCCGCCCGGACTCGATCGACGGAACCACCACCTCGCCCACGATCGCCCCGACCACGTACGCGCTGGCGATGGTGAGCAGCCCGAACACGACGCTGCCGCTGACGCCGACGGTGAACAGCCCCGGCTGCTCGCGGATGCCCTGGCCGAGCACCCACAGGCCGCGGAGCAGGACGTCACGGCTTGTTCGATTGGCCACGCTACCCCCGACTGTAAGTCCTGGTCATCAAATCTCGTCCTTACCGACCCACGATGCCAGCGGGGTACGACGACTGTGGCCACCGCCACAGCACGCCCCCGGTCCCGGCACCCGACCCGGTACCACGACGTCGACTCGCTCGGCGCGCCGTCCGTCGCCCGCCTACGATCGGTTCATGGCGCGGTTCGCACAAATGGAACGTCATGCCCTGGCCGACCTGTTCCTTGCCGTTGGTCCGGATGCCCCGACGGTGAACGACGGGTGGACCACCCGGGACCTCGCCGCGCACCTGGTCGTCCGGGAGCAGCGGCCCGACGCGGCAGCGGGCATCTGGTTGCCGGTGCTGCGCGGCTACAGTGAACGGGTCCGGCTCGAACTCGCCGCCCGCCCCTTCCCCGACCTGGTCCGGATGGTCCGGCAGCCACCGGCGTGGAGCCCGGTGAGCAACCGGATCACCGACGAAGTGGTCAACCTGATGGAGTTCTTCATCCATCATGAGGACGTCCGACGGGCCCAGCCGGACTGGCACCCCCGGGACCTGCCGCCCGGCGAGCAGGCCGCGCTGTGGAAACGCGTCTCGGCGCTGACCAGGCTGCGGCTGCGCCGGTTCCCCGGCGCGGTCACCGTCGTCGCCGACGGCTACGGGGACGTGGCGACCGGGACCGGCGGGGACCGGGTGTCGCTCAGCGCCCCGCCCGGGGAGCTGGTGCTCTTCCTGACCGGCCGACAGCGGGTGGCCCGGGTCCAGCTCGACTGCGCCGCTGCGGTCGAAGAACGATTGCGTAACGCCCGCTTCGGCTTCTAGCGGCGATCCTCGTCGTGGCCGGGCCGGACCGCGATGATGATCATACCGGTACGCCATCCCTCCCCTTGGCGGCCGGCTGGAGGCCGTATGCGCGCGTTCGCCCCGACGTCCGTGGTCGCCCCACCGTTCCGGCCCCGCGTCAACCCGTACCGGTCGACGCTCGCCAGGGCGTCGGCGGGCTGGGCGGACCGGCACGGGCTGACGGCTGATCCGCAGCGTGCCGCCCGGCTGCGCCGCGCCAACGCCGCCGAGTTGGCCGCCCGGGTCGCGCCCGACGCCGACGTCGTCCGCGTGCAACTGCTCAGCGACCTGTTCACCTGGCTGTTCGCGCTCGACGACCGCTGCGACGAGGACGGGCTCGGCACCGACCCGGGCCGGGTCGCGCCGGTGATCAGCCCGCTGATGCGGACACTCGACGGACCCGGTGCCACGCCACCGACCGACCTGGGCGACCGGTCGCCACTGGCGCTGACCCTCGCGGATCTGTGCCACCGGGTCCGCCGGCTGGGCCGGCCCGGGATCCTGCTGCGGTTCACCGCTTCGCTGCACCAGTACCTCTTCGCGCTGCTCTGGGAGGCCGGCAACCGCCAGCAGGGCCGGGTGCCGGCGGTCGCCGAGTACATCCAGATGCGCCGGCACGCCGGCGCGGTACTGCCCAGTTTCGCGCTCACCGACCTCGCAGAAAGCGGACTGCCGCATTCCCGTCACCGGGTTGACCCGACGCTCGCCAGACTGAACACTGTGGCGGCGGATCTGGTCTGCTGGTGCAACGACCTGTTCTCGTACGGCAAGGAACATGGCCAGGATCCCCACAACCTGGCCACCGTGATCGCCCACGAGACCGGCTACGGTCCGGCGGCGGCCCTGGCCACCGCCGCCGAATGGTTCAACGACGGTCTCGCGCTGTTCCTCCGGCTGCAGGCCGAGGTGCTGACCGACGCGCCGCCGCCGGTGCACCGCCTGGTCGCGACGCGACGAAACTGGATCCGTGGCACCTACGACTGGTCGGTGATCTCCAGCCGGTACCAGTGACCGGGCGTCGCACCGCCGGTGTGGACGGGATTCAGCCGTCCAGCTCCCAGCCGATCTCCGGCTGGTCACCGACGCACACGGCGTCGACCTCGTGCTCCCCTGCCGGCCCCACGAAGCTCACCTCGACGTCGTCCTCCGGCGGTCGGAGCTGCCCGAGGACACCGCCCGGGTGGTGCGGCTCGACTTGCCGGACGGTCCGCCGGTGGGAATCGACGCCGAGGACCTGGCCGCCGCAGTCGACGCGGTGCTGGGCAACGCCTTCGCACACACCCGGACGGCACCGCATTCGCCGTCACGCTGACCGGCGCGACGACCGACGGCGCCGAGCGGAACCTTCACGATCAGGACGATGACCGCTGGGACGGCGACGGCCACGACCGCCGGGACCGCTCAGCCGCGGCGGCCCGAACGTGCCGGGCGCCGGGACGGGGTGATGTCCGTCTCGGCGGCCGGACGTGATCAGCCAATCGGTGCGGGCAGCAGCGGCGGACGCTGGGTCAGCGTCGGCACCGCGGTCAACGTCGGGCGCGGGGTGAGGGTCGGGCGCGGGGTGAGGGTCGGGCGCGGGGTGAGGGTCGGGCGCGGGGTGAGGGTCGGAATCACGGTCGGGATCACAGTCGGCCTGACGGTCAGCGTCGGTACCG
Source organism: Micromonospora sp. LOL_013 (assembly GCF_048060315.1). Taxonomy (NCBI): domain Bacteria; kingdom Bacillati; phylum Actinomycetota; class Actinomycetes; order Micromonosporales; family Micromonosporaceae; genus Micromonospora; species Micromonospora sp. LOL_013. The sequence continues at coordinate 34,578 of NZ_JBHMIQ010000010.1, forward strand.
GGGTGATGACGTTGCGGAACAGGACGTAGAGCAGCAAGTTCGGCGAGCCGGGCCCAGGGTTGACCACCACGTTCGGCGTGGCGATCCGCAGGATGAACGCGGACACCTGCGCCGGGGTGTAGTTCGGGTACGCCTGCAGCACCATGGCGGCCGCGCCGGCCACGTGCGGCGCGGCCATCGAGGTGCCGCTGATCGTGTTGGTCGCGGTCGGGCTGGTGTGCCAGGCCGAGGTGATCTGCGATCCGGGCGCGAACAGGTCCAGGCAGCGTCCCCAGTTGGAGTAGGAGGCCCGGTTGTCGTTGCGGTCGGTGGCCCCGACGGTCAGTGCGGTCGGGACCCGGGCCGGCGAGAAGTTGCAGGCGTCGGCGTTCGAGTTGCCGGCCGCCACCGCGTAGCTGACTCCGGAGGAGATCGAGGCGGTCACCGCGCTGTCCAGCGTTGCGCTGGCACCGCCACCGAGGCTCATGTTCGCGACCGCCGGCCGGCCTGCAGCGTTGGTGGTGACCCAGTTGACGCCGGCGAGGACTCCGGCGACGGTGCCGCTGCCGCTGCAGTTGAGCACCCGCACGGCGACCAGCCGGACCTTCTTGGCGACGCCGAACCTGGTGCCGCCGACCGTACCGGCGACATGGGTGCCGTGCCCGTTGCAGTCCGCCGCGGTGCCGCCGAACGCGTCGTAGCCGGGCACGGCCCGGGGGGACAGGTCGGTGTGGTCGAACCGGATGCCGGTGTCGATGATGTACGCGGTGACCGTCGAACCGGTGTTCGGGTAGGTGTAGGAGCGGTTCAGCGGCAGGTAACGCTGGTCGATCCGGTCCAGGCCCCAGGACGGCGGGTTGACCTGGGTGCCGGCCAGCGAGACGGTGTGGTTCTGCTCCACGTACGCCACGGACGAGTGCGCCGCCAGGCGACGGGCGGCGGCCTCGGAGAGCTTGATCTCGAAGCCGGTGAAGGCGGTCTCGTACAGTCGGTTGACCACGCCGCCGTAGGTCCCGGCGAGTTCGGCGGCGCGGGTCGCGATCCGGGCGGTCCGCATGGAGCGGGAGCCGCTCACCGCGCTGGCCTTCAACGCGACGATGTAGCTGCCCGCCACCGCGGTGGCACCACCCGCCTGGCGGATCTCGCCGGTGGGGGCGGCCGTGGCCGGCGGGGTGACCGTCATGGTGGCGACGGCTGCCGCCACGACCAGCACCAGGGCGCGCCGGACGTGCGTGCGCATGGGTGTCATCTCCGTCCTTCCTTCGGTCTTTTGTCCGCAGTAGTCGATCTACTGCGGACAGATGAACGATCGACGATGCCGATCGGACCGATCGTAGGGCGGAGCCTATTGACGACTTCCTATATTTCTTGAGTCATATCACTGACAGCATGCATCCGGCTACCCTAAGCGCCGTCGGAGTGTGGGCGAGATGCCGCAGGGTGCGGCCCCCGGGCGCTGGGGTGCCCAGGGGCCGCGCGCTGCTCGAGCTGTCGGGTCGGTCAGCGGATCACCGGATCAGTTGACCACGTAGAGCAGGCGGTTCGGCGAGCCGGAGCCCGCACCGGACACCACGCCGGTGGTGGCGTTGCTGACCAGGTAGCTGGTCACCTGGGAGGGGCTGTAGGAGGGGAACCGGCTGAGCACCAGAGCGGCGGCACCCGCCACGTGCGGAGCGGCCATCGAGGTGCCGCTGATGGTCCGGGTGGCGGTGTTGCTGTTGTACCACGGTGCGGTGATCGACGAGCCCGGCGCGAAGATGTCCAGGCAGCGGCCGTAGTTGGAGTACGACGCACGGGCGTCGCTGCTGGTAGTCGCGCCGACGGTGATCGCGCTGGAGACCCGGGCCGGCGAGTAGTTGCAGGCGTTGGCGTTCGAGTTGCCGGCCGCCACCGCGTAGCTGACACCGGAGGAGATCGAGTTCGCCACCGCGCTGTCCAGCGTGCTGCTGGCCCCACCGCCGAGGCTCATGTTCGCCACCGCCGGCTTGACCGCGTTGGCGGTGACCCAGTTGACCCCGGCGACGACCCCGGCGACGGTGCCACCGCCGGAGCAGTTCAGCACCCGCACGGCGACCAGCCGGACACCCTTGGCCACCCCGTACGCGCTGCCGCCGACCGTACCGGCGACGTGGGTGCCGTGCCCGTTGCAGTCCGCCGACGTGCCGCCGAACGCGTCGTAGCCGGCGCGGGCCCGCCCACCGAAGTCGTTGTGCGTGGTGCGGATGCCGGTGTCGATGATGTACGCGGTGACGTTGCTGGCCGTCGTGGGGTAGGTGTAGGCGTTGTTCAGCGGCCGGTTGCGCTGGTCGATCCGGTCCAGACCCCAGGACGGCGGGTTCGTCTGGGTGGCGGCGAGCGACACGGTGTGGTTCTGCTCCACGTACGCCACGGACGAGTGCGCGGCGAGCCGGCGGGCGGCCGACGCCGACAGCCGCGCCTCGAAGCCGTTGACCGCGGCGCCGAAGACACGGTTGACGGCACCGCCGTACTGTGCGGCGAGGCTGCCGGCCCGGTCCGCGACGGCGGCCGCGCGGGCTGCGTCACCCCGGGCTGCGACGGCGGCGTCGGTGAACACCACGATGTAGCTGCCCGCGACCGCGGTGGCCCCGCCGGCGAGCTTGATCTCCCCGGCCGGAGCGGCGGCCGCCGGGTTGCCGACGAGCGCGGTGGCGACGGCGGCGGCGCAGCCGGCCAGCAGTAGCCGGCGGCCAGTGGTACGGAGAACGGTCATCCCTGTTCCTTCCTGGATGCGGACACCCGCGTCGGCTTGTGGCCGTCTCGGTCGCGGGCGGGCGAGCGGGATATCGATTGATGAAATCCTATGCGTGAGCGTTGGCAGGTTTATATATCGATATCCCCATACCGCCGACGCATGGTTTCCGGTGGCCGGCGCCGGGCGCCGGCCACCGACCCCGAGGCCGGACACCGCCGGGCACGAGCGAACCAGCCCTTGACGAGGAACGACACCGCGAGGCTTGGCCGGGTTTGCCGCGCTGGGCGTGGCTTGGGGCTAGCCGAAAACCGAGCCTGGCACTACTGTTCGGTAACACAGAATTTACGTGACAGCGCTCACTATCACATATGCGGAGGCGACGGACCCGATGGCTCTCGACGTCCCATACCGGTCGATTCCCGACATGTTTCTGCAGCGGGTGGCTGCCACGCCGGACCGGAACGCGATCGCCGGACCCGCCCCCGGCGACTCCGGCCTGACCTGGATGACCTGGGCCGAGGTCGCCGGCCGGACCAGGGCGATCGCCGCCGGCCTGTACGCACTGGGCGTCGGCAACGAGGACCGGGTGGCCATCCTGGCCAACACCCGGATCGAATGGGTGCTGGCCGATCTCGGCATCATGTGCGCCGCCGGCGCGACGACCACGGTCTACCCCACCACTGAGCCGGCCGACGCGGCGTTCATCGTCGGCGACTCCGGCTCGAAAATTCTGATCGCCGAGAACCGTGCCCAAGCCGACAAGATGGCCGACGCGGACCTGCCGGCGCTGACCCACGTGGTGCTCATCGACGGAGCAGCCGACCCCGCCGCGACGGTCCCCCAGCTCACCCTGGCCGAGCTGGAGGAACGCGGCACCCAAGCACTCGCCGAGGAACCCGGCCTGGTCGAACGGATCGCCACCACCATCGAGCCGGAGCACCTGGCCACCCTGATCTACACCTCCGGCACCACGGGCCGGCCCAAAGGCGTCGAGCTGCTGCACCGGGGCTGGTGCTGGGAGGCCGTCGCCCAGTCCCAGCTGGGCATCATGAACCCCGACGACCTGCAGTACCTCTGGCTGCCGCTGTCACACTCGTTCGGCAAGACCCTGCTGTGCAGCATCATCCACGTCGGGCTGCCGACCTATGTCGACGGCCGGGTGGACAAGCTGGTCGACATGCTGTCGGTGGTCCGGCCGACGCTGATGTGCGCCGCCCCGCGGATCTTCGAGAAGGTCTACAACAAGGCGGTCGCCACAGCGCAGGAGGCCGGCGGCGCCAAGGCCCGGATCTTCGACTGGGCGGTCCGCGTCGGTCGCCAGCGGGTGGCCCTGCAACAGGCCGGCCGGCCGGTGCCGGGTGGGCTGAAGCTCAAGTACGCGATCGCCGAGAAACTGGTCTTCAGCAAGCTCCAGGCCCGCCTCGGCGGGCACATCAACGCGCTGGTCTCCGGTTCGGCGCCGCTGAGCCCGGACATCGCCGAGTTCTTCGCCGCCGCCAACCTGCCGATCTGCGAGGGCTACGGGCTGACCGAGGCGAGCGCGGCCAACTTCGTCAACCGGCCGGTCCAGATCAAGATCGGCACCGTCGGGCAGGCGCTGGGCGACCTGGAGTGCCGCATCGACGAGGACGGCGAGGTGCTGCTGCGCGGCGCACCGGTGATGCGTGGCTACCACAACCTGCCGGCGGAGACCGCCGAGGCGTTCACCGCCGACGGATTCTTCCGCACCGGCGACATCGGCAATCTCGACGACGAGGGCTTCCTGACCATCACCGACCGCAAGAAGGACCTGGTCAAGACGTCCGGCGGCAAGTACGTGGCACCGTCGCACATCGAGGGCCTGTTCAAGGCGGTCTGCCCGTACACCTCGCAGGCGGTGGTGATCGGCCAGGCCCGCAACTACTGCACCATGCTGGTCACCCTGGACCCGGACGCCATCACCGGCTGGGCAGCCGACGGGCCGCTGGCTGGCCGGCCGTACGCCGAGATCGTCGCCTCGCCCGAGGTGCACACTCTGGTGGCGGGCTACGTCGCCGAACTCAACGGCAAGCTCAACCGGTGGGAGACAATCAAGAAGTTCGCTATCCTCAGTCGGGACCTGACCATCGAGGACGGCGAGATGACGCCGTCGCTCAAAATCAAACGCCGGATCGTGGAGAACAATTTCGCCGCCGAGATCGACCGGATGTACGCCGGTCAGCTCGCCGAGATCTGACCGTGGGGTCGGGCACCAGCCGCCGTCAGGCGATCATGGCGGGCTCCCGCCACTGACGGCGGCTGGTGCGGTCAAGGTCGTAGCGCACGGCGGCGATCCGCCGTACCGCGTCGGTCAGCACCGGCACCGGCAGGGTGAACGGCAACCGCAGGAACCGCTCCAGGGTGCCGTCGATGCCGAACCTGGGGCCGGGGGCCAGCCGTACCCCGGACTCCTCGGCCGCTCGGGCGAGCGCGCTGGAGATCGGGCCGTCCAGCTCCGCCCAGAGGGTCACCCCGCCGTGCGGCACGCTGACCCGCCACTCGGGCAACACGTTGGCCAGCTCGGTGAGCAGCGCGTCCCGCTGGGCGGTGAGCTGCGCCAACCGGGCCGGCACGATGGTGTCCGCCGCGGCCAGCAGGTGGACCCCGACCAGCTGGTCGAGCACCGGACCGGCCATGTCCACCCCGACCCGCAGGGCGGCGAGCCGCTGTACCAACGGCGCCGAGGCCCGTACCCAGCCGATCCGCAGCCCACCCCAGTAGGGCTTACTCATCCCCCCGATGGAGATCACCCGGGAGTGCCGATCGAAGACCGCGGTCGGCGGTGGCACCGGGGTGCCGTCCAGCGGCAGGTCCACGAACGACTCGTCGACCACCAGGTCGGTGCCGCTGGCGTGGGCCGCCGCGACCACCCGTTCCCGCAGCTCGGCCGACATCAGGTGACCGGTCGGATTCTGGAACTCGGGGATCAGGTAGGCCAGCCGGGGCCCGTCCTGTCGGATCGCGCCGAGCAGCAGGTCGGCGTCCCAACCGCCGCCGGCGGTGGTCGCCAGTCCGTGGGTGGCGATCCGGGCCCGACGGGCGGCGAGCGCGGCGAGCGCGTTCGGGTAGGTAGGCGACTCGACCAGCACCGGTGCGCCAGCTGGCAGCAGCAGCCGTAGCACCAGGTCGAGGGCGTGCTGGGTGCCGCTGGTCACCATGATCTGCTCCGCGCTGGTGGGCAGACCACGCCGGGTGTAGCCCTGGGCGACCGAGGCCCGCAGCTCGGCCAGCCCGGTCGGGTAGTAGCCGGCGTGCTGAAGGTAGCGGGGCAGGTCTTCGGCGGCGGCGCGGGCCGCCGGCACCAGCTCGGGTGGGGCGGCCAGCGCCGCGTACCCCAGGTCGATCATGTCGGGGGCGGTCTCCGCGGTCCACAGCCCGGAGCTGGCCACCTGGTGTCCGGTGGGCAGCGTGGTCCAGCTGCCGGCCCCCCGGCGGCTGGTCAGGTGGCCGGTCTCCCGCAGACTGCGGTACGCGGCGGTGACGGTGGTCCGGCTGATCCGCAGCGCCTCGGCCAGTTCCCGCTCGGCCGGCAGCCGTACGCCGAGCGGCAGCCGCCCGTCGGCGAGCAGGCCGCGGACCGCCCCGGCCAACGCGGCGTAGTCCGGGTTGCGCCGCCGGCCGGGCAGGGCATGCCACTGGCCGAGCAGCCGGGCCAATTGGCTGCCCCGCACGATCACTGCCATAACCAGTTGCCTCCAATTGGTCGTATCGCGATCGCCGATTGGCCTTCAATGTGGCATGCATGACCAAGATTGGCAACGGCGGTGGACTCCGCCGCAGACCGGACCCCAACCCCGGTCACCATCCCGGCGGCCGCCCCGGCCGCCACCCGGGTCGGCGACTGCCCCGACGGCTCGGACAGCTCTACGCCGGCCTCGCCCTGTACGGCGTCAGCATGGCGCTGATGATCGAGTCGGATCTCGGGCTGAACCCGTGGGACGTCTTCCACCAGGGGTTGACCCAGCTGACCGGGTTGAGCTTCGGGACCGTCACGGTGTTCGTCGGCGGAGCCGTGCTGCTGCTGTGGATACCACTGCGGCAGCGGCCCGGCCTCGGCACGGTCAGCAACGTGGTGGTGATCGGCGTCGCGGTGGACGCCGGTCTCGCACTGCTGCCCGCACCGACGCAGCTGCCGGTCCGGGGCGCGTTCCTGGTCACCGGGATCGTGCTCAACGGCCTGGCCACCGCCTTGTACATCGGGGCGCGGATGGGCCCCGGCCCCCGGGACGGGCTGATGACCGGCTGGGTCGCCCGGCACCCGCGCAGCTCGGTCCGGCTCGTCCGCACCGTGATCGAGCTGACCGTGCTGGCGTGCGGCTGGCTGCTGGGCGGCACCGGCGGGCTGGGCACCGTGCTCTACGCGGTCGGCATCGGACCGCTGGTGCAGTTCTTCCTGCCGCTGTGCACCGTACCCACCGGCGCGACCGCGCCCGAGCCGGTCCCGGCGGTCAGTCGTCCGGCGGACGGTAGCTGACGCCGACCCGGTCCAGCCGGCGCAGCTGCCCGGTCAGCCGACTACGGAACTCCGCCCACACCCCGGGCGGCACCGCGCCGGTGTCGTCGGTCGGCACCGGTCCGGACCAACCCACCTCCGCCAACGCGGCCAGCCGGGGGAAGGCCCGCCACCACACCCGCTGCTCGGTGGGCAGGTACTCGCTCCACAGCTGCCCCTGCACCCCGAGCACGTCGCCGGGCTGGAACCCGTACACCGTGCGCAGCGGCAGCACCCCGGCGATGGCCAACGGCTCGGCCGGATCGTCGGACTCGGCCCAGTCGAAGTACGTGTGGCTGTACGGCGCGGCAACCACCGGAAGACCGGCGGACCGGGCCAGGTCGATCCGGTCGATGCCCCGCCACGCGAAGACGGTGGACCCGCCCGGAACTCCCCGGTCGAGCAGTTCGTCCCAGACCGCGGTCCGCCGACCGTGACCGGCCAGATGCTCGGCCAGCCGCCCGGTCCACCAGCCCTGCAGGTCGGCCACCCGGGGCAGGCCGAGCTCGGTGGCCCGGGCGACGGCCGCCGGGTTCGCCGCCCACTCGGCGGTCGGCACCTCGTCCCCGCCGACGTGCACGTACTCGAACGGAAAGACCTCGACCACCTCGTCGAGGATGTGGTGCACGGCGGCCAGGGTGGCCGGTTCCAGGTTGAGTACGTGGGTGGAGATCCCCCAGGTCGTCCCGACGGCCAACCGGCGGGTCGGATCGTTGCCGAACTCGGGATAGGCCGCGATCGCCGCCTGAGCGTGCCCGGGCAGGTCGATCTCCGGCATGATCCGCACACCGCGCCGGGCCGCGTAGGCCACCAGGCCACGCAGCTCTGCCTGCCGGTACCAGCCGCCGTGCGGCACCCAGTCGCTGCGGCCGTCCCGAAGATGACCGGCCGGCGACGCCGCCCGGAACCCGCCCACCTCGGTCAACCGGGGGTACCGCCGCACCTCGAACCGCCAACCCTGGTCGTCGGTCAGATGCAGGTGCAGAGTGTTGAGCTTGTGCATGGCCAGCACATCGACATAGCGGTAGAGCAGCGGCAGCGGGTGGCACCAGCGGGCCACGTCGAGCAGCGATCCCCGCCACGGGTACGCCGGCACGTCGACGATCTCCACCGTCGGCAGCCGCCACGGCACCCCGGTGACCGGACCGGCCGCGTACACCTGGTCGGGCAGCAACTGACGCAGCGTCTGCACCGCCCAGCGCAGCCCGGCCTCGGCGGCGGCCACCGCCCGGACCCCGGACGGGTCGACCCGCAGCCGGTAGCCCTCGGCACCGAGCGCGGGATCGTCGCGCACCAGCAGACTGATCACGCCATCGCCGGGCGCCCCCGCTGCCGCCAGCGGCAGCCCGGTCGCCGGGGTGAGCAGTTCGCGCAGCAGGTCGGCGACGCCGGCCGGCGCGCACACACCGGTCGTCGCATCGAGGGTGAAATGCCCGGCCGCACGGATCAGCCGGGTGGGACGCGGCAAAAGCATGTCCACAGCCAAGCACAGGAGTTCCGCCCGCGCGCCCGGCGCGGCATCATGGGCAGATGATGGACGAGGGGTGGGCTTGGTCGGACGCGTGGATCTTCGTCTCGACGGTCATCGCGGGCAAGGTGGGTCGGCACCGCAGGTCTCCGCTGAGCCGCCGGCCCGAAGGGGTACGCCTGGTCGACGTGCTCACCACCGCCGAACACCTCAACCAGGCGATCCCCACCCGGGAAGAGATCGAGACCGGGGTACGCCGGCTACTCGGTGCCGGGCTGGTCTCGGTCAGCGACGGCTGGTTCCAGGTGACCGAGGCCGGTGAACGGCTGTGGCGGGACCGGCCACGCAGCGGTCTGACCACCACCGTGGACAGTGTGCACGGGGTGCTCGACCAGCGGTACACCACCGCCGAGGCCGACTGGCAGCTGGACGACCAGGACCACGCCGCCGCGATGCTCGAATACACCGGGCGTTTCCTACCGCCGGCGCCCCGGCGTCCGGTGGAGAACTCCGCCGCCCGGCAGGGCCGGGCCTGACCTCGGGCGGGTCGACAGGGCCGGCTATGGCGGTCAGCGCACCGGGTGGCCGGCGTCGCGCAGCTCCCGTTTGACCGCGCCGATGGTCAGCTCGCCGAAGTGGAACACACTCGCGGCGAGGACCGCGTCGGCCCCGGCGGCCACCGCCGGCGGGAAGTGCGCGGTGGCACCGGCCCCGCCACTGGCGATCACCGGGATGTCGACCACCGCCCGTACCGCGGCGATGAGTTCGACGTCGAAGCCCGCCTTGGTTCCGTCGGCGTCCATCGAGTTGAGCAGGATCTCCCCGGCGCCCAGTTCGGCGCCGCGCCGTGCCCAGGCCACCGCGTCGATCGCGGTCCCCCGCCGACCGCCGTGCGTGGTCACCTCGAAACCGCTGGGCGTGTCACCGCTGGCCACCGTCTGCGGCCCGGCGCGACGCACGTCCAGGGACAGCACCAGCACCTGCCGGCCAAACCGGTCGGCGATCTCGGCGATCAGATCGGGTCGGGCGATCGCCGCGGTGTTCACCCCGACCTTGTCCGCTCCGGCGCGCAGCAGCGTGTCCACGTTCTCCACCGACCGCACCCCGCCGCCGACGGTGAGCGGGATGAAGACCGACTCGGCGGTCCGACGGACCACGTCCAGCATGGTGCCGCGGGCGTCGGAGGAGGCGGTGACGTCGAGGAAGGTCAACTCGTCCGCGCCGGCCGCGTCGTAGGCTGCGGCCAACTCGACCGGGTCCCCGGCGTCACGCAGGTCGACGAAGTTGACCCCCTTGACCACCCGGCCCGCGTCCACGTCGAGGCAGGGGATCACCCGGACCGCGACGGTCACGCCGAGGCCTCCGATCGGCCGGCGTCGCGCAGCGCGGCGAGCGCCTGCGCGACGCTGAACGCGCCGGCGTACAACGCCTTGCCTGCGATCACTCCCTCCACCCCGGCCGATTCCAAAGTGGCGAGCGCCCGCAAATCATCCAGGGTGGACACACCGCCGGAGGCGATCACCGGCGCGTCGGTCCGCGAGCACACCTCCCGGAGCAGGTCCAGGTTCGGTCCCCGCATGGTGCCGTCCTTGGTGATGTCGGTGACGACGTACCGCGCGGCCCCGGCCTTGTCCAGCCGTTCGAGGATCTCGAACAGGTCACCACCGTCACGGGTCCAGCCTCGAGCGGCCAGCGTACGGCCACGCACGTCCAGGCCGATCGCCACCCGGTCGCCGAACTCGGCGACGATCCGGTCGCACCAGACCGGGTCCTCCAACGCGGCGGTGCCGATGTTGACCCGGGCCGCGCCGGTGCCCAGCGCGGCGGCGAGCGACTCGTCGTCGCGGATCCCGCCGGACAACTCCACCGCTACGTCGATCTGCCGGACCACCTCGGCGAGCAGATGGGCGTTGCTGCCCCGACCGAAGGCGGCGTCGAGGTCGACCAGGTGGATCCACTCCGCCCCGTCACGCTGCCAGGCGAGCGCCGCCTCCAGCGGATCACCGTAGGAGGTTTCGCTACCGGCCGCGCCCTGGACCAGGCGGACGGCCTGGCCGTCGGCGACGTCGACAGCGGGAAGCAGGGTCAGGGTCACGGATTGTCTCCTCGAAGGTGGTGGGTATCAGGTCCGTCGGCCGAGTGCGATGACCACGACGGCGGGTGCCACGAGCAGCAGTACGACGATCAGCAGCAGGCGCAGCGCCATGTCGGGCACGGCCAGCCAGACGACCGCCAGCGCCGCCACGGTCAGCACCGCGATCCCGGCACGTTCGGCGCGGCTACGCCGGATGAACAGCCGCCCGGTGCGCCCGCCCGGCCGACGCGGGGTGAGCCGGCGCAGCGCGGACCGGCGCCGCTGCCGGCGGGCGCTGGTCCGGGCGCGGGTGGCCCGCTCGCGTTCCGCCTCGGCCAGCCGGGCGGCCCGGCGGCGGGCCCGTTCCTTGCTCACCGGTCCTCCCCTCCCGTCATGGTCGGTGGAGTCAACGTGGCCAGCCAGTTGCCCAGCAGGATCGCCCCGGTCTGGGCGGACTTCTCCGGATGGAACTGCGTCGCCGACAGCGCGTCACGTTCGGCGGCGGCCACGAAACCGGCTCCATGTTCGGTGGTGGTGACCAGGGCGCCGGCGGCGCTCAGCTGGTCGACGGCGAGTGCCGCGTACGAGTGCACGAAGTAGAACCGGGCGTCGCCGGGCAAACCGGCGAACAAGGTGCTGCCGGCCGGCGCGGCGACGGTGTTCCAGCCCATGTGCGGCACCCGCTCGGCGGGCAGCCGGCGAACCCCGCCGGGCAGCAGGCCGAGCCCTTTGGTGACCACCCCGTGCTCCTCGCCGTACTCGAAGAGGATCTGCATGCCGACGCAGATGCCGAGTACCGGGCGGCCCTCGGCGACCCGCCGCGCGATCACCGGCGCCGCACCCAGCTCGTCGATACCGGACATGCAGGCCGCGTACGCGCCGACGCCCGGCACCACCAGTCCGGCGGCGGCGTCGGCCGCGGCCAGGTCGGCGGTCACGGTCACCTCGGCACCGGCCCGGGCCAGAGCCCGTTCGGCGGAGCGCAGATTGCCGGAGCCGTAGTCGAGCACCACGACGGCCGGCGATGGCGTGACCATCAGTCACCTCCCGGTAGCAACCAGAACACGCCGGCGGCGACCGCCAGCAGGGCGAGGCCGGCGGCCAGACCGATGGCACCCCGCCCGGCACCCTGACGGTGCAGCGACCAGACGCCACCGACCAGCACCCCGGCCAGCGCGAACAGCGCCACCGGCAGGAAGCTGTCCACGTTACAGCGCGCCTTTGGTGCTGGGCACCGAGCCGGCCGACCGGGGGTCGATCGCCACCGCCTCGCGCAGCGCCCGCGAGACCGCTTTGAACTGGGCCTCAACCACGTGGTGCGCGTCCGGGTGGCCGCCGTCGCGGGCGGCCCGCAGCACCGACACGTGCAGCGTGATCATGGCCGAGTGGCCGAGCGACTCCCAGATGTGCCGGGTCATGCTGGTCGGGTAGACCGGCCCGATGTACGGCGCCAGCGCCGGCTCGTCGTGCACCACGTACGGCCGGCCGGACAGGTCGACCACCGCCCGTACCAGTACCTCGTCCATCGGGATGGTGGCCGAGCCGTACCGGCGGATGCCCGCCTTGTCGCCCAGCGCCTGGCGCAGCGCGGTGCCCAGCGCGATCGCCGTGTCCTCCATCGTGTGGTGCGCGTCGATCTCCAGGTCACCGACCGTCTGTACGGTCAGGTCGAACCCGCCGTGCCGGGCGATCTGGTGCAGCATGTGGTCGTAGAAGCCGACACCGGTGCCGATGTCGGCGGTGCCGGTGCCGTCGAGGTCCAGCTCCACCAGCACCTTGGTCTCGGCCGTGGTGCGTTCGACCCGTGCGGTGCGGTTCATCAGATTCCTTCCGTGGACGCTCCGGCCCGCAGGCCAGGGAGGAGATTTGCGGCTGTCTGCGACGTGGCGGCTGGTTCGGACCCGGTGACCTGCTCGGTCATCGCGTCGAGGAACGCGTCGGTCTCCTGCGGCGTCCCAGCGGTCACCCGCAGCCAGCCGGCCAGCCCGACGTCACGGACCAGCACCCCGCGTTCCAGCAACGCCTGCCAGACGGCCCGCTGGTCGCCGGTGGCGCCACCGGCGCCGTTGACACCGAACAGCACGAAGTTGGCGTCGCTGTCCGCCACGGTGAGCCCGAGCCGACGCAGCTCGGCGACGATCCGGTCCCGCTGCTGCATGATCACCCGTACCGTACCGAGCAGGGTGTCCCGGTGCGCCAGCGCCGCCCGGGCCGCCGCCTGGGTCAGCGCCGACAGATGGTAGGGCAGGCGGACCAGTTGGACCGCGTCGACCACCGCGGGATGCGCCGCCAGGTAGCCCAGTCGACCGCCAGCGAAACCGAACGCCTTGCTCATCGTCCGGGTCACCACCAGCCGTGGATGCGTCGACAGCAGCCGCACCGCGCTGGCCGTGCCGGGGCGGGCGAACTCGGCGTACGCCTCGTCGACGACGACCATGCCCGGCGCGGCGGCCAGTACCGCCCGCACCACCGCCGGGTCCAGGGCGGTCCCGGTCGGGTTGTTCGGAGAGCAGAGGAAGACCAGGTCCGGCTGGTGCTCGACCACCTGGCCGGCCGCGTCGTCGGCGGACAGGTCGAAGTCGGGTCCGCGTCGGCCGTCCACCCACCGGGTGCCGGTGCCCACCGCCAGCAGCGGATGCATCGAGTACGCAGGGGTGAAGCCGAGCGCCACCCGGCCGGGACCGGCGAACGCCTGCAGCAACTGCTGCTGAATCTCGTTGGAGCCGTTGGCCGCCCACACCCCGGCGGTGGTCAGCCCGTGCCCGAGATAGCCGGCCAGATCGGCCCGCAGCGCGACCGCGTCCCGGTCCGGGTAGCGGTTGAGTTGCCGCAGCTCGGCGGTGACCGCCTCGGCGATCGCCTCGACCACGACGTCCGGCAGCGGGTAGGAGTTCTCATTGGTGTTGAGCCGCACCGGTACGTCCAACTGCGGTGCCCCGTACGGACTGCGCCCGCGCAGATCGTCGCGGATCGGCAGGTCGTCCAGGGTGACCGGGCCGGTCATCTGGTCACCGCCGGTCCGCCCGGGGAAACGGCCGGTGAGTTCGCTGCCGGGGCGGCGCTGCCGGCCGGGTCGGCGAACCGGGCCCGGACCGCCTGCCCGTGCGCCGGCAGGTCCTCCGCCTCGGCCAGGGTGACCACGTGCTCGGCGACGTCACGCAACGCGTCCGCGTCGTACTCGACGAAATGGATGCCGCGCAGGAAGGACTGCACCGACAGGCCCGAGGAGTGCCGGGCGCAGCCGCCGGTGGGCAGAACGTGGTTGGAGCCGGCGCAGTAGTCGCCCAGCGACACCGGGGCGTACGCGCCGACGAAGACCGCCCCGGCGTTGCGGACCCGCAGCGCCCACTGCCGGGCGTCCCGGGTCTGGATCTCCAGGTGCTCGGCGGCGTACGCGTCGACCACGGCCAGACCCGCGTCGAGGTCGTCGACCAGGACGGTGCCGGACTGCTCGCCGCCGAGCGCGGTCGCGATCCGGTCGGCGTGCCGGGTGGCCGGCACCTGCCGGGCCAGTTCCTGGTCGACCGCGTCGGCCAGCCCGGTCGACGGGGTGACCAGTACGCTGGCCGCCAACGGGTCGTGCTCGGCCTGGCTGATCAGGTCGGCGGCGACGTGCACCGGGTCCGCGGTGTCGTCGGCGAGGATGGCGATCTCGGTCGGGCCGGCCTCGGCGTCGATACCGGCCACCCCGCGCAGCAGCCGTTTGGCGGCGGTGACCCAGATGTTGCCCGGCCCGGTGATCACGTCGACCGGGGCGCACCGGTCGGTCCCGTCCGGGTCGACCGCGGCACCGTAGCCGAGCATCGCGACGGCCTGGGCTCCGCCGACCGCGTACACCTCGTCGACGCCGAGCAGGGCGCAGGCGGCCAGTACCCGCGAATCGGGCAGCCCGTCGTTGTCGCGCTGCGGCGGGCTGGTCACCACCAGCGATGCCACCCCGGCGACCTGGGCGGGGACCACGTTCATCACCACGGTCGATGGGTACACCGCCAACCCGCCGGGCACGTACAACCCGACCCGGCCGACCGGCACCCAGCGTTCGGTGACGGTGCCGCCGGGCACCACCTGGGTGGTGACGTCGGTCCGGCGCTGGTCGGCGTGCACCCGCCGGGCCCGGTCAATGCATTCCAGCAGCGCGGCCCGGACCCCGGGATCGAGGTCGCGCTCGGCCGCGGCGAGCGCTTCGGTGGGCACCCGCAGCCGGTGCGGGCTGACCCCGTCGAACCGCTCGGCCGCCTCCCGGATCGCCGGGTAGCCATGGTCACGGACCGCCTCCACCAGCGGGCGGATCCGCTCGACCGCCACGGAGACGTCGAGCTGGGCACGGGGCAGCAGGCCACGCGGGTCAGGTGACCCGCCTCGCAGGTCGATCCGGTTCAGCACGCTTGCGAGTCTAGGCGTCCTCCCACTGGCCGGACGCCGGCCGTCCAGCGGACGGGACAGTGAGCGTGACCACGCTAGGCTCGACCGGTGGGTCAGCGGCTACCGGTCTTTCCGCTCGGGACGGTGCTCTTCCCCGGGTTGGTGCTGCCTCTGCACATCTTCGAGGAGCGTTACCGGGCACTGGTCCGGCATCTGACCAGCCTGCCCGAGGGCGTCACCCGGGAGTTCGGGGTGGTGGCGATCCGGCGTGGCTGGGAGGTGCTGCCGAGCGCCGGGCCGCCGGGTGCGCCGGCACCGACCTCGGTGAGCCTGTACGAAATCGGCTGCACCGCTCAGCTGCGGCAGGTCACCGAGCTGCCGAACGGACGGTACGACATCGTGACGGTGGGCCGGCGCCGGTTCCGGATCACCGACCTGGCCACCGAAGGTACGCCGTACCTCACCGCGTCGGTGCAGTGGCTGCCCGAGCCGACCGGGTCCGAGGAGCTGGCCGACCTGCTGGCCCCGCAGGTGCTCGCGGTGTTCCGGCAGTATCTCGACCTGGTCCGGACCGACTCTGCCGAGATCACCGAGCAGCTGCCGGAGACGCCGACCGTGCTCTCCCACCTGGTGGCGGCGACCGCCGCGTTGCACATCAGCGAGCGGCAGGCGCTGCTAGCGGAGCTGGACACCGCCCGACGGCTGCGGGCCGAGCTGCGGATGCTCAATCGGGAGGTGGCGCTGCTGCGCCGGGTGCGGGCGGTGCCGGTCCCGTTGCCCGAGTTGGCGGTTCCGGCGAGTCCGAACTGATCCGCGGATCGGCGGCGACGTCCGGGGCCGGACGAACGTCCGGGGCCGCTGGGAGGATCGGAAGGTCAGGCCCGGCTTCGCCCCGGTCCGGCCCCGGACGCAGGTCCGGGTGGCTGGACCAGCCGGCCAGCATGGTGTACGCCAGCACTGCGCCGAGCGCCGGAGCGCTGAACGCGCCGGTGACCGTCGGCAGCACGCCGAACCACAGGTCGAAGTCGCCGGCCTGCAGGTCCGGTGGCCGCTCCAACTGGGCACCGAGCGCCGCCGCCTCGATCGCCCGCTGGTAGCCGGCCAGGCCGATCTGCCGGCCCAGGGCCCAGGCCAGCGCCGCCGCGCCGAGCCCACCGGCGGCGACGGCGACCAGCCCGTACGGGCCACGGGACCGGGGCAGCGACGCCCAGACGACGATCCCGGCGAGGATCCCGTAGCCGACGCCGAGCATCGCGAACCAGCCGTCGGCGGCGACGAAGACCTCCGGGTCGCCGCCCCGTACCGCCGCGCCCTGCTCGGTCTTGACCACCGGGATCCAGGGGGCCAGCATCGACCAGGCGACGCCGAGCGGAGCACCGCCCACGGTGATCGCGGCGGCGACGTACAGCCCTGGCCGTCGCCGGATCCGGCGCCGGCTGGCGGCCGGGGTGGACCCCGCCGCGCCGACGTCGGACGAGGGTGCCGGCGACGCTCCGGACGGGCCGGTCGGGTCGCCGGGTGGGCCGGCGTCGGCGGTGGAACTCACCCGTCGATCCTCTCGCAGGTCTCAGCCGGCCACGGCGGTAGGGCCGAGGAGCGCCTTGAGGTCGGCCATCAGGGCGGTCGTCGGGGCGACCCGGTGCGGGCCGAGGCGCAGCAGGGTGGCGCGGCCGCCGTTGACGAGTTTGACGTGTACCTCGGCCGAGCCGGGGTGGCTGGTCAGCACGTCGCGGAGGCTGTCGACCAGGGGCGGGGTGCAGCGGGCCGGGGACAGCGCGATCACGATGGGTTTGATCTCGTCGGCGGCGGTGATCTCCGGTACGGACAGGTCCATCGCCATCAGCCGGGGCTGGTCGTCGCGTCGATCGACCCGGCCCTTGACCACGACGATGGCGTCCTCGGCGATGTACTGGCCGACGAGTTCGTAGGTGTTCGGGAAGAACAGCACCTCGACGGCGCCGCCCAGGTCCTCCAGGGTGGCCGACGCCCACGCCCGGCCCTGCTTGGTGATCCGCCGCTGTACCCCGGAGAGGATGCCGGCCAGGACGACCACGGTGCCGTCGGCGACCGCGCCGTCCTCGGCGAGGGCGGCGATGGACATGTCGGCGGCGTTGGCGAGGACGTGCTCGACTCCGAACAGCGGATGGTCGGAGACGTACAGGCCGAGCATCTCCCGTTCGAAGGTGAGCAGGTCGGTCTTGTCCCACTCGTCGTCGGGGATCGGCGGGGTGACCACCATCGGGCCCGCGCCGCCGCCGGCCGGGTCGGCGGCGCCGAACGCGTCGCCGAACAGGTCGTACTGGCCGACCGCCTCGTTGCGTTTGAGGTCCATGAACGAGTCGATCGCGTCGGCGTGCACCGTCAGCAGGCCCCGGCGGGTGTGGCCGAGGGAGTCGAACGCGCCCGCCTTGATCAACGACTCGACGGTGCGTTTGTTGCAGGCCACCGGGTCGACCTTGCGCAGGAAGTCGTAGAAGTCGGTGTAGGCGCCCTTGTCCTTGCGGCACCGGGCGATCGCGTCGACCACGTTCGTGCCCACGTTACGCACGGCGGCCAGGCCGAACCGGATGTCGGCGCCGACGGCGGTGAACCGGGCCCCGGAGGCGTTGACGTCCGGCGGCAGCACCTTGATCTTCATCCGCCGGCACTCGGCCAGGTAGACGGCGGCCTTGTCCTTGTCGTCGCCGACGCTGGTCAGCAGCGCGGCCATGTACTCGGCCGGGTAGTTGGCCTTCAGATAGGCGGTCCAGTAGGACACCAGGCCGTAGCCGGCGGTGTGCGCCTTGTTGAACGCGTAGTCGGAGAACGGGACCAGGATGTCCCACAGCGTCTTGATCGCCTCGTCGGAGTAGCCGTTGTCCCGCATGCCCTGCGAGAACGGCACGTACTCCTTGTCCAGGATCTCCTTCTTCTTCTTGCCCATCGCCCGGCGCAGCAGGTCAGCGGCGCCGAGCGTGTAGCCGGCCAGCTGCTGGGCGATCGCCATGACCTGCTCCTGGTAGACGATCAACCCGTAGGTGTCGCCCAGGATGTCGGCGAGCGGTTCGGCCAGCTCGGGGTGGATCGGCACCACCGGTTTGCGGTTGTTCTTGCGGTCGGCGTACTCGTTGTGCGCGTTGGCGCCCATCGGACCCGGCCGGTACAGGGCGAGGACGGCGGAGATGTCCTCGAAGTTGTCCGGCACCATCGACCGCAGCAGCGACCGCATCGGCCCGCCGTCGAGCTGGAACACCCCGAGCGTGTCACCGCGGGCGAGCAGCTCGTAGGCGCGCTTGTCGTCCAGCGGCAGATCCTCCAGGACCAGGTTGAGGTTCTGGTTGTCGGCGATCCCGGCCAGGCAGTCGTCCATCACGGTCAGGTTGCGCAGCCCGAGGAAGTCCATCTTCAGCAGGCCGATGGACTCACACGCGCCCATGTCCCACTGGGTGATGATCGCCCCGTCCTGCTCCCGCTTCTGGATCGGCAGCACGTCGACGAGCGGATCCCGGGACAGGATCACCCCGGCCGCATGCACCCCCCACTGCCGTTTCAGCCCCTCCAGACCCTTGGCCGTGTCGACGATCTTGCGGACCTCGCCGTCGGACTCGTACAACGCCCGGAACTCCACCGCCTCCGGGTAGCGCGGGTGCTTCGGGTCGAAGATGCCGGTCAGCGGGATGTCCTTGCCCATCACCGGCGGCGGCATCGCCTTGGTGATCCGGTCACCCATCGCGAACGGATAGCCGAGCACCCGCGCCGCGTCCTTGATCGCGGCCTTCGCCTTGATCGTGCCGTAGGTGATGATCTGGGCGACCCGCTCCTCGCCGTACCGCTCGGTCGCGTACCGGATCATGTCACCGCGGCGACGCTCGTCGAAGTCCATGTCGATATCCGGCATCGACACCCGGTCCGGATTCAGGAACCGCTCGAACAGCAGGCCGTGCGGGATCGGGTCCAGCTCCGTGATACCCAGGGCGTACGCGATCAGCGCCCCGGCCGCCGAACCACGGCCCGGACCGACCCGGATCCCCTCCCGTTTGGCGTAGTGCACCAGGTCCGCGGTCACCAGGAAGTAGCCGGGGAAACCCATCTTGAGGATCACGTCGAGCTCGTACTCGGCCTGCCGGCGGTGCCCTTCGGGCACCCCACCGGGGAACCGGCGCTCCAGCCCACGCAGCACCTCGGCCCGCAGGAACGACTCCTCGGTCTCCCCGGCCGGCACCGGGAACTGCGGCATCAGGTCACGGGACGCGAACAACGCCGAATAGTCGCCGATCTTCTCGGCGATCTCGAGAGTGTTGTCACACGCCCCCGGCACCTCGGCGTCCCACAGTTTCCGCATCTCCGAAGCGGATTTCAGATAGAAGTCCCGCGCGTCGAACTTGAACCGCTTCGGGTCCGCCATAGTCGAACCGGACTGAACGCACAGCAGCACCTCGTGCGCATCCGCGTCCCGTTCATGCGTGTAGTGCAGATCATTGGTCGCGACCGGTTTGAGATTCAACCGCTTACCTAGCCGGATCAGATCATCCCGGACCCGGGTCTCGATACCCAGACCGTGATCCATCAACTCCAGGTAGAAATTGTCGGCCCCGAAGATGTCGCGGAATTCAGCCGCCGACGCGCACGCCTTCTCGAAGTCACCGATCCGCAACCAGGTCTGGACCTCACCGGACGGGCACCCCGTCGTCGCGATGATCCCCTTGCCGTACTCGTTCAGCAGTTCCCGGTCCGCACGCGGCTTGTAGAAGTACCCCTCCAGGCTCGCCCGCGAGCCCAGCCGGAACAGGTTACGCAGGCCGTCCGCGTCCGCCGCCAGCATCGTCATGTGGGTGTACGCGCCACCACCGGAGACGTCGTTCTCCCCGCCGTCGGCCCACCGAACCCTGGTCCGGTCCCGACGATCCGTCCCCGGCGTCAGATACGCCTCCAGGCCGATGATCGGTTTCACCCCGGCACCGGTCGCCTGCTTGAAGAAATCGTACGCGCCGAAAAGATTGCCGTGGTCGGTCATCGCCAGGGCCGGCATTTCCAGACGGTTGGCCTCGGCGAACAGTTCCTTCAACCGGGCCGCTCCATCGAGCATCGAATACTCTGTGTGCACGTGCAGGTGCACAAAACCATCGGACACCGACCCGGCCCCCTTCTCCCGTCCCGGCACGACCAGCGAACCCTATCGTGTCGCCGCCGGCACCGCATCGAGCCACGCGGGGATCCACCGCCACCCGGTCGACACCCACTTTCGCCCGCCCCGACTCGCGACACTCTCGGCGGACCACGAGCTCCACCCGACAACACCGCCAGTGAGGGTTTACCGTCTCTGTGTGAAGGCAATCAGACAGAGACCCACATTTCGCTCCAGGTTGGCCGGCATCGGCATCGAGGCGCTGGTCAGCATCGGCACCGCGTTCGGGTTCCTGGCCTGGAGCAAAGACATAGATGTCGATCCACTGGACCGGAAAGGCCAGGTGAGCGGCCTGGCGGCACTCCAGCTCCGGTTCGCGGTGCTGGCCGGCGTGCTGGTCGTCGCGATGGTGCTGACCCACCGGCTGCTCGCCCCGGCACACCGCCCGTACATCGTCCGGGCCGGCTGCGCCGCGATCGCCGGGCTCGCCACCGGGCTCGTCGCCGGTGGGATCGCGGTGGCACTGCGCGGCACCCAGCTGCCGCTGTGGGCCGGCGGCGGCGACTACCAGTGGATTCTCGAATGGACCGCCGCGTTGTGGTCCGGGCAGGAAATCTCCGACCACTACCCACCGGCCGTCTTCTGGATGATCGGGGCCTGGGCCCGGCTGACCGACCAACCGCACGTCCTCGCCCTCAAGGACCTCCAGTTGGCCGGTACGGCCCTGTTCGGCCCGGCCGCCTACCTCGCCTGGCGGTTGGTGCTGCGTCCGCTCTGGGCGGTGACCGTCGGGGTACTGGCGATGCTGCCGATGATCGAACCGGTCAAGCCGTACCCGCAGATCACCCTGGTGATGCTGATCCCGGTGCTGGTGAAGTTCCTGTCGACGGTCCGCCGGGCGGACCGGATGACCGCCCGGCGGGCACTGCTGGCCGGCACGCTGGCCGGGGTCGGCCTCGGGCTGCTCTTCCTGCTCTACTCCGGATGGTTCGTCTGGTGCGCGGGCGGCATGCTGGTGGCCGTCGCACTGACCGCCCCGTGGCGGACCGGCTGGCGGTCGGTCCTGCTACTCGGCGGCGCGACCGTGGTCAGCTTCGTGCTGGTCGGCTGGGTACATCTACGCGGCCTGCTCGCCCCGACCGGCGGCACCTCCGACGACTACTTCTACTTCGACACCGACACCGAGCCGGCGTACATCGCGATGTGGCGCAACGACCGACCGGCCGACGTCGGCCCGGTCTGGCCCCCGGTCGGCGAACTCGGCGGGGTCGGGCTGTTCACCCTGCTGCTCGCGGGCGGGCTCGGGCTGGCCCTCGCGCTGGCCTGGCGCCGCAGCATCGTGATCGCCCTCGGCGCGTGCGCGGCCAGCGCCTGGTTCCTGCGGATGTGGCTGGCCAGTGAACAGTGGGAGACCCAGACCGTACGGCTGTATCCGCGGACCACCGCAGTGGTGCTCTACTGTCTACTGATCCTCACCGGATTCGGTGTCCTGCTCGCCGTCCAACGCTGGCGCGACCGCACCGGCGCCACCGGCCCCGGCGCCACCGGCCCAGCCGGCCGAGAGCCGACCGCCCCGGTCGGGCTGCTGCTCGTGCCGCTGCTGTTCGTGCTCGCCTCCGCCGGGTCCGCCACCGTCGACCGGTACCTGCCCGACGAGCGGACCAACCACGCCGGCTACTTCGCCTGGATCGCGCACACGACGCCCTACCCGGACGGCCGATGCTCCCGCTGGGGGGTGGCGCACGGCTGTCAGCCAACGGCCGACCGGGTGCCGGCCGACTGACGTACCGCACGTCGGTCAGGCCGGACGCAGCTCCACCCGCATGATCCGGCCGCTCTCGCGCCCCGCTCGGCGTCACCCTGGCGGATCGCGACCGTCGCGCCAGGGGTCACTCCGCTGAGCCAGACGACGCCGTCACCGACTGGTGGCGCAGCGACATAGCTTGATCAGACACGGCCCCGCAGAATCGGTCGTAGGGGTCACCCCCCCACGATCGGCCGACCAACAGTTGACCGATCGTGGGGTGGCACCGTCAGCGGACGAACGGCTCCAGCATCATCGAGGCCGCCTGCAGCCACGCCTGCCGCGTCTCCGGCTGCAACTGCACGTACTCGATCGACGATCCGGTCTCCAGCGCCGGATCGTAGGGGACCACGGCCACCGCCCGGGTCCGGGTGGCGAAGTGCTGGCGCAGGTCGTCGAGCAACGGCATCGCCCCCGGGCTCGGGCAGGACAGCAACGTCACCGCGTTACGTACCAGGTCGCCCATGCCGACGTCGTCCAGCAGGTCCAGCATCCAGTCCGCGGTGAACGCCGCGTCCTCCCGGGGCACGCAGGTGACCACCAGCTGATCGGCGGCCTGCAGGACGGTCTGCCAGTTCGCGCTCTCCACGTTGTTGCCGGTGTCCACACAGATCACGTCGTGGGTGCGGCGGAGCAGCTCCAACACCCGCCGTACGGTGTGCGGGTCGAGACGCTGCGCAAACCGAGGGCTCTCCTCACCGGCGAGTACGTCGTACGAGCCGTCGGAGGCGTGCCGGAGGTAGTCGTCGAGCCGGTCGGTCAACTCGTAGCCGTGCGCGCCCTCGATCTCCACCAGATCGGAGATCAGATGGCGGATGGTCCGGGCATGTCGGGCGCTGCCGGCCCGCAGGCCGAGCGTGCCGCGCAGCTCGTTGTCGTCCCAGGCGAGCACCCCGCGGCCACGGACGCTGCCGATCGTCGCCGCAGCGAGGACGGTCGCCGTCGTCTTGTGCACCCCGCCCTTCGGATTCGCGAACGCCAGCACCCGCGGTATGCCGAGGTTGCGCCGCAGGATGCCAGTGGCCCGGTCGACCTCGGCGTCGGGCCGACTCTCCCGCCACTCGATCCGCGCCGGATATCCGCCGCCGCCGTCCGGACCCGGCGGGTACCCCGGCCCCGGCCCGGCCCGGCGGGGCGGCTCGGCGACCGGCGGATAGCCGCCCACCTCGGGGCCGCCCGGGAAACCCTGCTCCTGGGGTGGCGGCACACTCGGGCGCACCGGGCGAGCGCCCCGGTCCGGAGGAGGGCCGGGCATCACCGGGTAGCCGGGCGCGTAGCCACCCGGGGCTACCGGGCCCGGAGGCGGTGCCAGCGCGGCGTACCGACCGGCGGCCGGTGCCGGTGGACCCTGGTCGGCCGGATAGCCGGGATCCGCCGGATAGCCGGGATCGGCAGGGCGGCCAAGGCCTGACGCGCGACCGGGACCGGCTGGATGGCCGGAGTCGCCCATCCAGCTGGAACCGGTGGGATTGCCCGGCTCCGGGTGGTGACCCGGCACCTGCGCGACGCCGTTGGGCACCTGCGCGGTTCCGCGACCGTTCTCCCGAGAGCGGGGCGCCGCCCCACTGCGATCCGCAACCTCTGGCTGCTCACCGGTACGGCCACCGAGGCGAGCCCGGTCGAGCAGCGCACGCCAGCGCGGCGCTGGTTCGGCAGGCCGGCCCCAGCCGGACTCGGTGCCCTCCACGGCTCGCCCTCCCAGCGCTATCGGTCCCCGCCTGACAGGCTACGAAGCTAGACCTGTTCAGGCCACACCGCCAAAGGCCCGTTGTTCGCCCCTACCGGCCATCTCTGCCGGACTCCCCCAGTCCGGTCACCGCAGCCGTCACCTTACGAGGATCGTGGCGGCACCGGGGGTAGCGTACGGAACCGAGACACCGGTGGTCGATACCGGCCCGCTACCAAGGTTCACCGGGGGTGCTCCGGGCAGCCCGACGGTCCGACGGTGGCCGACGACGCGCCGGTCTGGAACGGGGTACAGCCAGCCGGCGTGGCCGGACGGCCCGCACCGCTGGTCGACCTGCCCGACGGAGCCGTGGTCGGGCTCCCCGACCCGGCCGACGGGTTGGCCCGACCCGCCGGGTTTCCAGGAGCTGCCGGGTTTCCAGGACCGACCGGGTTTCCAGGAGCTGCCGGGATCCCAGGACCGGCCGGCGACGTGTCGGCTCCGTCCCGGGTGCCGACGTCGGCGTCCGGGGCGGAATCGGCGCTGTCCGGGGCGGAATCGTGGTCGGGCGCGGGCCCGGTCTGCGCCCCTGGCCCCACGTCCGGGGCGCCGTCGGTCGCCGGAGCGACGCCGGTCGGGCCACCGCCGACCGCACTGTCGGCCGCACCGCTCGGCTCGGCGGCCAGAACATCGAACGGCAACCCGCTGCTGGTGAGCGCGGCGTCGCCAATCGGCACCACCCCGTCGTACTCCGGTAGCGGAGGCAGGAACACCGCCCGGTCCAGGCGGCGGACCTCGGGCGCGGGATCGACGGCCCGGACCTCGGCCAGCCGGGCCAG
This sequence comes from Micromonospora sp. LOL_013, assembly GCF_048060315.1. Classification (NCBI taxonomy): domain Bacteria; kingdom Bacillati; phylum Actinomycetota; class Actinomycetes; order Micromonosporales; family Micromonosporaceae; genus Micromonospora; species Micromonospora sp. LOL_013. Next base: position 59,097 of record NZ_JBHMIQ010000010.1, read on the forward strand.
CCTGCGCAGGTCTACCGGGACGCCCTGGACCACCGCTGCGAACACGCAGGCACAGTGCTCGCGGTAGGCGGCGGCCTCGGCGGTGGCCACCCGGGCGCCCTTGTCGTAGGCCAGCCACTGGTCCAGGTCGGCCGCCCGGCCGAGTTCGGCGACCCGGCGGCGGTAGTCGGTCGCCTGCCTGTTCTTGCGCTCGGTGACCTGATCCATCCCGGTCAGCACGTCCTCGGGCAGCTGGAAGGCCGGCATCCGGATCACCTGAGTCTTCTCCCGTCCCAGCGGGACCCGGGTGTAGACCTCCACGGCGGACACTCCGGACAGGACAGCGGCGAGCCGGTCGGGTGCCAGATATCCATCGAAAGTCACCAGTGCGTAGCTGTCGCCAGTCGACCCGGCCGGGGCCGGATCCTCCGGTAGGGTGGCCAGCTCACCACGAACCGCCCGGAGGTAGTCGGGTATGGACTCGCCCTCGGCTACTCCCACCTGCACGATGTCGTCCACCGCGCGGACGGCGCCGTCGTCGTGATCCACCGCCCAGACGGCGGCGACCAGCACCGCGCTGATCGACACCCCGGCCACCCCGACGAGCAGCTGGGGACGGACCGGTCGCTGCGCGAGCCGGACGGCGGCGTCCACCAGGATCGGCAGCAGCCGTCGGTCGATTCGCCGCAACAGGTCGCCGGCACGCACGGGCGACTCTCCTTCCCCGATGGCGGGTGGACGCTGAGTGACCGCGTGTTCGCCGGCTCTCAATCGCCGAGCACGGCCAAGGCACGCTTCAAGTCGTCAGGGTAGTCGCTGTGAAAGCGAACTTCCTCCACCGTACGGGGGTGTAGGAAACTGAGCGCACGGGCATGCAGCCACTGGCGGGTCAGTCCGAGTCGGGCGGCGAGTGTCGGATCCGCACCGTACGTCAGGTCACCTAGGCACGGGTGCCGCAGCGCGGAGAAGTGCACCCGGATCTGATGGGTGCGGCCGGTTTCCAGGCGGATGTCGACCAGGCTGGCGGCGGGGAATGCCTCCACCGTCTCGTAGTGGGTGACGCTGGGTTTGCCGCCCGAGACGACCGCCCACCGGTAGTCGTGGGTGGGGTGGCGGTCGATCGGGGCGTCGATGGTCCCGCGCAACGGGTCGAGATGCCCCTGTACGACGGCGTGGTACCGCTTGTCCACCTCGCGTTCTTTGAACGCACGCTTGAGTACCGAGTACGCGCGCTCGCTCTTGGCCACCACCATCAGCCCGCTGGTGCCGACGTCGAGCCGGTGCACGATGCCCTGGCGTTCGGCCGCGCCACTGGTCGCGATGGTGTGACCGGCAGCCGCCAGACCGGCCAGCACGGTCGGGCCGGTCCATCCGGGGCTCGGGTGCGCCGCCACGCCGACCGGCTTGTCCACCACCACGATGTCCTCGTCGGCATACTCGACCCGCAGCCCGTCGACCGGTTGGGCGATCACCACCGGAGCCGCGACGGGCGCCGGCAGGACCACCTCCAGCCAGGCACCGGCGGTCACCCGGTCGGACTTGTGCCGGGTCACCCCGTCCACCGCGGCGTCGCCGGACTCCACTAACGCGGCGGCCGCAGTGCGGGACAGTCCGAACAGCCGGGAGACGGCCTGATCGAGCCGGGTGCCGTCGAGCCCGTCGGGCACCGGCAGCGACCGTCGCTCCCCATGGCGGGCAGGTGTGGTCAACGGTCCACCTTTCCGGACAGCCGGCGGCCGTCGCGCTGTCGGCCGGTCAGTTCCAGCAGTACGGCAAGGAGTACGCCGACGACCAACGCGCTGTCGGCCACGTTGAAGATCGGGAAAACCTGGCCGTACGGATGGAAGACGCTGAACATGTCCACCACATGGCCGAGAAAGGGCCCGGGGGCGCGGAACACCCGGTCCAGGAGGTTGCCGAGCGCCCCACCGAGGACCAGCCCGAGCGCCACCGCCCAGGGCAGCGACCGCAGCCCTCTGGTCAACCAGCCGATCCAGCCGACGACCGCCACGGTGACGAGCGGGAATATCCAGGTGTAGTCGGATCCGAGGCTGAACGCCGCACCGCTGTTGCGGATCAGCGTCAGGTAGAGGGCGCCGCCCAGCAGGCGGACCGGTTCCCGGTCGCTCAGGGCGCTGATCGCCCACTGCTTCGCGCCGAGGTCGACGAGCAGTGCCGCCGACGCGACCAGGGCGAAGACCCACAGCGCACGTCGGCCGGTGCCCGTCACCGGCTGGCCGGTGACGGGCACGCCAGGGCCCGCTTCAGGTGCTGGCGGGGCGTCGCCACCGGCGTTCGGAACGTCCGGGCGCGGATCGCCGTCGGCGGACAGACGCCTCTCCCTTCTCAGTGGAGCGGCTCACCCGCGTCGGGCCCGTCACCGCCCGGCTAGCGCCGCTCCTCGATCTGCTTGCAGGACACGCAGAGCGTGGCCGAGGGGAAGGCAGCGAGCCGCTCGACCGGAATGTCCGTGCCGCACCGCTCACACCAGCCGTAGTTACCCTCGTCCAGCCGCTCCAGCGCCCGCTCGACCTGGTTGATGCGATCCAGGATGCTCTTGGCGAGGGAGATCTCCTGCTCCCGCTCGAACGTCTTGGTGCCGGTGTCGGCCTGGTCGTCGCCGGCCGAGTCGGTCAGCCGTTCCCGCTGCAGCTCGGTGATCTCGCTCAGCGTCTGATCATACTCGGCTCGCAACTCGTCCCGACGGGCCTGCAGGGCAATCTGGATCTTGGTGGTCTCGGCCGCGCTGCGCGGTGCCCGGGCCGCTCGCCCGCGGGCGGCGGTCTTCGTGTCGGCTGGCTTCGCCATCGTCGCTCCCTCGGCCGCGTCACCCGCGGCGATCGGCAGTGCCTGTACGGGATCCTCCGGCGTCGGCAGGCCGGACGGTACACGGCGCGGCGCGGTGGACAGGGTCTCCCGACCCGGCCGGCACCTCGCTCCCGTCAGCTCGGCCATGCTGCCCCCAAAGCACAAAACGGGCGTACAACGGGTCCGTTGCACACTCCGGAGATTCGCAAGGATACGGAACGTGAAGACATCCGACAACAATGGCACAGCTTTCGTCCGGTGATGCACCGATTTGCCTGGCCAGATCGAGCAGAAGGGAACGACGACGCGGCGTGCGCCGACATATCACCCAAGAAGGACAGTTGCCGCGCCTTGTCGAGGAGTGTGCCGCGTGGTCGGGGTGTCGGTGGTCAACCGTTCACCCGTCCCGCAGCCGCCGCAGCCGGGCGTCCAACGCCTCGGCCTCGTCGGTGGACACGGTGTCCACCGAGAACAGCTTGTCCCGACTGGCGGCACCGGTCCGTAGCGTGACCCGCCGGGTCGGCACGTCGAGCGCTGTCGCGAGCGCATGCCGGGCCGCCTCCGTCGCACGGCCGTCCACCGCCGGGGCAGTGACCGCGACGATCAGCGCCGGTCCCTGCGGGCCGGGGTGACAACCACCGATCCGGGCGCGGGACGCACCGGGCTTGACCCGGACGGCGACCACCAGGCCGGTCTCCGGACGCCCGCTGGCACCGGCGGCCGGCCGGGTGGGCCGGCGGCTGCTCGCACGGGACACGAAGGAAGCCGCCTGTTCAGACGCGGCCGGACTCGGCCAGCAGGGTCCGGTTCGGCTGGCAGAGCCCACACGGGGTGAATCCAAGTTCCAGGGCCTCCCGCACCGGCAGCGGCTCACCGTCCCTGGCCACCAGGTGCAGGCAGCTCGCCCGGTGGTAGCGGGGCCGTCCGTCGACCACGATCACCTCGGCATCGAGCCCGGCCAGCCGGGCGTGATCGGTTTCACCCGTCTCCTCGACCGCCGGTTCGTCGGGCGGGTCGTCGTCGGCTGCCCCGCTGCCGAGACGGTCGTCGGCCGGGTCGGTCGGCTGCCGACCGACCGGCGCGGCGAATGACCGTTGACCAACCCACTGGTCCGGATCGGGGCCAACGCCGAACTCAGGCCGGGAAACCGGCTCCGGGTCGAACGGGCCGGTGCGCAGGTTGCCGGCCCGGGCCGCAGCGGCCTGCCGAGCACCGACCACGAGAGCCACCGCCGCGAGCAGACTGGCGACGATCGAGCCGACCAGCAGCAGGCTGGACCCGCTCGCCAAGCCGAACACGAGCAGAGTGACGGCGACGAGGATGAGCACCAGACTTGCCACTATCACGGCTCACCCCCGCCGCCTCGTTGCTGACGTACCCCCCGCGAGAGGCTCGGCCTCAGCGGCCGGCCTCCAGCGCGCCGGACCGCCCACCGCCGTAGGAGCTGGCCAGGCCGGCGGTCGCCAGACCACCACCACCCGACGCGGAGCGGCCGCCCTCGACCCGCCCCATCTCGGCCTCGAGGCCCTGCCCGCGACCGTCCAGGTCGCGCAGCTGGCTCTCCAGGTACGCCTTGAGCCGGGTGCGGTACTCCCGCTCGAACTGCTTGAGCTCCTCGATGTGCTTCTGCAGGGCAGTTCGCTTGGCGTCCAGGCCACCCATCGCCTCCTGGTGGCGCTGCCGCGCGTCCCGCTCCAGTGCGTCGGCCTTGGCCCGCGCCTCGCGGGTGACCTCCTCGGCCTTGGTGCGGGCGTCGGTGAGCAGCTTGTCCGCCTCCCGGCGGGCGTCGGAGACGTGGTCGTCCGCCGTCCGCTGGGCCATCATCAGCACCCGCAGTGCCTGCTGCTCGCCGTCGCCGCCGCCACCACCGACGACCGGGCCACCGGCCGACCTGACCTGCTCCAGCTCGGCCTGCATGGCACGGGCGGCCTGCTCGGCGGCGGCCTTGTCCCGCTGTACGCGGTCGAGCTGGGCCTTCATATCGTTGAGCTCCGCCGCGAGACGCGGGTCGCCACCCGGGCCCGCCGGCCCGCCACGACCTCCGCGCTCCACCTGGGCGCGCAGCTCGTTGTTCTCCTCAATCAGACGGGCGAGCTCACGCTCGACCTCGTCCAGGAAGGCGTCGACCTCCTCCTCGTCGTACCCCCGCTTGCCGATCGGAGGCTTTTTGAAGGCGACGTTGTGGACGTCGGCCGGGGTTAGCGGCATCGAAACTCCTCGGGTCAGTTGCGGCCGCGTAGCGCGCCGGTCAGTTGGTTGCCCTGATCAGCGGCTCCACCACGAACGTGATCAGCACGAACAGGATAACCAGGAGCACAAGGGAGGCCAGGTCGAAGCTCACGGTACCAATTCGCAGTGGTGGGATCACCCGCCTCAACGCCTTAAGGGGGGGATCAGTGACGCTCCACACCGATTCCAATCCGGCTGCGGCACCCCGACCGGGTTGCCAGCGTCGACCATACTGAAGCACCGCGCTCAGGACAAACCTCGCCAACAGGGTGAGCAGAAAGACGTACAGCAGCAGATACAGGACTTGAAACAAGATTGACAACACGGCAGGCGAGGTCCTCGGGTCAGGGCTAGCCCAGGCTGAAAAATCCACCCTCGGCTATCTTGGCCTTGTCCTCCGCGGTGACCTGGACGTTGGCCGGTGAGAGCAGAAACACCCGGTTGGTGACGCGTTCGATCGTACCGCGCAGACCGAACGCCAGACCGGCAGCGAAATCAACCAGACGGCGGGCGTCGGCCTCATCCATCTCGGTGAGGTTGATGATCACCGGCGTGCCGTCGCGAAAGTGCTCCCCGATCGTCCGGGCCTCCCGGTAGGTGGTCGGGTGCAGCGTGGTGATCTGGTACCGCTGCTCCTCCTCGGCGACGACCATCCGCTCCCGCACCACGGGCTGTGGCGCCAGAGCCAGATTGTCCCTGGTCGGGTAGCTGGCCGGCGCGGCCTCGGCACCGGCCCGGGTGATCGATCGCACACTGGCACGCTCACCCCGGTCGGGATCCAGACCCCGGTGCTCCCGCTCGGCGGCCCGGGCCTGCAGCCGCTCCGACGGCCGCAGCCGCTCCACCGGTGGCCGCGCGCGTGGTGGTGGGTCGTCCGGCTCCTCGTCGTCGGCGAACTCGTCGGCGTACCTGTTGTCGCGGTATCGCGACTCTCGGTAGCCACCCTTGTCGTAGCCGTCGTCGTAGCCCTGGTCGTCGTCCTCCTCGACCAGACCTAGCCAGACCCCCGCTTTGCGCAGTGCACCCATGCCGCGCCCCTCCGTCCGCCGTGCGGCACGCGCCCCCGCCGTGCCGCTGTCGCGCGTGAACACTGCAGTGCCCACCGGTCCGAACCGGCTCCCCGCCGTGACCGATGTGCGGTCACGGACGTCGACCCCCGACGACGGGGAGCCCGGCTCAAACAACACTGATGTAGTTTGGTATCCGCCGCCAGGCTACCGTAGCGTTGGGCGCTTTCCGAGCAACGCACTTCCGACACGGACATGTGTCGCGCCGGCGTTCACCGCCGCCTCCAGGTCGGCGCTCATCCCGGCCGAGACCATCCACGCCTCCGGCGCGGCGGCTCTGAGCTGGGCAGACACCTCCGCCAGCCGGGCGAACGCCGGCTCCGGCGGCTGGTCGAGCGGAGCCACCGCCATCACCCCGGCGAGTCGCAGATCGGACGTGCCCAGGACGCACTCGACCACCGGCCAGAAGCCGGTCACCGCATCCGCCGAGTCCGGCAGCGCGCCACCACGCCCCGTCACGCCGTCCAGGCTGACCTGCACCAGCACGTCGAGCGGTCGACCACGCCGACCGGCGGCGGCGGCCAGGGCCCGGGCCAGGGGCACCCGGTCGACCGAGTGCACCAGGTCCGCGTAACCCGCCACCGACCGGCACTTGTTGCGCTGCAACTGGCCGACGAAGTGCCAGCGCAGTCCGGGCGCGCCGGACGGTCCGGGGGCCAGCTCGGCGACTTTGGCCGCCGCCTCCTGGTCCCGGTTCTCGCCGACGTCGGTGACCCCGAGTTCGGCCAGCAGCCGCACGTCGGCGGCCGGATAGGTCTTGGTCACCGCGATCAGTGTGACGCTGTCCGCCGGCCGACCCGCCGCCGCCGTGGCGGCGGCAAGCCGGGACCGTACGGCGGTCAGCCGGTCGGCCAGTTCCGCACGTCGCCGTTCGGTGTCGACGGTCATGACCCGTTCTTGAGAAAGTCCGGGACGTCAACGTCGTCGAAGAGCACCCGGCGGGTCTGCTGGGTCGGCGTCTGAGGCGCCGGGGCGACAGCCGGGCTGGCCGGCGCGGCCGGTGATACCGGTGCGGCCGGGACCTTACGCGGACCCTCGGCCGGCTTGTACGCGGGAGCCCCACCGTCGAAGCCGGCCGCGATGACGGTGACCCGCACCTCGTCGCCCAGCGCGTCGTCGATGACCGCCCCGAAGATGATGTTGGCGTCGGCGTGCGCCGCGTCGGTGACCAGTTGTGCCGCGTCGTTGATCTCGAACAGGCCGAGATCGGAGCCACCGGCGATGGAGAGCAGCACCCCCCGGGCACCGTCCATGCTCTGCTCCAGCAGTGGGCTGGAGATCGCCGCCTCGGCCGCCTCGACCGCCCGGTTCTCGCCCCGGGCACTGCCGATCCCCATCAGCGCGCTGCCGGCCCCGCTCATCACGCTCTTGACGTCGGCGAAGTCCAGGTTGATCAGGCCAGGCGTGGTGATCAGGTCGGTGATGCCCTGGACACCGGAGAGCAGCACCTGGTCGGCCTGCCGGAAGGCGTCCATCATGCTGATCCCCCGGTCACCGAGGGCCAGCAGCCGATCGTTCGGGATGACGATCAGCGTGTCGCACTGGTTGCGCAGCTCCTCGATGCCGGCCTCGGCCTGCACCTGGCGTCGCTTGCCCTCGAAGGAGAACGGCCGGGTGACCACGCCGATCGTCAGGGCACCGAGCTTGCGGGCGATGTTGGCCACCACCGGCGCCCCACCGGTGCCGGTACCACCGCCTTCACCGCAGGTGACGAAGACCATGTCGGCACCCTTGAGCACCTCTTCGATCTCGTCGCGGTGGTCCTCCGCGGCGTTCTTGCCGACGTCCGGGTTCGCCCCGGCGCCGAGGCCCCGGGTCAGCTCCCGGCCAACGTCGAGCTTGACGTCGGCGTCACTCATCAGCAACGCCTGGGCGTCGGTGTTGATCGCGATGAACTCGACGCCCTTGAGGCCAACCTCGATCATCCGGTTGACGGCGTTGACTCCGCCTCCGCCGATGCCGACGACCTTGATGACCGCCAGGTAGTTGTGCGGAGGTGTCATCGGGGTGCCTTCCCTTCGAGAGTGGCGGGCGCCGGCCTGACCCGGCCCACTGGGACCACGGAGGACAGACCCGTCGGTACACGAGAGCGGGGGCGAACCCTCACCCTCTACTAGAGGCTTAGAGTTATGTCAACCACTGAACCTCTCCGGGCAACGTATGCGCACGTACCGCGTGATCCAAGGACCATGCTGGGCGTGTCGCAGGCCGCGCCGGGCCGAGCCAGTCTCGGCAGCCCGTAATGTACCTTCTTCACCGAGCCGTCCTGAAATCACCCAGACGACATGCCGGATCAGCGGATGGTCACCACGTCCGGCGCGCTGACGTCGATCACGCTGCCGTCCTGCACCAGCAACGCGTCGGCGACCCGGGCCTTGACCGCATTCTCCGTGGCGTCACCCCAGATCACCACCCGGTCGTCGGCGATCCGCAGCTCGATCCCGGCCGGGCCGCTGACCACCATCTCCACCAGCACCTCACGTAGCTGGGCGGTCAGCGACTCGAGCACCCCGACCGCGTCGCGGACCAGCGCCTGGTCGAACTCGGCCGTATCCAGCCGGACGACCGCCAAGTCGTCCGGGCGCGCGGCCAGTGTCCGGAAAGCCACCCCGGCCCCATCGACCACCACGAACGCGTCGCCTCGAGGCACCACGGCGGCCGGTACCCGCTCCACCACGGTGATCACCACCGTACCCGGCCAGTCCCGGCTCGCCACCACCCGCTCCACCGCAGCCAGGCCGGAGACCCGGTCAGCCACCGCGACCAGATCCACCCGGGCCAGTGGGGTTCCCGGCGGAATCTGCGCGGCCTGCCGTACGTCCGACTCGGTCACCAGCTCCGCCCCAGCGACCCGGACCTGTTCCACGCCGAACACCGAGGTCGCCGAGACCACCCACCAGCCGACCGCGGCCAGGGCCGCCAGGCCGCCGGCCACCGCCCAGGGCAGCGCGGCCCGCAACCGTCGTCGCCGGGCCCGGCGCATGAACCGCCGGACCGACGGCGGCACCGCCTCCCGGCTCGCTCGAACCAGCCGCCAGCGGCCGGTGGACCCGTCCGCGCCGCCCGGCTGGCGCCGGGTGTGTCCGCTGTCCGCTCCCGCCGGACCGGACCGGGCGGCAGGCACCCCGGCCCGACCAGTCCGACCTGCCGGGCGGACATCGCCGACCCGACCGGCGCCGGACCGGCCCGAGCCGGGCCGCGGCGAGCGACCTGGCGGGGTCATCCTGCGTCAGCCGCCGCAACGGCGAGCGCGGAGAGCAGTTCGTCACCCAGCAACGAAATCGGTGGAGCGCCCATCGTGACCACCAGGTCACCCGGCTGGCAGCGGCGGACCACCTCCGGCGGGACGTCCTCCCAGGACGGTACGAACACCTTTTGATCGTCCGACAACGGGACGTCCGCCGTCAGCGCCACCCCGCCCTCGCCCGGCTCCCGCAGCTCACCCGGTCCGAACACCTCCATCACGATCACCTCGTCGGCGATCGCCAGGGCAGCGGCCAGCTCGGCCTGCAGGTCCCGGGTCCGGTAGACCCGGTAGGGCTGGAACACCACCACCAGCCGTCCGGCACCGGCGACCTCCCGCATGGTGTGCAGCGCCGCGGTCATCGACGTCGGGTGGTAGGCGTACTCGTCGTAGACGGTGACGCCGCCGACCGAGCCCTTGCGTTCGAAACGGCGCCGTACCCCGGGAAACGCGCCCAGGGCGGCGACCACGTCACTCAACGGCAGCCCGAGGCGCAGCGCGGTGAGCACCGCAGCGGCGCTGTTGAGCCCGAGATGCCGGCCGGGCACCGGCAGGGCGATCTCGCCGAGCGTCGTACCGTCCAGCGTGGCCAGATAGCGGACCCCGGCTGCGGACGACGTGATCTCGGACAGCCGCAGATCTGCGTCAGCGGACTCGCCGTAGGTGTAGACGGTCCGACCCTGGTCGCGCAGCGCCTCGGTGAGCTGCCGGGTCCCGGGGTTGTCCGCGCAGGTCACCACGAACCCGTCCGGATCGGTCAACCCGGCGAACTCGGCGAAACCCGCAGCGAGCCCGGCCAGATCACCGTACGTGTTCAGGTGGTCCGCGTCGATGTTGGTGATGATCGACACGAACGGGCGGTAGAGCAGGAACGAACGGTCACTCTCGTCGGCCTCGACAACGAAGTACTCACCCGTACCGTGGTGGGCGTTCGAACCCACCTCGGAAATCTCGCCGCCAATGACGAACGACGGGTCTTCGCCGGCCCGCTGCAGGGTCAGGGTCACCATCGAGGTGGTCGTGGTCTTGCCGTGGGTGCCGGCGACCGCGATGGTCCGCCGGCCGGTCATTGCCGCCGCAAGGGCCTCCGACCGGTGCAGCACCCGCAGCCCGCGCCGACGGGCGGCCGCCAGCTCCACATGGTCGGCCGGGATGGCGGTGGAGTAGACCACCGTGTCCACCCCGTCGAGATTGGCCTCCTCGTGGCTCATGTGAATGGTGCCGCCGAGCGCCCGTAGCACCGCCAGCGACGGCCAGTCCCGCAGTTCGCTGCCGGTCACCGGGATCCCCCTGGTCAGCAGCAGGCGGGCCAGGCCGCTCATCCCGACCCCGCCGATACCGATCAGGTGTACGGTCCCCAGCTCCTCGGCGGTGAGCGTGCCGGTGGGGGCGAACTCGGTGATGTTCACGTGGTCACCTTCCCGTGCGGGTCATCGGGACACCGCCTCGTAGACGAAGTCGAGCAGCGCCTCGTCGCCGTCGCGGCGACCGTACTGCGCCGCCGCCGAGCCCATCGCGGCCAGCCGCTGCGGGTCGCGGGCCAACGGGACCACGACCTGCTCCACCCAGGCCGGGGTCAGTTCGGCATCATCGACGAGCAGACCGCCGCCGGCCTCGACCACCGGCAGCGCGTTTCGCTTCTGCTCCTGATTGCTGTGCGGATAGGGCACGTAGACCGCAGGCAGTCCGATCGCGGCGACCTCGGCGCAGGTCATCGCACCCCCCCGGCAGACCATCAGGTCGGCTGCGGCGTACCCGAGCTCCATCTCCGACAGGTACGGCAGCGTCACGTACGGCACCGGCAGATCACTGGGTACCGAGACCGGCTCGTTGCGGGCACCGATCGCGTGCAGCACCTGGACACCGGCCCGAGCCAGCTCCTTGGCCGCACCGGAAACCGCCAGGTTGATCGACCGGGCACCCTGGGATCCACCGGAGACGAAGACCGTCGGCAGATCCGGCCGCAGCCCGAAGTGCGCTCGGGCGGCTTCCCGAGTGGCCGCCCGGTCCAGCCCGGTGATGGATCGGCGCAGCGGCACTCCGACCACCCGGGCGTCGCGCAGCGACTCGGCCTGGCCCGGCTGGTGTGGGAAGCCCACCGCGACGTGCTTGGTGAACTTCATACCCATCCGGTTGGCCACCCCCGGAGGCACGTTCACCTCGTGCACCACGATCGGCATCTCACGACGCCACGCCGCCAGGTAGGCCGGTACGGACACGTACCCGCCGAAGCCCACCACCACCTCGGCCCGTACCTCGTCGATGACCTTGCCGGCGGCGCGGGCGGCCTTGAACATCCGGTCTGGTGTACGCACGAGGTCCATGTTGACCGACCGAGGCAGCTGATGTGCGGGGATCAACCGCAGATCGTACCCTTTCGGCGGAATCAGCTCGTTCTCTAGCCCTCTGGGGGTACCGAGACAGGTGATCTGCACGCTCGGGTCGTGCCGACGCAGACAGTCGGCGAACGCCAACAGCGGGTAGATGTGCCCACCGGACCCCCCACCTGCCAGCACCACCGATCGCAGCGGACCCATCAGCATCTCCTCTCGCTCGACTCGGTGGCCGCGCGGCGGACCCGACGGGACCACCGACGGCTTACGCGGCACGCCGGGCGGTGCGTACGGGGCCCGTCGACCCGGATGCGCGCTTCGCGGGGGTACGTTAACGCCCGTCCCGTCGCCGTGGCACACGGGGCGGCGCCGATTCGCTCTGGCTACCCGACCGTGACGTACCGCGACCGCCCGGCTGCCCGGTGCCGGCCCGCCGCGGTCCGACGCCGGTCATCCGCGGCTTGGCCGGGTGGCGCTGGCGGGGCATCGGCGGCAGCGGGGCCCAAACTAGTCGCACCCAGCGGGCCGGCGGACGGGCGTTGAGCGCTCGGGCGGCGTCGGGTTCGGCCCGGGCGAACGACGCCAGCATGCCGATCGCGGCGAGCGTCACCACCAGCGCGCTGCCACCCGCGGAGATGAACGGCAGCGGAATACCGGTGATCGGCAGCAGCCCGATCACCCCGGATATATTGATCACCGCCTGGCTGATCAGCCAGCTGGCCGCCGCGGCGGCGGCAAGTCGCCGGAACGGGTCGTCCACCCGACGGGCGATCCGCAACGCGGTGTACGCGAGGACCGCGAACAGGGCCAGCACCACGACGCAGCCGACCACCCCGAGTTCCTCGGCGACGATGGCGAAGATGAAATCGTCCTCGGCCTGCGGCAGGTAGCCCCACTTCAACCGGCTGGAGCCGAGCCCTTCACCGAACCATCCCCCGTTCGCGATCGCGTACCTCGCCTGCAGCGCCTGGTAGCAGTCGTCGACGCACTGGTCCGGTGGGGTGAAGAACGATGTCAGCCGGGCCAGCCGGTAGTTGTCCGCGTCCTGGGCACCGGAACCGGCGCCCTGCCAGGCGGCGGCGATCAGCAGGCCGATGCCGACCAGCCCGACCGCGCCCAACGTGGCGAAGATCCGCAGCGGTACACCGGCCGCCCAGAGCAGCCCGACGACCAGGGCCAGGATGCACAGCATGGTGCCCAGGTCGTTGTAGCCGACCAGGAGGAACAGCAGGCCGACGGCGGGGAACAGCGGGATGGCCAACTCCCGCCAGTGACCCAGCTCGGCACCCTTGCGGGCGATGACGTCGGCACCCCACAGCACCAGGCCGAGCTTGGCCAGCTCGGACGGTTGCAGCTGGAAGGAACCGAAGTAGAGCCAGAGCAGCTCCGCCTCCACCGGACCGACCCGGGCGGCCTGCCAGCCCGCCAGCGTGGACACCAGCAGCAGGCCGTTGAGCAGTAGCAGCAGGGCGACCGCCGCGCCGAGCACCACGATGCCCAGACTACGAAACGTTGCTGCCGGCAGCCGTTGGCAGATCCAGAACGCGACCAGACCGATCACCGCGAAGGTCGCCTGCCGGCTCAGCACGCTGAACGCGCTGCCGTCGTCGATGTACGCCTTGATGCTGGTCGCGGAGAAGACCATGGTCAGGCCGATCATCAGCAGCAGCCCGCTGCTGAAGATCAGCAGATAGTACGACGCGAGCGGCCGGGCCAGCAGACCACGCAACGCGGCCAGTCCGCCGGTCGGATCCAGCCGGGCCGCAGGGCCGTGCCGATTTGGGACAGGCCGGTCCGCAGCGGTGCCAGGCCGATCAGTGACGGACCGGCCCGAGTCAGCGCTCATCCGGGCCGCCACCTGTCGTCGCCATCGGTCCATCATCGGCGCTGCCGCCCTCGGCGGCCGGACATCAACACCGCGCCGGCGTGTCGGGCCGGCCGCCGCAACGGGCGCGGGCCGGCTGGGCTAGCCCATCACCGCAAGGAACTCGCTGTAGAACAGGCCGAGGCCGATCGCCACGCCGATCCCGGCGATGATCCAGAACCGGACGACGATGTTGACCTCGCTCCACCCGGCCAGTTCGAAATGGTGCTGCAGAGGCGACATCCGGAACACCCGCTTGCCGGTGGTGCGGAACGAGATGATCTGGATCACCACCGACATGGTGATGATGACGAAGAGCCCACCGATGATCAGCAGCAGCAGCATGGTCCTGGTGGCCATCGCCATCCCGGCGATCAGCCCGCCGAGCCCGAGCGCGCCGGTGTCACCCATGAAGATCCGCGCCGGCGAGGTGTTCCACCAGAGGAAACCGACACAGGCTCCGGCTGCCGCACCAGCGATCAACGCGATCTCCAGCGGGTCGCGCACCTGGTAGCAGTACTGGGCGGTGTAGTTCGGGTCGGCGCACCAGTGCCGGTACTGCCAGAAGGCGATCAACGCGTAGGTGCCGAGCACCATCACCGACGCGCCGGTGGCCAGACCGTCCAGCCCGTCGGTCAGGTTGACGCCGTTGGTCGTGGCCATCACCACCAGGATGAAGATGACCACCGACGCGGCCTTGCCGACGTCGAGGGCGTCGATGTCGCGGATGAACGACAGCGTGGTGCTGCCGACCGTCTCGGTGTTGGTCGCGTCGCCGGTGGAGTCCACCATCGTGCTCGGGAAGTACAGCGCGATCACCCCGAACACCGCGCCGACCAGGATCTGACCGAGTAGCTTGCCCCGCTTGTTCAGCCCGGCGCTGTTGCGTTTGCGGACCTTGAGGAAGTCGTCAACAAAGCCGACTGCCCCGGAGAAGACCAACAGGCCGAGCAATACGAGCGCGGTGATGGTCGGCCCGACCTGGGCGATCTGCTGGGCCGGCAAAGTGGTCAGGGCGAGGTGACCGGCGACGTACGCGACCACCGTCGCCACAATGAAGACCACGCCGCCCATCGTCGGCGTGCCCTTCTTGCCCTGGTGCATGACCGGGCCTTCGGCCCGGATCGGCTGGCCGGCCTTGAGCCGCGTGAAGACTTTGATCGCCACCGGGGTGCCGAACAGCGACACCAGGAAGGCCACGGCCGCCGCGACGATGACCGCTCTCACGCCGTCGCCTCCCCGACCCCGGTCACCGGCGTACCCTCGGAGGCCGATCCGTCGCGCAGCGCGTCGACGACCTCCCAGGTGCGGTACCGCGAGCCCTTCACCAGCACCACGTCCCCGTCGGTGAGTTCCCGCCGGAGCAGGTCGATCGCCGCCTGTTGATCGGTGACCAGCACCGACTCCCCTTCCCACGTCGCAACCGCCGCCGCCCCATGCCGGATCGGCGCGGCCTGTTCACCCACCACCAGCAGCCGGTGCACGCCGAGCTCGGCAGCCAACCTGCCAACCTCGGCGTGCCCCTGCTCCTCGTACTCGCCAAGCTCGGCCATATAGCCAAGCACCGCGGTGGTCCGTCGCCCCGAGCCGAGATCGACCAACGCCCGCAGCGCCGCCGCCGTGGAGGCGGGGTTGGCGTTGTAGGAATCGTCGATCACGGTGATTCCGTCCGCCCGGTCGATCACGTCCATCCGACGAGTCGAGACCAGCCGGAGCTGGCCGAGCCCGGCCGCCAGCTCCGCCGGGTCGGACATCCCCAGCTCGATCGCCACGGCCGCGGCGAGCAGGCTGTTACCGACCTGATGCCGGCCGCTCACCGCTAGCCGCACCGGCGCCGACCCTGCCGGGGTGACCAGCTGGTACGCGGCCCTCCCGCGGTCATCCACTGTGACGTTCTCGGCGCGCACCGTCGCCGCGGAGTCCGCTCCGGCCAGCACCACCCGCCCGGCGGTGCGTTCAGCCATCTGCCGCACCCGGGGGTCGTCGGCGTTGAGCACCGCGACGCCGTCAACCGGCAACGCCTCGACCAGCTCGCCCTTTGCGGTGGCGATGGCGTCGACCGAACCGAACTCCCCGAGGTGCGCGACCCCGACGTTGATCACCACGCCGATCCGGGGCGGCGCGACTTCGCACAGGTGCCGGATGTGGCCGATGCCCCGGGCGCCCATCTCAAGCACCAGGAACCGGGTCTCGGCGTCGGCCTGCAGCACGGTGTACGGGTGGCCGAGCTCGTTGTTGAACGAGCCGGCCGGCGCCACCGTCGGGCCGATCCCGGCGACGAGCTGCGCGATCAGGTCCTTGGTCGTGGTCTTTCCCGACGATCCGGTCAGGCCGATCACGGTCAGCTGGGGCAGTCGGTCCAGGACCGCCCGGGCCAGCCGGGCCATCGCGTCGAGCGGATCGCCGACGAGCACCATCGGCACCGGGGTGGCGCCGCCGTCGACGGCGATCGGGCGGGTGCCGAGCACCGCGACGGCTCCGGCGGCGAGCGCCGCGCCGGCGAAGTCGTGCCCGTCGACCCGCTCGCCGGCGAAGGCGACGAACAGCCCGCCGGGCCCGATCCTGCGGGAGTCGAACTCCACCCCGCCGGTGACCCGGCTGGCTGGATCGGCGTCCTGCAGCCGCCCACCAACCGCCTCGGCCACCTCGGCCAGCGTCATCGTGATCATGCCTGCCTCACCAGTGCCGGGAACCGGGCGGTCAGTGACGCCGCGAGCTCCACCCGGTCGTCGAACGGCTGGACGTTGCCGTCGATCTCCTGTCCCTGCTCGTGGCCCTTGCCGAGCAGCGCGACCACGTCGGTGGGCCCGGCAAGCCGGACCGCCTCGTCGATCGCCGCCCGCCGGCCGGCGACCTCCACCACCTCGGCTCCAGCGACGCCGTCGGCCCCGTGGCGTACCTCGGCCCGGATCGCCGCCGGGTCCTCGGTCCGCGGGTTGTCGTCGGTGACGATCACCAGGTCGGCACCGCGGGCGGCGGCGGCGCCCATCGTCGGACGTTTACCCCGGTCCCGGTCGCCCCCGGCCCCGATCACGCAAATCAGCCGGCCCCGCCGGGAGTCGGCGAGACCGCGCAGCGCGGTCAGCACGGCGACGATAGCGTCCGGCTTGTGCGCGTAGTCCACCACGCCGAGCACCGGGCCGGGGGCGGCGACCTGTTCCAACCGGCCGGGTACGCCGGGGCAGTCGGCCACTCCGGCGGCGGCCGTGGCCGAATCGACGCCGAGCGCGACCAGGGTCGCGATGGCCAGCAGCGCGTTCGCCACGTTGTGCCGCCCCGGCAGCCCGACGGCGGCCTCGATGGAGATCCCGTCCGGGCCCAGGGCGATGAAGTGTTGCCGGTAGCCGTCGTCGCTGACCGCCGCAGCCCGCCAGGTGGCGGCGGCGTCCCCGGCGGCCGAGTAGGTGACCGTGTGTGGACGACGCAGCGGCTCCAGGGCCGGGTCGTCGTGATTGAGCACCTCGACCGCGCAGCGGCCGTCGAAGAGCCGGGCCTTGGCGGCGAAGTAATCGGCGGCGTCGGCGTGAAAGTCGAGGTGGTCCGACCCGAAGTTGGTGTAGCCGCCGACCGCGAACCGCACACCGCCGACCCGGTCCAGGACCAGCGCGTGGCTCGACACCTCCATCACCACGCTAACCACGCCGTGCTCGCGGGCCACGGCCAACATCGCGTGCAGATCGGTCGCCTCGGGGGTGGTCCGCATGCTGGGCACGATCAGGTCGCCGAGGCGGGTCTCGACCGTACCGATCAACCCGGTCGACTGGCCGGCGGCCCGCAGCCCCGACTCGACCAGGTACGCGGTGGAGGTCTTGCCGGCGGTGCCGGTCAACCCGATCATGGCCAGGTGCCGGGTCGGCTCGCCGTAGACGACCGCCGCGACCCGGCCCAGTACCGTCCTCGGCTCGGGGACCACCAGGGCGGGCAGCCCGGCTTCGGCAGCCGCCGGGGCGCCGGCTGGATCGGTGAGCACGGCCACCGCGCCTCGGGCACCGGCGTCGGCGACGAACTCGGCGCCGTGCCGGCGGGCTCCGGGCAGCGCGGCGTACAGGTCACCGGGCCTGACGTCGCTGCTGGCGTGGGTGATTCCGCTGATCAGCGGGGCTGCGGCGGTCGGTGGCGGCACCGCCAGCGACGCGGCGAGCTCCGCGAACGGAATCGGACGATTGGTGCGGGGTCGTGGATTGCCGGGCACGGCGCTAGACCCTACCCGGTCCGCGGTCCGGGCCCGCGCAGCGGCGTACCGGTCGCTCCGCATCGCGCGGCGTTTCGTCCGTACGGGTGACTCCCGCACGTCGCCCGGGCACGGAGCGTCACGGGTGCACCACGAACTCGGGTGGCTCGGTGCCGGTCGGCGGTACCCGGTAGTGCAGCAGGGTGAAGCGCATCATGTCGCGAAACGCTGGGGCGGCGACGTCCCCGCAGCCACCACCGGGGGTGTGCGACACCACGGCGACCACGTAGCGCGGGTCGTCGGCCGGCGCCATGCCGATGAACGACGTCACCGCACCGGGGGCGACGGAGCCGTTGACGATCCGCCGACCGGTGCCGGTCTTGCCGGCCACCCGGTATCCGGGGACCGCCGCCGCGGTGCCGGTGGCACCAGGGATGGTGGTGACGCCTTCCATGATCATGCGCAGCGCGGCGGCGTTGTCGGCACTGAGCACCCGGCGGGTGGTCGGCGCCTCGGTCGGGGCGCGCTGCCCGTGCTCGTCAACGATCTCCCGGACCAGTCGGGGCGGTACGTAGACGCCGTCGTTGGCGATCGCCGCGTAGGCGGCGGCCATCTGCAGCGGGGTGGCGTCGACGCTGTGCCCGAGCGGCACCGACCCGTACGACGAGGCGCTCCACTCGTCCAGCGGCAGCACCCTGCCGCTGGCCTCGCCGGGTAGTCCGACCCCGGTCGGGCTGCCCAGACCGAACGCCTGCTGGTACGCGTGCAGCCGCTCCGGCCCGAGCTGGTCGGCGATCTTGATCGTGCCGACGTTCGACGAGTAGGCCAGCATACCGGCCAGGCTGGTCGCGACACCCGCCTCGATCGGGCGGGTGTCCCGGAAGGTGGTGTCGCCCTTGCGGATCGTCGGACCGAGGTCGAGTGTGGTGTCCGGCCCGATCAGCCCTTCCTCCAGGGCAGCTCCGAGCACCAGCGGTTTGTGCACCGAGCCGGGTTCGGCGGTGAACGTGGTGGCGATGTCCTGCCGGTCGGACGGATCGCTGGACCACGCGTCGGCGGCGTTGTAGGTGGGCTCGCTGGCCTGGGCGAGAACCTCCCCGGTACGCGGGTCCAGCACCACCGCAGCGGCCACACTGACGGCGCACTGCTCCAGCGTTGCGCTGAGGATCCGTTGCACCTCGTACTGCAGGTCCCGGTCAATGGTGAGCACCAGCGAACTGCCGGGCTGCGGCTCGGTCTCCTGCCGGTAGCCGCCGGGAATCTCGGCCAACCGCAGGTCGCGGTTGCCCTGCTCGGCGATCCGCTGCCCGTTCACCCCGCGCAGCACCTCGTCGTAGCGCGCCTCGATGCCTTCCAGGCCGTTCATGTCCAGACCGACGAAGCCGAGCAGGTTCGCGGCCAGGTCGTTGCCGGGCACCTCGCGCCGTTCGTCGTAGTCCACCCCGATACCCGCCAGTTCCAGGTCCATCACCTGGTCGGCAAGCTCGACGTCCACCCCACGAGCCAGGAACTCGAACCGCGACTCCTGCCCGTCCTCGCGGGTCTGCGGGACCAGCCGGTCCAGCAGCGTGGAGCGGGGGATGCCGAGCAGCGGTGACAGCGCCTCCGCCGTCGCGTGCGGATCCTCGACCAGACCCGGGTCGGAGTAGACGAACCGGGCGGCGACGCTGTGTGCCAGCACAGCGCCGGTACGGTCGTAGATGCTGCCCCGGGGGGCGGGCACGACGACCGAGCCGATCCGGTCCCAGACGCCGCCGTCGGCGTACGCCGGGGCGTCAACGACCTGCAGCACGATCAGCCGGATCCCGATCACCACGAACATGGCCAGGGTGAGAAAGGTGCCCAGCCGCAGCCGGCGCCGGGGGTCGGCCAGCCGGGGCAGGGTGGCGGGCCGCCGTGGGCGGCCCCGGGTGCCCTGTCGGGCCGGGCCCGGGGCACGCCGGGCGGAGCCGGACGACGCCTGCCGGGACTTGCCGTCCGCCCCGGCATGGCCGGTGGTCGACCGGTGGCGGTTGGAGTCGGCTCCGCGCCGCGCTGCCCCGTCCGGGTCGACGCCGCGGCGCGACGTGCTCCGCCGGTCGGCGTCGCGACGTGGTCCGGTACCCCGGTCGCCGGGGTCCGCCGGACCGGTCCGGGCTGGCGGCCGACCGCTGGTGGACCGACCCCCGTCGAGCACCTGCAGCGCGGGCCGGAACGGATCCCGACTGCGTTCGGCGCGGCCGGTGCGGCGTTGCTCGGCAGACTCGCGCACCGTCCTACCCCGGGGGGTGTAGGCGCGGGCGTCGGCGATGCCGCCGATCGGGCCGGGTTCACCGACGCCGCCGCGCCGGGATCCACGTGGATCCCGGCGCGGCGGATCGGAACGGTCAGCCACCCGGCTTACTCCCCCGCCCCCTGCTGCGAGCTGGTGATGGCCGGCTCACCGGTGGCCGGCTGCGGTACGCCGATGATCCGTCCGTCCGGCAGCCGGATGAACGCTGGCGGACCGGACTCGACCAGGCCGAGCTTGCGAGCCTGGGCGGCCAGGTTGTTCGGCGCCTCGTACTGCGCGATTTCCTTCTCCAGCTGCTGCTCCTGCAGATCCAGGTTCGACTGCTGCTGCTGCAGCGTGCCGATCCGCACCGCGTTCTCGTTGATCTTGGTGTTGACCAGCAGCACACCGAGCACCCCACCGACGACGACCACCAGGATCATCGCGATGAACGGTGCCCGGGGCACCGACACCGGTGCCGGCGGTGCGACCCGCAGTCGCGGCGGCGCCGGCTCCGCCGAGCTGTCCCAGACCCGGACCGAGTCCTGAGTCGTGGGCTGCTCCTGCAGCGCCGCGCTGCCCTGGGTCACGTAGCCCCCTGACGGGTTGCTGCGCCGCGCCGCGGTCCGGCCCCCCGACCGCGGTGCGCCCACCCGGGCGCCGCGCTGACCGACCTGCCCCGAGCGGTCGCGCTTCTCGACGTTCATCTCCCCTCCCCCTACTCCTTCTCGTCACGACCCCGATCGTGACGTCTCCGCCGGCCGGCGATCCCGTCCGGTGTGGATGGCCCGGACGCCGCCGAGTCGGGCCGGTGTGGTGCTCTCCCCGGGTGGGGCCGTTCGCGGGCGGCCCCACCCTTTCCCCGCCCGGCGGTGCCGGCACTGCGCACCGCCGCCTGTCCGATGTACTCCGCCGCGCGCAGCCGTACCGACGCCGCCCGCGGGTTGGCCGCGATCTCCGCCTCGCCGGCCTGCTCGGCACCCCGGCCGAGCAACCGCAGCGTCGGGCCGGTGCCCGGCAGCTCGACCGGCAGCTCCACCGGTGCGGTGCTGCGCGCCCGGCCAGCCAACGTCTGCTTGGTGATCCGGTCCTCCAGCGAGTGGTAGGACAGCACCACCATGCGTCCGCCGACGTGCAACGCGTCCAGCGCTGCCGGCAGCGCCCTGCGCAGCACCGCCAGCTCCTCGTTTACCTCGATACGCAACGCTTGAAACGTTCTCTTCGCGGGGTTTCCCCCAGTTCTTCGGGTAGCCGCCGGCACCGCCGACTCGACCAGTTCAGCCAGTCGCGTCGACGAGGTGATCGGCTGCCGCTGCCGCTCCCGCACGATCGCCGAGACGATCCGGCTGGCGAACCGCTCCTCGCCGTACTCCCGCAGCACCCGGACCAGGTCCCCCGGGGGGTAGCCGTTGACGATCTCCTCAGCTGTGGTCCCCCGCCCCTGGTCCATCCGCATGTCCAGGGCGACGTCCCGGGAGTAGGCGAACCCGCGCTCGGGCGCGTCGAGCTGCAGTGAGGACACCCCCAGATCGAACAACACGCTGTCCACCCCGGACAGCTCGAGCTGGTCAAGGACCTCGGGCAACTCGTCGTAGACCGCGTGGACCAAATGGACCCGGTCGGCGAACCCGGCCAACCTCGCCCGGGCGTGTGCCAGCGCTTCCCGGTCACGGTCCAGCCCTACCAGGGTGACCAGCGGGAACGCCGCCAGCACCGCATGGGCGTGACCACCCAGGCCGAGAGTCGCATCGACGTGCACGGTCGGCCGGTCACCGCGGTCCAGCGCGGGGGCGAGCAGCTCGAGACACCGCTCGAGCAGCACCGGTACGTGCGTACCGCGAAGCTCCCCCATGTCGACCCCCAGTGGCCTGCCTGCCGTGCCGTGCCCGGTTGCTGCGTTGCCGCTCGTCGTACCGCCAGATCCCCATCCGCTCTACTCCCGCCCACCGCCCGTGCCGGACCGGTGCTCGAAACACGCGCCTGGCGCCGGGGAAGTGGCGCCAGGTGCGGGAGCGGCTGGAGATCTCGCAGTACGTCGGACGACCGGTGCCGACCGGCGGCTCTCGCGTCAGCCACCGACACCCGACGAAGAGCCGGGCGGTCGATCATCCGTTGCCCTACAGTCCGCCGGGCAGCACCCCCTCTTCGATGTCCGCGAAGTCGTCCTCGCTATCGGAGAGGTATGTCTCCCATGCCTGCTTGTCCCAGATCTCCACCCGGCTGCTCGCCCCGATCACCACGAGGTCGCGGCCGAGCCCGGCGTACTCCCGCAGATGCGCCGGGATCGTCACCCGGCCCTGCTTGTCGGGCACCTCGTCATGCGCGCTGGCAAAGAAGACCCGGCTGTAGGCCCGCGCCGCCTTGTGCGTCATCGGTTGCTCGCGCAGCTGCTCGGCGATCCGCTGGAACTCCGGCGTCGGGAACACGTACAGACAGCGTTCCTGCCCCTTGGTGATCACGACACCTCCCGCCAGCTCGTCCCGAAACTTGGCTGGAAGGATCAACCGGCCCTTTTCGTCCAGGCGCGGAGTATGGGTGCCGAGAAACACGGCCCAACCCCCCTTGCCCATGAACGGCATTCGCGGTGCCGCATCCCCCGGGGCCGGCGGGCCCTCCCGGCCCCGCCATCGCGCCCCACTCTACTCCACTTCCCTCCACCCGCAACCAGAATCGCGACCGAAACACGCCCAACTCTCCGACAAAACTGCACGTCAGCGGGGGTGGTGCCGAGTGGAGGGCGGGCGGGCGCCGGTCCGCTTTCCGACAGCGCGACATCGTTCTCTCCCGTCCGGCGCGGACACCGACACCGCCCGCGGCGACGATGGCAGGGGCTGTCCGCTCCCGATCGCGGTAGCGGCTGTCGGCTCCCAATGGCGGCCCGCTGCCCGGCAAGGATCTCCAGCGCCGCCCGCACCGGGTCACCGTTCCAGCGGGAGGCGAAAGCGTCGACCAACGCCCAACCGGCCCGGCGCAACGCCCGCTGCCGCGCCAGGTGCGCTTGCGGACCGTCCGGATGGACCACACGGTTGAGACCGACGGTGTCGGCGCCGACACCGAGACAGATGTCCACCGTCCACCGTCCGACCGGGTAGTCGAACCGCACCACGCCGCCGTTTTCGGTCAGCCGGGCACCGAGCTGTTCAGCCCAACCGCTGACCCCGGCGGTGGTCGCCACGCCACCGCACGGCACCGCCGGCGGCGGTTGGCGCGCGTACCGCAGAGACTCCCTTACCAGGCCGTCGGCGGCGGTCAGCGAGGTCACCACCACCAACTGCCG
Organism: Micromonospora sp. LOL_013; assembly: GCF_048060315.1. Lineage (NCBI taxonomy): Bacteria > Bacillati > Actinomycetota > Actinomycetes > Micromonosporales > Micromonosporaceae > Micromonospora > Micromonospora sp. LOL_013. Next base: position 82,320 of record NZ_JBHMIQ010000010.1, read on the forward strand.
GCGCGCCCGCGTGATCAGGACATTGAACAAGGTGCGGATCGGCCAGGAAACGTAACCTGGCCGGCGGATCGTCGTCGGTTGCCGCGAACGACGCCACCACCGTGTCGGCCGCGCCGCCCTGGATCGTGTGCTCGGTGCCGACCCGCAGGCCCAGCTCCTCGATCCGCTCCACCGGAAATTCTGCGACCAGTGCCGCCTCCAGCGCGTCGGCCTGCGCGCGAAACGGGGTGACGACGCTGATCTGCGACCGGCCGGAAGTCGCGAGCTCCCGCACCACCTCGACGGTGGCGGTCACCCCCGCCGTATTCACCCCGTCCACGGTGGCCGCCGACACCACCTGCCGCACCGCGATCACGTCGATCGACTCGTTCGCCGGGTGGCGGGTGGTGACCGCGAACCGGTCAGCGTAGAACCGCCGGGCCGCAAACTCGATCAGCTGCGGTACGCAGCGGCGGTGCTCGTCGAGCCAGGTCACCGGTGCGCTGGCAGCGGCGAGATCGAAGGCGCTGACCCGGCGGACGTCGAGCCGGTCGTCCAGACCGTGTCGGTCGAGCGTGTCGGCCACGTCCACGTCGGCGACGAAGGAAACGAAGCGCAACTGCCGTGGGTCACCGACGACCAGCGCCCGACGGGCCCGGGCCAGCGCCGGGGCAGCCCGGATCTGGTCGCTGTGCGAGGCCTCGTCAAGGATGACCAGCTCGCCAACGCCCCGGCGTTGCGCCGGGCCGCCGGATCCCATCGACGCTCGCTGCCGGCGCGGTCCCGCATCGCGGTCGCGACCCGTTCGGCGAGCTCCCGGTCGGCCTCATCGAGCCGGTCCCAGTACGCCGCCAGATCAGTGCCGCCCGCAGCGGCGAGCCGAGCCCGAGCCGCCACCGCCCGGGCCGCCTCAACCGCATCGGCGACCTGGTCCAACGCACCGTCGGTGTCCCCGGCGAGGTCGACGGCGACACCGAGCCGACGCCGCAGCCAGCGACGGGCGGCCCGCCGCAGCCACCTCGTCCGCCAGTTCCAGCCCGCGCCGCGTGCCAGCCGGACCTGGCGCGCGGCACCGGCGAGGTCCATCCCGGGTGCGGCGAACGCGCCCGGTGCGGTCAGTGACAGCGCACCGAGCAGCGGCTCCCACGACGTAGCTGCGGCGGCCAGTTCCTCGGTCTCCAGGGCTAGCCGGATTAGGCCGGTCTCCCGGTCGACCGTGTCCAGGGCGGCGGCCACCACGGTGTGGCCCTTGCCGTTGCCCGGCGGACCCGACACGACGGTGAGTCGTTCCCGCCGGACCCGCCGGACCACGTCCGACTGGGCGGCGGTCAGCGGCAACGGCGACTCGACCGCAGCGGCGTCGAACCGGGCGTCGGGCGTGGCTGCATACCCCGCCGTTGTTTCGCCGGCACCGCCGCCAGCGCCGGTCGGCGTCGGCTGGTAGACCGCCGCCAGCGCGGTGCCGGTCAGGTCCCGGCCGGCCCAGGCCCGTAGTCCGTCGGCGAGCGCCACCCCGTAGACATCCCGGACGGTGAACAGCACCGCCAGCCATGCCTGCGTCCCGGTCGCCGTCAGCCAACCCGGCCCGCCCAGACCCGGCACCGATTCCAGGTTCGCCGCCACGGCGCGATCCGTGACCAGGGAGGTCAGCTCCAACTCCCCGGCCGACACCACCCGGTAACCACGCAGCGCACGCTCCAACCGGACCGGTTCGGACAGCAACGGCAGCCGGACCCGGCGACGGACCCCGTCCCGTTCGACGGTGCCGACGACCAGACCCAGGCCGCGTCGCAGAATCCGCTCGTCGCGGTGCAACAGGTCGACCGCGGCCAACCGGTCGGTGGCGGCATCACGCTGGTGCCGGTCCGGATCGGCGAGCCAGAGCAGCGGCTGGCCGCCCCGGGTCACGTCCAACATCCGCTCGGGTGCGGCGGGCGCCAGCTCGGCCAACGCCCGCAGCGCGGTGGCGACCGTTGAGCTACTCATCGGTCGTCGACCGTACCAACGCGTCCGTGCGTCGATCGGCGCCGGACAGGGTCCGGTAACCTCGCTCGCGTGACGGACGCGAAGATGCCCTTGCGGGCGAAGGTGGCAAGCTCGGTGTCCCGCACCGCTGCGGCGCTGTCGCGGGCCGCTGGGCGAGGTGACGGGTCGGTGATCGGCGGTTGGATCGGCCTCAAGATCGATCCGGAGCTGCTGGCGCATCTCGCCGCCGGGCGGTCCGTCGCGCTGGTCTCCGGCACCAACGGCAAGACCACCACCACCCGGCTCGCCGCGGCGGCGGTCGGCGTACTCGGCCGGGTCGCGACGAACTCGTACGGCGCGAACATGCCGACCGGGCACACCTCCGCGCTGGCCAAGGCCGGCACCACGCCGTACGCGGTGCTCGAAGTGGACGAGCATTACCTGGCTCAGGTACTCGAGGCCACCAGCCCCCGGGTGGTCGCCCTGCTGAACCTCTCTCGGGACCAGCTGGACCGGGCTAAGGAGGTGGCGATGATGGCCCAGCTGTGGCAGGTGGCGCTGGCCGAGCATCCCGAGATCAAGGTGGTGGCCAACGCCGACGACCCGATGGTGGTGTGGGCGGCCGCGACCGCCGGCTCGGTCTCCTGGTTCAGTGCCGGGCAGCGCTGGCACGACGACTCGTGGGTCTGCCCGGAGTGCGGTTCGGCGATCGAACGCTCCGACAACCAGTGGTGGTGCGCCGGCTGCCCGCTGCGCCGGCCCGACCCGGAGTGGGTGGTCGACGAGGACGGTGTCATCGACCCGAGCGGCGCCTGGCACAAGGTGACGCTGCAACTGCCCGGGCAGGTCAACATCGGCAACGCCGCCACCGCGCTGGCGGTGGCCGCCGAGTTCGGCGTACGCCCGGTGGCCGCGGTGTCCCGGCTGGCGGTGGTCACCTCGGTGGCCGGCCGGTACGCGCAGGTGGTCCGCAACGGGCGGACCATCCGGCTGCTGCTGGCCAAGAACCCGGCCAGTTGGCTGGAGGCGTTCGACATGGCTGATCAGGCACCGACACTGCTGTCGATCAACGCCCGCGACCCCGACGGACTGGACACCTCCTGGCTGTTCGATGTCGACTTCTCGCCGCTGCGCGGCCGCCAGGTACTGATCACCGGGGACCGCGCCTTCGACCTCGCCGTCCGGCTGGAGGTCAACGACGTGCCGTTCCTGCACGTCCCGTCGCTCAACGCGGCGATCGCCTCGGTGCCGCCCGGCCGACTGGAGGTCATCGCGAACTACACCGCATTCCAGGACATCCGAGCGGAGCTGGACCGTGTCAACTGAGTCATTTCCGGCCACCGGCCCGTCGATCGGCGGGCCCAGCGTGCTCCGCCTGGTCTGGATCTACCCCGACCTGCTGTCCACCTACGGCGACCGGGGCAACCTGCTGATCCTGGCCCGTCGAGCCCAGCAGCGCGGCATACCGGTGGAGCTCACCGAGATCCGCTCCGACCAGCCGGTGCCGCAGTCGGCCGACATCTACCTGATCGGCGGCGGCGAGGACGGCCCGCAGGCGCTGGCCGCCCAGCGGCTACGGGCCGACACCGGGTTGCACCGCGCGGTCGACCAGGGCTCAGTGATCTTCGCGGTCTGCGCCGGCTACCAGTTGCTGGGCACCTCGTTCTTCGCCAAGGGCACCCAGTGCACCGGCCTGGAGTTGCTGGACCTGTACTCCGACCGGGGACCGAGCCGGGCGGTCGGCGAACTCGCCGGCGACATCGACCCGCGGCTCGGCGTACCACCGCTGAGCGGTTTCGAGAACCACGGCGGGCGCACCCATCTCGGCAACGGCGTCTCGCCGCTGGCCCGGGTCACCGCCGGGGTCGGCAACGACGGGACCAGCGAGGGCGCCTGGCGGGGCAACATCCTGGGCACCTACGCGCACGGCCCGGCGCTGGCCCGCAACCCGGCGCTGGCGGATCTGCTGCTGCGCTGGGCGATCGGCGCGGCCAGCTTGCCGCCGCTCAACGACCTGTGGGCCGACCGGCTGCGGGCCGAACGGACGGCCGCGATCCGCACGTGAGGCGGCTGGGCCGGGCACTGCGCGAGCCGGCGGTGGCCCGGTTCGCGGCCCTGCTCACCCTGATCGGTGGCTGCGCCCTGCTGGTGCTGCTGGCTCCCCGGCCCGAGTTGGCGGCACTGACCGGGCTGCCCGACCAGCTCGGAGCGGCCGGTCCGGTGCTGGCCGTGGTCGGCGGCGCGCTGCTGCTGACCGTGCTGGTCCCCCGCACGTTCATCACCCTGACCTGGGGAGCGCTGTTCGGCCCGGTGGCGGGTGCCGGCTACAGCCTCGCCGCGGCCGCGCTGGCTGCGCTGATCGGCTTCGTTGTCGGACGGTGGCTCGGCCGGGAGTACGTCGTCAGCCGGACCTCGATGGCGGCCCCGCCGGCCGGCCTGGCCGGGCGAGCCGACCGGATCAGGTTACGGCTGGCCCGGCTGGACCGCTGGTTCGCCACCCAGAGCGTGCTGGGCGTGATCATGGTCCGGCTGCTGCCGATCAGCGGGTTCGGCATGGTCAGCTACGGCTACGGCACCACCGGTGCCCGGCTGGTCCCGTTCCTGATCGGCAGCGTGCTGGCGTCGGCGCCGACCGCGGTCGGCTACGCGGTGATCGGCGCGGCGGTGGTCGCCCCCGGTGAGATCAACTGGCTGGCCGCCGCGCCCGCCGGCCTGGGTGCGGCGGCCACCGTCGTGCTGCTGCTGCGCTGGCGCCGCGCGGTCCGGGCGGACCGCGCGGCGCTGCGGGTCACGGGACCACGCTGACCATTCGGCCCGGGACCACGATCACCTTGCGCGGCGTACGGCCGGCCAGGTGCTCGGCGACGGCGTCCAACGCGGCGGCCCGTACCTCGTCCTCGGCGGCCTCGGCCGGCACCTCGACGCGGCCCCGGACCTTGCCGGCCACCTGCACCGGATAGGTCACCGACGCGGCCCGCAGCAGCGCCGGGTCGGCCGACGGGAAGTCGGCGTAGGTCAGCGAACCGGTGTGGCCGAGCCGCTGCCACAGCTCCTCGGCGACGTGCGGGGCGAACGGGGCCAGCATCAGCACCAGCGGCTCAGCCACCTCGCGGGGGGTGGCCGGCAGCCGGGTCAACGCGTTGGTCAGCTCGATCAGCTTGGCGATCGCGGTGTTGAACCGCAGCCCGTCCATGTCCGACCGGACGCCGTCGATCACCCGGTGCGTCAACCGGCGCAGCTCGTCGTCGGCCGGGTCGTCGGTCACCCGGGACGCCCCGGACTGCTCGTCGACCAGGGCCCGCCACACCCGCTGCAGGAACCGGTACGAGCCGACCACCGCCCGGGTCTCCCAGGGGCGGGACACCTCCAGCGGGCCCATCGACATCTCGTACACCCGGAACGTGTCGGCGCCGTACGCCTCGCACATCTCGTCCGGGGTGACCACGTTGCGCAGGCTCTTGCCCATCTTGCCGTACTCGCGGTTGACCGCGGTGTCGCCGTGGAACCAGCCGCCGTCGCGCTCGGTCACCGCCGCCGCGTCGACGTACGCGCCGCGCGCGTCGGTGTACGCGTATGCCTGGATGTAGCCCTGGTTGAACAGGCGGCGGAACGGCTCGACGCTGGACACGTGCCCCAGGTCGAACAGCACCTTGTGCCAGAACCGGGCGTACAGCAGGTGCAGCACGGCGTGCTCGACCCCGCCGACGTACAGGTCGACACCGCCGCAGTCGGCCGACGACGCCGGACCCATCCAGTACCGCTCGTTGGCCGGGTCGACGAAGGCGTCGCTGTTGGCCGGGTCGGCGTAGCGCAGCTCGTACCAGCAGGAGCCGGCCCACTGCGGCATCGTGTTGGTCTCCCGGCGGTAGCGCCGCCGGCCGGCCGGCGCACCCGGCACCCCGGTCAGGTCCAGCTCCACCTCGACCCAGTCGGCGGCTCGCGACAGCGGGGTCTCCGGGTCGGATGCGGCGTCGTCAGGGTCGAAGGTACGCGGCGAAAAGTCGTCGATCTCCGGCAGCTCCAGCGGCAGCATCTCCTCCGGCAGCGGAATCGGCAGCCCGGTTTCGTCGTACACGATCGGGAACGGCTCGCCCCAGTAGCGCTGCCGGCTGAACAGCCAGTCCCGCAGCCGGTAGGTGACCGCGCCCCGGCCGTGGCCGCCCGCCTCCAGCCAGGCGATGATCCGCTCCTTGGCCTCGGTCACGCCCAGACCGTTCAGGAAGTCGCTGTTCATCGCCGGTCCGTCACCGGTGTACGCCTTGCCGGTAAAGTCCGCCGGCGGCGTCACGGTCCGCACGATCGGCAGGTCGAACACCTCGGCGAAGTCCCAGTCCCGCTCGTCCTGCGCCGGCACCGCCATGATCGCCCCGGTGCCGTAGCCGGCCAGTACGTAGTCGGCGATGAAGATCGGCAGCCGGGCGCCGTTGACCGGGTTGGTGGCGTACGCGCCGACGAAGACGCCGGACTTGTCGCGGGTCTCGGCCTGCCGCTCGGCGTCGGTGCGCCCGGCCGCCTGCTTGCGGTACGCCTCGACCGCCTCGGCCGGGGTGGCGTGTCCGCCGGTCCACGCCGGCCGGGTGCCCGCCGGCCAGGCGGTCGGCACCAGCTCGTCGACCAGGGCATGCTCGGGAGCCAGCACCATGTAGGTGGCGCCGAAGACGGTGTCCGGTCGGGTGGTGAAGACCTCGATCGGGGCGGCGTCGGTCGGGAAGACGATGTGGGCACCGGTGGACCGGCCGATCCAGTTGCGCTGCATCAGCTTGATCGGCTCGGGCCAGTCCAGCAGGTCCAGGTCGGTCAGCAGCCGGTCGGCGTAGGTGGTGATCCGCATCATCCACTGCCGCAGGTTGCGCTTGAAGACCGGGAAGTTGCCCCGCTCGGACCGGCCGTCGGCGGTGACCTCCTCATTGGCCAGCACGGTGCCCAGACCGGGGCACCAGTTGACCGGCGCCTCGGAGACGTACGCCAGCCGGTGCGCGTCGACCAGCTCGCGGCGTTCCCGGTCGGTCAGCTCGGACCAGGCACGTCCGTCCGGGGTGGCGCGCCGACCCGACTCGTACGCGGCGATCAGGTCACTGACCGGCCGGGCCTTGCCGGCCTCGGTGTCGTACCACGAGTTGAAGACCTGCAGGAAGATCCACTGGGTCCAGCGGTAGAACTCCACGTCTGTGGTGGCCACCGACCGCCGGTCGTCGTGGGCCAGCCCCAGCATCCGCAGCTGGGCCCGGTACCGTTCGATGTTGGCCTCGGTGGTGGTCTGCGGGTGCTGTCCGGTCTGCACCGCGTACTGCTCGGCGGGCAGGCCGAAGGCGTCGAAGCCCATCGCGTGCAGCACGTTGCGGCCGGCCATCCGCTGGTAGCGGCCGTAGCAGTCGGTGCCGATGAAACCCAGCGGGTGGCCGACGTGCAGCCCCGCGCCGGACGGGTACGGGAACATGTCCAGCAGGAAGAGCTTCTCGGCGTCGGCGCGCGGGTGGGCCGGGTCGGCCAGCGGGCCGACCGGGTTGGGCGCGTGGAAGGTGCCGTCACGTTCCCACCGCTGCTGCCACCGTCGCTCGATCTCGCCGGCCATCGCGGCGGTGTACCGGAACGGTGGGGTGTCCGCCGCGGTCTCGACTGCCTCGCTCATCGTCGGTCGCCACCTCAGGGTCGGTTGTGGGCTGTGATGTGTTGGTCGTGGGCATGAAAAAACCCCTCCACAGGAGGGGTCGCCGTGCTGCCGCCGCCGGACGGCCGCTGCGCCGATCAGGCGGCCTGGTGGGTCAGCACGGCCGGAGAAGGAGCAGGAAGGCGCCGGCCATGGCGCCAGTGTACTCCGGGTCGGAGAACCAGGTGGACCGCCCTCACCGCCGCCTCCGGCGACGGCGACGGCGGCGGCGACGGCGACGGCTACGGCGACGGCTACGGTCGGCTGGCCTCCCCCGGTCCCTCCGGCACCGCGCCCGGCCGTCTCTCGCCCTGCTCGGCGAGGGCGTCGAACCTGCTCTGCGGGCTCATCGGCGCACCGGACAGGTAGGCCGCCCGGGCCAGCGCGTACCCGCCGACCGGCGCGGTGACCACCTGCAGCAGCACGGCCAGGGTCACCACCGCCGCGGTCCGTGGGCTGGGCAGCAGGGTCAGCACGCCGAGCAGGATGAGCACCAGGCCCAGGCTGGCCGCCTTCGCCACCGCGTTCATCCGGTTGTAGACGTCGGGCAGCCGTAGCATGCCGAGCCCGGTGATCCCGATCAGCAGGGTGCCCGCACCGAGCAGTACCCCGGCGAGCACGTTCCAGCCGGTCACCGGCTCCTCCGATGCACCAGGCGGGCGAGCGCGACCGTGGCGAGGAACCCGACCAGGGTCGCGGTCAGCACGATGTCGAGCAGTTCGGCGATCCGCAGCCGGGCGGCGAGGACCGCCACCCCGGCGATGAAGACGAAGAAGCCGAAGTCGACGGCGGCGGCACGGTCGGCGTCGGTCGGGCCGATCACCAGACGGATGATCGCCGTCGCCATCGCCAGGGCCAGGACGGCGAGAACGAGGTCGAGTCCGGTCACCGGCGGGCTCCCCCCGGCTGGTCGGCCGGGTCGACCGGCTCGACCGCGTCGACCGCGTCGACCGCGTCGACCGGGCGCGCGGCGGGCAGCAGGTGGTCCTGTAGCCGGGCGAGTTCGGCACGGAACCGCTGCGGGTCCTCGGCATGCATACCGTGCACGAACAGGGTCGGCGGTTGCGGCCGGACCGCCACGGTGAGTGTGCCCGGGGTCAGTCCGACGGCCAGCGCCATCAGCACCATCTCGGTGCCGGTCCGGGTCCGCAGCGGGAACTCGACGATCCCCGGCGACAGCCCGCTGCCCGGCGTGACGATCTCCCGGGCGACGACCACGTTCGCCACCACCAGACGACCGGTGAAGTAGCCGACAAAGCCCAGCACCCGGCCGGCCCGGCGCAGCGTCCGGACCGGCCAGTGCAGCAGCGTCCGGACCGGCCCCCGGCGCGGCCTGCCGGCCCGGCCACCGCCGGCTCGCCGGCCGGTGCGGCTCTCCACCTGGCCGGTACGGGGCTCTTCCGTCCGTCGCGTTCGTCTGGTCACCGTCCGGTCACCGCCTCTACATAGGCACTCGGGTCGATCAGTCCGTCGGCTGCGGTGGCCGCCAGACCGAGCAGGGGCTGCGCGGCCGACCCCAGCAGCAGGGTGAGGGCCGCGAGCAGCACCGCCGGCCCGGTCAGCCAGGTGGCGATCCGCGGCGGTACGTCGTCGGTGGTGCGGGCGGGCGGGTGGCCGGCCGGGTCCGGGGGTGCGGGCGCGGGTTCGCCCCAGAACGCCAGATCCCAGATCTTGATCATCGAGATGAGTGTCCCGAGGCTGACCAGCACCGCGACCGCGAAGATCAGATAGTTGCCGTCGGCGACCGCGGCCCGCAGCAGCAGGAACTTGGCCAGGAATCCGGAGAACGGCGGCATCCCGGCCAGCGACAGCCCCGCGCCGATGAAGGCCAGGGCGAGCAGCCGGTGCGCCGTGGCCAGCCCACCGAGCCGGTCCAGCCGATCGGTGCCGTAGCCGACCACCACCGCACCGGCGCAGAGGAACAGCGCCGCCTTGACCAGGATGTACTGCACCAGGAAGAAGATCGCCGCGGTGAGTGCGGCCGGGCTGAACACCACCAGCCCGATCAGCAGGTAGCCGATCTGGCTGACCATGTGGAACGCGAGCACTGAACGCATCGTGGTCTCGCCGAGCGCCCCGAGGACGCCGATCACCATGGTCACGGCGGCGGCCAGCCCGATCACCCACCGGTAGTCGACCGCGCCGTCGTAGACCACCGCCACGATCCGGACGATCGCGTACCCGCCGACCTTGGTGAGGATGCCGGAGAACAGCGCGGTGACCACCGGTGGCGCGTACGGGTAACTGCGGGGCAGCCAGCCGTGCAGCGGCACCACCGCGGCCTTCACCGCCAGGGCGAGCAGCACCACGGTGCCGGCGAGGGCCAACGCGCCGTCGCGGCCGGCCGCCCCGGCCAGTTCGCCGAGATCGACGGTGCCGGCGACGGCGTAGACCAGCCCCACCCCGGCCAGCAGGATCGTGGACGCCAGCAGATTGACGGTCACGTAGATCCGACCGGCCACCGTCCGCTCCCGGCCGGCGCCGGCGGTCAGCAGCACGTAAGACGGCACCAGCATGACCTCGATCAGCACGAACAGGTTGAACAGGTCGGCGGTCAGGAAGGCCCCGAACGCGCCGGCGCTCGTCATCAGCGCCAGTGGGACCAGGTACGGCCGTCGGTCGTCCCCGGAACCGATGGCGAAGACCCCGCACAGCAGCACGACCAGCGCCACGACCGTGACCATCAGCGCGCTGAAGGTGTCCGCCGCCAGGGTGATCGCGAAGCCGGCCGGCCAGCCACCGATCCGTTCGGTCAGCACCTCACCACGGCGGGTCGCGGCCAGCAGCGTACCGCCCTGGGCGAGCACAGCCGCGCCGGTACCCAGCCAGCCGATCCGGTGCAGCGTCAACCGACGCGGCACGGCCAGCAGTAGTCCGGCCACTACCAGTGGCAGCACGATCGGACCGACCAGCGGCAGCGGCGCATTCATCGGGGCAGCTCCCCGGTGTCGCCGCCGGCCGCTGTCCGACCGTGTTCGGCGACCTGGTCGGACATCGACCGTGGCTCGGTCAGCACCGGCTCCGGGCCGGGTTCCGGCTCCGGTCCCGCCGCGCCGTCCGGACCGTCCCTGCCGTCCGGACCGGCCTCGCCCAGCTCCAAGTCGGGTCGGCCCGGCCGCGGCCGGTCGACCACCGCGAGCGCGAGCAGGAAGATCGTGATGCCGAAGGTGATCACGATGGCGGTGAGCGCGAAGGCCTGGGGCAGCGGATCGGCCGTCGCCGCCGGGTCGATGTCGCCGAACGGCGGCTGCCGGCGCCACAGCCCGCCCGAGGCGAGCAGCAGGATGTTGACGGCGTGGCCGAGCAGGACGAAGCCGATGACGACCCGGATCAGGCCGCGGTGCAGGATCAGATAGACGCCGGCCGCGGTGAGCAGGCCGATCACCAACGCGACGGTCACGGTGCCCGCACCCCCGCCGCGTCCGGCGGGACCGGCGCGTCCGATGCGACGCCAGCGTCCGACGGGACCACCGTGCCGAGCCGCCGTACCGCCGCCGTGATCAGGCCCAACACCATCAGATAGACGCCGAGGTCGAAGAAGGTCACCAGGGACACCGAGAAGCCGAGCACCGACAGTTTCAGTCCCGGCGACGGCGTCAGGAACGGCTCACCGGCCAGCAGCGCGGACAGGCCGATCCCGAGACAGGTCAGCAGCCCTGCGGCGAGCAGCGGCCGGGGCCGCAGCCGGCCGGCCGTCATCGGTGAGCGGCCGGCGTACGCCACGTACGCCAGCTGGCCGAGCCCGACCGCGATCCCGGCCACCAGCGCGGCGACGAAGCCGCCGCCGGGCTCGTCGTGGCCGCGTAGGAACAGCCACGCCGAGACCACCAGCATCACCGGGGTGAGCAGTCGGTGCGCGAACCGGAGCACCGGATCCGGTACGGCCGGGCCGGTTCCGGTGCGGCCGCGCCCAGCGGTGCCGCCAGGCCCGCCAGCGGCGCCAGGCCCGCCGACGACGCCGCGTCCGGCGGTCCGGAACAGCCCGACCAGCCCGAGTGCCACGGCGACGAGGACGGTCGCCTCACCGAGGGTGTCGAACGCCCGGAACTCGACCAGGATCACGTTGACCACGTTGCCGCCCCCGGTCGCCGGTTTCGCAGTCCGCAGGAAGTAGTCCCCTGGGGCGGACAGGTCACGACGACCGGTCAGCCCGACCGTCGCGGCCACCGCGACGGCCCCGGCGGCGACGGCCAGCGCGGCGGCGAAAAAGCTGACCGGCTGGCGCCCGGCGCCCGGCAGCCGGGCCGGCAGCCGGCGCAGGACGAGCATCGTGACGACTGCGGTCAGTACCTCGACGAGCATCAGGGTCAGCGCCACGTCCGGCGCGCCGGCGAGCAGGAACCAGGTGGCGACCATCAGACCGACCAGGCTCAGCAGCCCGACCGCCGCGAGCGCCGACCTGGCCAGCACGATCCCGGCCAGGGCCACCGCCAGCAGCACCAACAGCGGCCAGTCGCCGGCCGCCGCGCTTGCGGCCGGCCAGGGCGGCATCGATCCCAGCGCGGCGCTGCCGGCCGCCCCGAGCAGCACCAGCAGCAGCACCGGCCGGAACAGATGGGCGGCCGGCGAGTCGTAGCGGGTCGGCCGGCCGACGATCCCGCCCAGTCTCAGCAGCGCGCCGTAGCAACGGTCGAAGGTGACCGCCCCGGCGGGCGGCAGCCGGACCGACTGCACCAGCTGGTCGACCCGGCTGCGGGCGATGAACAGGGCCGTACCAGCCAGCACGGTGAGCGCCGACAACGCCAGTGCCGGGTTGAAGCCGTGCCAGAACGCCACGTACGGCGGATCGCCGCCGGGGGACGCGTTTTCGGTCGCCTGGTCAATCAACGGGCCGAGCAGCGCGGCCGCCGGGCCGAGCAGCAGGCTCAGCAGCGCGGCGATCGCCGCCGGGGTGAGAAACGTCCACGCTGGCTCGTACAGCTCCGGCTGTCGCGGCGGTCCGGCGAAGGTCTCATAGACGATCCGGGCGCCGTACGCGAAGGTCAGGGCCGACGCCGAAACCGCCAGTACCTCGGCCGACGGGCTGAGCCACGGATCGACCCCGGTCTTGATCAACGCATCGAAGATCGCCTCCTTGCTGACGAAGCCGAGCAACGGCGGCAGGCCGGCCATCGACATCGCGGCCAGCCCAGTCAGGGTGGCGGTCACCGGCATCACGTGGCGCAGGCCGGAGAGCTGTCGGATGTCCCGGCTGCCGGCTTCCCGGTCGATGATGCCGACGAGCATGAACAGGGTGGCCTTGAACAACGCGTGCGCGACGGTGTGCAGCACCGCGGCGGCCAGCGCCGCCGGGGTGCCGACCCCGATAACCCCGACCAGCAGCCCGAGCTGGCTGACCGTCGAGTACGCCAGCATGGCCTTCAGGTCGTGCTGGCGCAGCGCGAGGAACGCACCCGCCAGCGCGGTGCCGAGCCCGCCGAGGACCAGCACGATGGTCCAGGCAGCCTGCTCGGCGTAGATCGGCGAGAACCGGATCAGCAGGTAGATCCCGGCCTTGACCATCGTCGCGGCGTGCAGGTAGGCGCTGACCGGGGTGATCGCCACCATCGCGCTGGGCAGCCAGAAGTGAAACGGGAACTGCGCGGACTTGGTGAACGCCGCGACGATCAGCAGCCCACCGACCACCCAGGCGACCGGCGAGCCGAGCAGCCGGTCGGGGTAGGCCAGGATGGTGGTCAGGTCGCTGGTGCCCAGCGCGACCACCATCACCACGACCGCCGCCAGCAGCGCCAAGCCGCCACCGGCGGTGACCAGCAACGCCCGGGTTGCGGGGCGGGCCGCCGCCGGACTGGCCAGACCGATCAGAAAGAATGAGCAGACCGTGGTCAGCTCCCAGAACAGGAACAGCAGTACGGTGTCGGCGGCGAAGACCAGGCCGAGCATCGCCACGGTGAACAGGGTCAGCAGCGTGTAGAGCGCGGCGCACGGGCGGTGCGGGGCGAGGTAGCGCGGGCAGTACATCATGATCAGCGCGCCGACCCCGAGCACCAGCAGCCCGAAGACCATCGCCAGGCCGTCGAGCCGCAGCGCGAACGCGATGTCCAGCGACGGCAGCCAGCGCGCGGAGACCCCGACCGCGCCGTTGTCCAGCACCACCGGCAGCCGGGAGGCGAGCAGCCCGCAACCCAACAGGTAGCCGACCGCGAGCGGGTAGCCGGCGTCGCGGCCGAGCGAGCGGGTGAGCAGTGGTACGGCGGCGGCGAGCCCGATCAACAGGGCCAGCACCGCGACCATCGTCAACGGGCACCCCTCGCCGCGGCGGTGGTCCGGGCGTACGGACCGGCCCGGCACCGGTCGACGGTCGCCGGTCGCACCTCAACCGTCCTCGCTGGCGGCCAGCAGCACCGGCCGGGTGGCGTCCCGGAGCACCTGGTCGGCGACGCTGCCGAGCAGCCGGTTGGACAGTCCACTGCCCCGCCGCCCGACCACGATCATGTCCACGTCGCGAGCCCGCGCGACATCCAGCAGGGCCCGGGCGGGCCGGCCGGTGACTATCTCGATGCTGCTCGGCAGGGGCGGCCCGTCGGCGCGGCGCAGTCGGGCCGCCCGATCGGTGAGCAGGTCCCGCGCCCGGTCCAGCTGGTCGACCTCTTCGGCGGTGCGTTCGCCCCGCTCGACCGCGGCGACGTCGACCACGGTGGTCAGGATCAGCTCGCTGGCGCGACCGGCGAGCACCCGGTGCGCCGTACGCAGGGCGTGCTCGGAGTCGGCGGAGCCGTCCAGGCCGACCAGCACCCGGGGCCCGGTGCCGGGTGCACTCGGCCCGGTGTCGGCCGATGCCGGGCGGGTCTCCAACCGCCCCGTCGGTCGCGATCCGCGCTCCACCGCGATCGGGACGAAGAGCAGTCCGAGCACGGCGCCCAACGGATACCAGTACCAGGCGCGTTGGCCGTGCCGGGTGATGAACACCGCCACCGCTACGATCCCGGAGAGCACCCAGACGGCGACGACGGTCACGATGTAGCCGGCTGTGGACATCCAGCTCCCTCCGGTTGCACGTACCGGTCGGCCCGGCCCGACTATCTGGCCTGGTCACCGCTGGCGTCGCCGACTACCCGGGAAATACCGGTCCTACCCGGCCGCCCGGCGAGTTCACACCGGCGGGTGGTGTCGGTCGGGGCGGGGCGAGTGGTCCGGGTGGGCACTTGAACCGGACCGGTCACCGGCCCGTACTCCCGGTGGGAGCGGGTGCCGCCCGGTCCGCTCCCGCGCGATGCCCGGACCGTCCGTCCACGACCGGGTCGCCCACGGTGAGCAGGGGCGGGTGAGCAGACCACGCCGTCCTGTGGATGGCGGACCTGCGAAAGATGGATAGCCTGAGAGGCATGTGGGGTCCCTGCGGCGGGAGACGACGGTCCCCCACCTGACCGACGGCGGGCGGCCGGAGCGACCGACCCGCGTGACGCCGTACGACGAGGAGGAGGATCGTGACCCAAGACAGCTGGGACGATCTGGGTGCTCCGATGCCCCATGACGAGTTCCGCGCCGTGTCCGACGCCATCGTGGCCAACATAGATCAGGTCATAGAGGGCAAGACCGCCACGGTTCGGCTGGCACTCGCCGTCCTGCTCGCGGAGGGACACCTCCTGATCGAGGACGTTCCCGGAGTCGGCAAGACCAAACTCGCCAAGACGCTGGCCAGGTCGATCGACTGCTCCGTACGCCGGATCCAGTTCACCCCGGACCTGCTGCCCAGCGACGTGACCGGAGTCAGCGTCTACAACCAGGACAACCACGACTTCGAGTTCAAACCGGGCGCGGTCTTCGCCAACCTGGTGGTCGGCGACGAGATCAACCGGGCGTCCCCGAAGACCCAGGCCGCGCTACTCGAATGCATGGAGGAGCGACAGGTCACCGTCGACGGCACCACCTACGAGCTGCGGACGCCGTTCATGGTGATCGCCACCCAGAACCCGATCGAGATGGAGGGCACCTACCCGCTGCCGGAGGCGCAGCGGGACCGGTTCACCGCCCGGATCGCGATGGGCTACCCCGACCCGAGCGCCGAGCTGGCCATGCTCGACGGGCACGGCGCGGCAGGTCCGGTGCACCAGTTGCAGCCGGTCTCCGACGCGGCGGGGGTACGGCGGCTGATCGCCACCGTCCGGGAGGTACACGTCGCCGACCCGGTCAAGCAGTACGCGGTGGACCTGGTGACCGCCACCCGTGAGTCCCCGGAGCTGCGGCTCGGTGCCTCGCCCCGGTCGACGCTGCAGCTGCTGCGTACCGCCCGCGCGGTCGCCGCGCTGGAGGGCCGCGACTACGTGCTCCCGGACGACCTGCAGGCGCTCGCCGTTCCGGTGCTGGCCCACCGGCTGATCCCGACCGCCGAGGCCCAACTCGCCCGGCGGACCACCGACGCGATCATCGCCGAGCTGGTGCACCGGATGCCGTTACCCCACGAACGGCAACGGCCGGCCGCTGCGGCGTACGACGGTCGCCAGTTCGGCCCGGCGGACGGCACGATGGCGGTCCCCTTCGAGCCGCGAGGGCGGTGACCGATGCGGGCGGCGCTGCGCGGCCTCACCACCCGCGGCCGGTCGTTCCTGGCCGCCGGTGCGGCGGCGGTCGTCTCGGCGCTGATCCTCGGCGAGAAGGACCTGCTGCGGGTCGCCATCCTGCTGGCCGTCCTGCCGCTGCTGGCCGCCCTGTACGTGGGCCGTAGCCGGTACAAGCTGGCCTGCACCCGGGCGTTGGAGCCGCACCGGGTCCCGGTCGGCTCCAACGCCCGGGTGGTGCTGCGACTGCAGAACCTGTCCCGGCTGCCCACCGGCACCCTGCTGCTGGAGGACCGGCTGCCGTACGCCCTGGGCAGCCGGCCCCGGGTGGTGCTGGAACGGCTCGGTGCCCAGCAGGCCAGTTCGGTGGCGTACACGGTGCGGGCCGAGGTCCGCGGCCGCTACGAGGTCGGGCCGCTGGTGGTCCGGCTCACCGACCCGTTCGGCCTGTGCGAGCTGACCCGGGCCTTCCCCAGCGTCGACCGGCTCACGGTCATCCCGCAGGTCACCGCGCTGCCGTCGGTCCGACTCGCCAGCGAGTACGCCGGATCCGGTGACAGCCGGGCCCGGTCGGTGGCGGTGCACGGCGACGACGACTCCGCCACCCGCGAGTACCGCCGCGGTGACGACCTGCGCCGAGTGCACTGGAAGTCGACCGCCCGCACCGGTGAACTGATGGTGCGCCGGGAGGAGCAGCCGTGGGAGACCCGGGCGACCGTGGTGCTCGACACCCGGGCGTACGCGCACCGTGGCGAGGGCCCGACGGCGAGCTTCGAGTGGGCGGTGGCGGCGGCGGCGAGCATCGCCGTGCACTTCCGGTCGAACGGCTACCGGCTGCGGCTGGTCACCGACACCGGCATCGACGCCGACGCCACCGAGGCCGACGGGGACGGCATGCTGCTCGACCGGCTGGCCGACGTCACCGCCAGCCAGCGCAGCGACATCGCCACCCTGGTCGAACAGGTACGCCGCCGTTCGGACAGTTCGCTGGTGGTGGCGTTGTTCGGGGCGCTCACCCCGCCCGAGGCGGAGCTGCTGGCCGGGTTGCGGGGCAACCGGTCGACCTGCGTCGGCCTGCTGATCGACAGCTCGACCTGGATGAATCTGAGCCCTGACGAGCGGACCGAGGCCGACCGGGCGCACGGTGCCGCCGCGCTGTCGCTGCTGCAGAGCGGCTGGCGGGTGATCGGCGTGAACCACGGTGACCAGTTTCCGTCGCTGTGGCCGCAGCTCGCCCGGGGTTCCCAGGGCTTCGCCTGGCGGGCCGCGCTGGCCGAGACGATAGCCGGAGGAGTGAATTGACCACCCGTAGACACCTCGGTCTGGTCGCGGCGGCAGCCACCCTGATGGCGGCCGCGCCGATGGCCACCATCTTCCAGGACTGGACCTGGCTGGTGCAGTGCGCGATCACCGTGACCATGATCGGTGGCGCCGGGATGCTGGTCCGCTCGTTGCGGGCTCCCGGATGGCTGCACCCGGTGGCCATGATCGGCGCGCTGCTCCTCGCCCTGACCTGGCTGTTCCCCAGCGGCGACGAGTTGCTCGCGGTGCTGCCGTCGCCGGCGACGATCGGCCATTTCGGCGCGCTGCTGGCCCAGTCGGCGCAAGACGTGCACGCGTACGGCGTACCGGTGCCCGACGGCGACGCGCTGCTGTTCATCACCGCGCTGGGGATCGGTTCGGTCGCGGTCGTCGTCGACGTGCTCACGGTGACCCTGCGCCGGCCGGCGCTGGCCGGCCTGCCGATGCTGGCGATCTACTCGGTGCCGGTGGCGATCTACGTCGACAGCGTTCCGGCGGCACCGTTCGTGGTCGGCGCGGTCGGCTACCTGTGGCTGCTGATGGCCGACAACGTCGACCGGGTCCGTCGGTTCGGCCGCCGATTCACCGGCGACGGCCGGGACGTTGACGTCTGGGAGCCGTCGCCGCTGGCCGCCGCCGGTCGCCGGCTCGCCGTGCTCGGGGTGGTCATCGCGGTGCTGATCCCGCTGACCATCCCCGGCATGACGTCCGGGCTGCTGACCAACCTCAGCGGCGGCGGGACCGGGGGCAACGGGCTGGGCAACGGACCCGGCCAGGTGAACCTGTTCGCGGCGTTGAGCGGCCAGCTCAACCAGAGCGAGGTCACCGAGATGATCCGGGTGACGACAAACGACCCGGACCCGGCGTACCTGCGAATCGGCATCGCCGATGAGCTGCGAGAAGACGGTTTCGCCAGTCGCCCGCCACGCGGGCGGCCGGACTCGGCCCGGTCGCTGCCCGACCCGCGGACCGACCCGGACATCCGCAACACCGGGGTCAGCCACCAGGCGTACGAGGCGACCGTCGAGGTCACCGGAAACTTCAACATGGCGCTGCTGCCGACCTACGCGGTGCCGGTGCAGATGCGCGACGTGGATGGCAGCTGGGCCTACGACCTCACCGCGCAGATCGTCTTCTCCGGCCGGTCGCGGGCCCGCAACATGACCTACGGATTCGAGTACGTCCGCACCAGCTACACCCCGGGGGCACTACGCCGGTCCCAACCGCTGCCGGCCGACGACGACCTGCGGCAGGCGTTCACCGCAGTGCCGCAGGTGCCGCAGGTGACCGAGCTGGTCGGGGAGCTGACCGCCGGCGCGCGCAGCGACTACGACCGCGTGCTGGCCATCTACGAGCACTTCTCCCGGGACAACGGTTTCACCTACAGCCTGGCTACCGAGGGCGGCACGGCCAGCCAGGACATCGTCAACTTCCTGGACAACAAGGTCGGTTTCTGCCAGCAGTACGCCGCCGCGATGGCGTGGCTGGTCCGCGCCGCGGACGTGCCGGCCCGGGTGGCGTTCGGTTTCACCAACGGCTCCCAGCGGCTGGAGAACACGTACACACTGACCAACCTCAACCTGCACGCGTGGACCGAGGTCTACTTCGCCGGGCTCGGCTGGGTGCCGTTCGACCCGACCCCGGCGGCAAGCATCCCCGGCTCGGTGCGCTCCGAGTGGGCGCCGGACGTGGACGCCCCGCCGGACGCCGGCCCGAGCGCCGGACCGAGCGCGGCCCCGTCCGCCGCGCCGTCGACGACGGCGCTGCCAGAGACCGGACCCGGCCAGCTCGACCCGGGTGCGCTGGGTGCCGGATCCGCCGCTGATTCCACCGCCGGTCCCCGTTGGCCGTGGTGGACCCTCGCCGGGGTGGTCGCGGTGCTCGTGTTGGCGGCCCTGCCGGCGTCCCGACGCGCGACGGTACGCCGTCGGCGGCTGGCCCGGGTCCTGGCTCCGGTGACCCCGGCGGGCACCGACCCGACGGACACTCGGGACACCGACTCCCCCGCCGCGAGCGGGACCGCCGCCGGTGCTGCCCCGGTGATGACGGTCACCGGTGCCGACGCCGGGGCCGCCCGGCAGCACGCGCACGCCGTCTGGAGCGAACTGGTCGACACCCTGGTCGACCTGCGGATGCCGGTCGACCGGTCGGAGACGCCGCGGGCGACGGCGGGGCGGTTGGCCGGTCTGGAGTCGGTCCACGGTACGGCGGCCGACGCGGTCCAGCTGCTCAGCCGGGCGGAGGAGCGGGCCCGGTACGCCCGTCAGCCGGTGCCGGGCGAGCCGCTGGTCGAGGCGTTGGGCCGGGTACGGGCGGCGTTGGCGGCCGGGGTGGGTTGGCGTACCCGGTTGGCGGCCCGGCTGCTGCCGCTGTCGGTACTGCTGCGCTGGCGGGACGCGATCGTCGAGGCGTACAGCCGGGTGTTCTCGGTCGTCGGCCGGTGGCGCGACGCGGCGGTGCGGTTGAGCCCGCGCCGGCTGTTGGCCAACCGGGCGGGTCGTTGACCCGTCCCGGGTCTGCGGACCGGCCGGTCTGTCGAGTCACACCGACTGGGTTTCGCGAAACCGCCACCTCGGGTCGGCGTACCGGGCATAATCGCCCACGTGCCGGGACGCTCGATCGCAGCGCGGTCAGTCAAGCAGCACGGTCAGTCGACGAGATCCGTGGCCGACCGCCGCTGCCCGGCGTGGCGGGCCGGTAGGTGGGCACGACACGACCGCCCGGTCACGCCGGACCGGGCGGCTGATGCCCGCAGGCTAGGTCAGCGGTGGCCCTCCGGCCGCTGGCGCCAGCGTTCGTCCAGCCGGTCGATCAGCGATGACCGTCGCCCGCTGCGGGTCTTCCGGCGCGTGGTCCCGCCGACCACCCGCAGGTCGGGCGAGTTCGACTTGCGCTGGGACTGCATGGCGAACGCCGCCGCCCCGAGCATGACCACGAAGCCGGCCACACCGAGCAGTGGCACTTTGCTCACTGTGCCGTAAACGACCAGGGCAAGGCCAATGATGATCACACCGGCAGCGACGAGCAGGCGACGCCGCGTGTAGAAACGCGGGTCGCTGGCGCGCACGGCCGAGGCGAATTTGGGGTCCTCGGCAAGCGACCGCTCGATCTGCTCGAACAGCCGCTGCTCGTGCTCCGAGAGCGGCACGGCACTCCTCCCCGGTCACGTTGGTCAGCCCGGTCGGACCGACAGACCGTGGCAGCCAACCGGCTGCTTACCCGCAAGTCTACGAGGGGGGTCGCGGGTCGGAAAGCCGGACGACGGACCGCCTAGGTTGATTTTCCGTCCGGCGGACGTCATCACCTGGTAACAGAGTAGCCGCCCGACCGGACAGTGCACCGCTGCCCGGCCCTCGTCACACCAGGAACTCGATCTTTCTCGCCTGCCGCACCGCGAGTTTCACTCCCATAGCACACCCAACCGGGCAAATCACTCGGGACCCGCACCGGTGGCGATCAGAAGTGGAACGGCCATCTCGACCTCGGTCACTCCACCGTGGAAGCCGACCAGCGCGGAGCCGACCGGGTCGGTCCGGGTGGCCACCACGACGGACCGGTCCCGACAGATCACCACGACGTCACCGATCCGGCCCAAATGATCCGGTGGCACCGGGCCGAACCAGCCTTCGGCGATCAGCTCGTCCCGCTCGGCCACCCGGGCCGCCGGGCCGAGGACGGCCCGCCACCCGGCGATGACGTCGCCCACCGCGCCCGGCACCGGGTGCAGGTAGCGGGCGCGGGGCTCCCCGGCGACCACCCGCACGCCGGCCCGCAGCCGGGGGTCGGTGTCCAGGTCGAACCGGTGTCGCGGGTCGGCCGGCACATTCAGCTGGCCGTGGTCGGCGGTCACCAGCAGCGCCGCGTCCCGGGGCAGATCGGCCAGCACCCGGTCCAGCAGCCGGTCCAGGTCGGCGGCGGCGGCCCGCCAGGGCGGGGAACCGACCCCGGACAGGTGGCCGTGCCGGTCCAGGTCGGGATGGTAGCCGGAGACCAGCACCGGAGCGTCGCCGGCGGTGACCGCGTCGAGCAGCCCGGCGGCGAGGGCGTCGGTGTCGGCCGCGCCCCGGTACGCACCGCCCCGGTTGGCGGCGACCGTCAGCCCGCTGCCGGCGAACTCGGGCCGGCTGACCACGGTGACCGCCACCCCGGCGGCCGCTGCCCGTTCCAGCTGGGTCGACACCGGCTGCCACCGCCGCGGGTCCGGGTCGTCCCGCCAGTCGACGTGGTTGAGCACCCGGTCGGTGCCGGGCACCAGGCTGCGGAAGCCCAGCACCCCGTGCGCCCCCGGCGCGGCGCCGGTGCCGAAGCTGACCAGGCTGGTCGGCGTGGTGGACGGAAAGCCGGTGGTGAGCCGCCGCGCGTACCGACCGGCGACGAGCGCGGCCAGCGTCGGGGCGTGCTCGCCAGCTGCCGGCAGTTGGTGCCAGCCGAGCCCGTCGACCAGCAGCACGACGACGCGCCGCACCCCGGTGAGCGGCCCGGTGAGGCCGAGTACGTCACTCGCGCCGGGCACCCCGAGCACCGCCAGCACACTGGGCAGCACGTCGGCGAGGCTGGCCGCGCCGTACTCCGGACGCACCGGGCGCAGCAGCTCCGCAGCCGGCGGGTCCGCCGCTGTCACAGCGGACGCCGGGCGAACAGGTGCAGCTGGGTGGCGAGGTCCCGGTACGGCGGCTGGGCGGCGACGGCGAGCTCCAGGGCGAGCAGGGCCTGCGGGTCGCCCTCGGCGACGGCCGCCGGCAGCAGGTCGGACAGCACCCGTACCCCGTGGATCTGCTCGACCCGCAGCCCGGCGGCGGCGAGCAGATCGACGGCGCGGTCGGCGTCGTAGCGGCGCCGTAGCGTGTCCCGCGCGCCGGCGGCGCCCTGTGAGTCGGCGAGCAGTGCGGCGGCGAGGTCGAGATGTCCGTTGACCGCGCGGGCCAGCACCGCCGCGGCGCGGCCGGCGACCAGTACGCTGGCCGCCCCGCCCGGCCGCAGCACCGTGGCCAGCGACTCCACCACCCGGGCCGGCTCGTCGACCACCTCCAGCACCGCGTGGCAGAGCACCAGGTCGACGCTGGCCGGCGCGATCAGCTCGCCGAGCGCGTCGCCGTCGCCTTGGGCGGCGGTGATCCGGTCGGCGACCCCGGCGTCGGCGGCCCGGCGGGTGAGCGCGGCCAGCGCGTCGGGGCTGGCGTCGACCACGGTCACCTGGTGTCCGGCCTCGGCCAGCGGCACCGCGAAGCCACCGGTGCCGCCGCCGACGTCGACCACGGTGAGCCTGCGGCCGGGCTGCCGGTCCAGTTCGTGACGCAGTACGGACCAGACCACGGCGGTTCGCGGGCCGGCCGCCTGGGCGGCCGGGATGTGTGTCAGTTCCACTCGCGCGAGCCTATCGGCCCGACCCGGTCCCACTCGGTCCGGTGCGGCCCACCCCTGTGCGGTGCGGCCAGATCCGGGCGCGCCGGTGGTCGCCGGGGCGGTACTCCGCGATTGACGGTACATCGCACTGCGAAGTAGTCTGTGAGGCGTGGATACCACCCAGCTTCTCAAAGGGGTGCTCGACCTGGCCGTCCTCGCTGTGCTGCAGCACGAGGACGGCTACGGCTACGACATCCTGCGGCGACTACGCACCGCCGGGCTGACCGAGGTCGGCGACGCCTCGGTGTACGGCACGCTGCGCCGGCTGTTCCAGGCCGGTCTGCTCACCACCTACGTGGTCCCGTCCGAGGAGGGCCCGCACCGCAAGTACTACTCGCTCAACGGCGCCGGGCGTGACCAGTTGACCCGCTCCGGCAAGACCTGGCGCAGCTTCGCCACGACGATGGACAACCTACTTGACGATCGGGGGGTGGCGGCGTGAACGCCGCGACGCAGGCTGAGATCACGCACTACGTCGAGCAGGTCCGGTCCGCGCTGGCCGACCTGCCGGACCAGGTCCGCGGCGAACTGCTCGAGGATCTGCCCGAGCACCTCGCCGAGGTGCTCGCCGAAGGCGACGGCACGCTGGTCGACCGGCTCGGCGACCCGACGGAGTACGCCGCCGAACTGCGTACCAGTGCCGCGCTGGACGCCCCGGCGGCGACGCCGGGGGTCGGCCACCGGGCGGCCGTCGCCTGGCAGGCCACCCGCGACCGGCTGGGCCGGATCGACCGCCGGATCGGGCCGGTCCTCGGCTACGGCACCGCCAGCGAGTTCCTGCGGTCGCTGCGCCCCAGCTGGTGGGTGCTGCGCGGCTACCTGGCGGCGACGCTGTTCGCGTACCTCGCCGCCGGCGAGCTGGTCGGACCGCTGCCCGCGCCCGGCGGCAGCATCGCGGCCGGGGTGCTGGTGCTCACCGGCATGACGATCGGCTCCGTCTGGCTCGGCCGCCGGGGACAGCGACTGTCCCGGTGGCCCCGGCGGGCGACTGTGGTGGCCAGCGCCCTGGTGGTGCTGTGCTCAGCCGCGTTCGTACTCTTCCCGCCGGCGGAAGAAGGTCCGGTCGTCGTGATGGAGTCGAACGGTGGTGCGGCCTACCTCAGTCCCCCGTTGCCGTCTTCAGCGTCTCCACTGGATGTTTACGTCTACGACAGCCAGGGCCGGCTGATCGAGGGCGCCCGGCTGTTCGACGAGAACGGCGAGCCGATCCTCCTCGGCTTCCCGAACTGGTGTGAGTTGCCAGGCCTGGAGCAGCTGCGGGTCGGGCAGAGCCTCTCGCGTATGGGCGGCCGAATCACCTTGCGCGACTCGAACGTGCAGTACACCTACCCGTTCTGTCCCGAGCGGAACCCGTTCGAGCTGCCGGCGCTGCCCCCGAGCCCCGACACCACCCCGGCACCCAGCCCGTCGGTACCCGGCCCGTCGCCGAGCTGACCTGCGCGCGGCGGATCCGGCGGTCAGCGGAAGTCCCGGGACGTCGGGCTGACCGGGGTGGTCACCGCGTCCAGCCGGTCGGCGACCAGGTTGATCACCCCTTCGGCCTTCTCCAGCCGGCCCCGCACCAGCAGGGCCGCGCTGGACCGGGCCACTGTCCGGTAGCGCTGCCACAGCCCGGGTGAGCAGGTCACGTTGAGCATCCCGGTCTCGTCCTCCAGGTTCACGAACGTCACCCCGCTGGCGGTCGCCGGGCGCTGCCGGTGGGTGACGATGCCACCGACCCGGACCCGGGTGCCGGCGACGACCCGACCCAGAGCGGCGATCGGCACCGCCCCGGCGGCGGCCAGCCGGTCCCGGACGAACCGCACCGGGTGGGTGTCCGGTGACAGCCCGGTGGCCCACACGTCGGCCGTCAACGCGTCCACCTCGTCCAGACCGGGCAGGGTCGGCGCGGCGACCCCGACGGCGACCCCGGGCAGCCGGTCGGCGCGTTCCTGCGCGGCCGCCCCGGCCCCCCACAGCGCCTGCCGACGGGTCAGCCCGAAACAGGCGAACGCGTCGGCGGTGGCCAGCGCCTCCAGTTGGGCGGCGGTCAGCCCGACCCGGCGGGCCAGGTCCGGCATGTCCCGGTACGGCCCGTGCGAGGCCCGCTCGGCCTCGATCCGCTCGGCCAGGTCGTCGCCGATGCCCCGGACCGCCGACAGGCCGAGGCGCACCTGCGGGCCGCCGACCCCCCACCGGTGCGGCGGCTCCCCCGGCGCGCCACCCCACCGGGTGCGGGCGTCAACGACCAGGGTGGCCGCCGCACCGCTGGCGTTGACGTCCGGCCGGTGCACCCGCACCCCGTGCCGGCGGGCGTCGTCGACCAGGGTCTGCGGCGAGTAGAACCCCATCGGCTGGGCGTTGAGCAGCGCGGCCAGGAACGGCGCCGGGTGGTAGCGCTTGAGCCAGGCGCTGGCGTACACCAGGTAGGCGAAGCTCATCGCGTGGCTCTCCGGGAACCCGAAGCTGGCGAACGCGGACAGCTTCAGGTAGATGTCGTCGGCCAGTTCACCGGTGATGCCCCGGCCGGCCATCCCGGCGTACAGCCGGTCGCGGATGGCGGCCATCCGAGACGCCGACCGTTTCGACCCCATCGCCCGGCGCAGCTGGTCGGCGCCGGCGGCGTCGAAGCCGGCCAGGTCGATCGCCAGCTGCATCAGCTGCTCCTGGAACAGCGGCACGCCGAGGGTCTTCTCCAGCGCGTTGCGCATCAGCGGATGCGGGTAGGTCACCGGGTCCTGGCCGTTGCGCCGGCGGATGTACGGGTGCACCGAGCCGCCCTGGATCGGGCCGGGCCGGATCAGCGCCACCTCGACGACCAGGTCGTAGAAGCAGGTCGGTTTCAGCCGGGGCAGGGTGGCCATCTGGGCGCGGCTCTCCACCTGGAACACCCCGACCGAGTCGGCCCGGCACAGCATCGCGTACACCTCGGGGTCGTCCAGCGACATGGCACTCAGGTCCAGTTCGGAGCCGATCAGGTCGTGTGCGTCGTGCAGCGCGGTGAGCATGCCCAGCCCGAGCAGGTCGAACTTGACCAGGCCGACGCTGGCGCAGTCGTCCTTGTCCCACTGCAGCACGGTGCGCCCCGGCATCCGGGCCCACTCCACCGGGCACACCTCGATCACCGGCCGGTCGCAGATCACCATCCCGCCGGAGTGGACGCCCAGATGCCGGGGGAAGGTCTGCAGTTCGTCGGCGTACGCCACCACCTGCGCCGGAATGTCCTCCCCGGCCGCCGCCACCGCGCCATAGTGGTCGATCTGTTTGCTCCAGGCGTCCTGCTGGCCGGGCGAGAACCCGAACGCGCGGGCCACGTCGCGCACCGCCGACCGGGGCCGGTACGAGATCACGTTGGCCACCTGGGCGGTGTGTTCCCGGCCGTAGCGGCGGTACACGTACTGGATGACCTCCTCGCGGCGGCCGGACTCGATGTCGACGTCGATGTCCGGCGGGCCGTCGCGTTCCGGAGCGAGGAACCGTTCGAACAGCAGCTGGTGGCGGACCGCGTCGACGTTGGTGATCCGCAGCGCGTAGCAGACCGCCGAGTTGGCCGCCGACCCCCGTCCCTGGCAGTAGATGTCCTGTTCCCGGCAGAACGCCACGATGTCGTGCACGACCAGGAAGTAGCCGGGGAAGTCCAGCCGTTCGATCATGTCGAGCTCGTGGTCGAGTTGCCGGTACGCCTCCGGGTGCGCCTCGCGCGGGCCGTACCGGTCCAGCGCGCCCCGCCAGGTCAGCTCCCGCAGCCAGCTCATCTCGGTGTGCCCGGCCGGCACCGGGTGGTCCGGCAGCCGGGGGGCGACCAGCTGCAGGTCGAAGGCGAGCTCGGCGCCGTAGCCGGCGGCCCGGGCCACCGCACCCGGGTAGTCGGCGAACCGGGCCGCCATCTCGGCGCCGGAGCGCAGGTGGGCGGCGCCGGCGGCGGGCAGCCAGCCGTCGATGTCGTCCAGGCCACGGCGGGCCCGGATCGCGGCCAGCACGCCGGCCATCCGGTGCCGGGCCGGCGTGGCGTAGTGCACGTTGCCGCTGGCCACCGTCGGCAGCCCACGGGTGCCGGCCAACGCGGCGAGGGCGTCGTTGCGGTCGCCGTCGTCCGGATGCCCGTGGTCGGTCAGCTCGACGGCGACGCCGTCCGCGCCGAACAGCGCCACCAGCCGGTCCAGCTCCGCGTCGGCGGCGGCCACCCCGCCGGTACGCAGCGCCGCCGGCACGGTGCCCTTGCGGCAGCCGGTGAGCACCAGTACGTGGTCGCGCAGCTCGGCGGCGACCTGCTCCAGGCTGCCGTAGTCGGGTCGGCCCTTCTCCCCGCCGCGCAGCTGCGCCCGGGAGATGACCCGGGCCAGCCGGGCGTACCCGGCCGGGCCACGGGCCAGCGCCAGCAGGTGCCGCCCGGCCGGGTCCGGCTCCCCGGTGCGTGGTGCCGCCCGCCGGTCTGCGGTGTCCATGGTGCTGAGGGACAGCTCTGCGCCGAACACGGTCGGCAGTCCGTACGCGGCGGCCGCCTCGGCGAACCGCACCACCCCGTAGAAGCCGTCGTGGTCGGTGACGGCCAGCGCGGTCAACTCCAGCCGGACCGCCTCCTCGACGAGTTCCTCCGGGTGGCTGGCCCCGTCGAGGAAACTGAAGTTGCTGTGGCAGTGCAGTTCGGCGTACGGCGTGACCGGCCCGCCCCCGGCGGTGACCAGCGGCGAGGTCGACGGCGCGGCCAGCCCCGGCGGCGGTGTGTACGGTGCCCGTTTGCGGGTCCAGCCCGGCGCGTCGCCGCCGTCGCCGTCCACCGCGAGTGGGTCGACCACGATCGGGTCGTCAGTCATAGACGGCCTCCACCACCCAGCGCCCGTCGGTGCGGGCGATCAGCAGGGCGCTGCCGTCGGCGAGCGCGACCTGGAACCGGGCCCGGCGGCGCGCCTCGGCCGGTGCCCACCAGCGTTCGTCGAGCGGCCACGGGCCGGTCCAGCCGGTGACGTCGACCGGGATGCCCGTGCCGACGGCGACCCGGGCCGGCGCGGCGCTGACCACCAGCCGGGCGCTGACGGTGACCGGTTCGCCTGCCGCGTCGTACACCTCGGCCGGCAGCGGGGCGGGCAGCACGACAGCCGGTGCCGGCGGTGGCAACCGGCCGGGCCACGGCGGCTGGCCGGGCCGGGCCGGCGCCCGTTCGTCGCCCCACGGCACCAGTCGGACCTGGTCGACCGGGGACCGGCCGCCACCGAGCACGGCGGTGACCACCGCGTCGGGCCCGAGCAGCCCCTGCACCCGGGTCAACGCCCGACGGGCCCGGGCATCCTCCGCGCCGATCTCCCCCCACAGGCCGGGCTGCAGGGCGACCCGGGCGAGTACCCCGTCCGGGACGAGCCGCAACCGGACGATTCCGGCGGTGGGCGGCGGCGGTGACGCGGTGCTACCGGCACCCGGGCGGCGGGCGGCGGCGCCGGTGAGCCAGCCGTCGAGCTGCCAGCGCAGCCGGTCGGTGATCGCCGCAGCGGTGAGCATGCCATCGTGCCGCCAGACGCGGTGCAGTTCCTGGCCGTGTGCGGTGACCGCTTCGATGCCGACCCGGGTGCAGGCCAGTCCGTACCCGCTGAGCTGGTCGTGCAGCTGCTCGGCCAGGGCGCGGGCGGCGAACGCGGCCGCGTCGACCCGGTCGAGCGGTTCGTCGTAGTCGGCGGTGACGGACAGTTCGGGCGGCGGCTGTCGGGGGGTGAACGGCTGTTCGTCGCGCCCGCCGGCCAGCCGGTGGGCCAGCGCCGCGTCGGGGCCGAACCGGGCGAGCACGTCGCGGGCCGGCAGCGCGGCGAAATCCCCGAGGGTACGCAGACCGAGCCGGCGCAGCAGGCCGGCCAGGTCGGGTCGGCCGAGCACCCGCAGCGGCAGCCCGGCCAGGAACGTGCGGCTGTCGCCGGGCGGGACGATCCGGCCGGTACGGGCGGCCAGCCCGGCGGCGAAGAACCCGTCGGCGACACCCACCTGGCTTTCGACCTCGCAGACCTGCGCGACGTGTTCGACGATCTGCTCGGCGGCGGCCTCCTCGCCGCCGAAGTAGCGGGCCGGGCCACGGGCGGCGACGGCGCACGTCCCGGGGCGGTGCACCTCGACTCCGGCGACGATCTGTTCGATCGCGGCGACGACCGGCTCGAACGCCCGGGCGTCGCGGGCCGGGTCGTGGTCGAGCACGGTGAGCCCGGGGCAGCGGCTCTGCGCCTCCCGTCGGCGCAACCCGGGGTGTACGCCGTCGGCGCGGGCCGCGGCGGAGCAGGCGATCACCCGGTTGGCGTGCAGTACGGCGACCGGCCCGGTGGCCGGCACGCCGTCGATGATCTCGGCGGCGGTAACCGGCCAGTCGGGGCACCAGACGACCAGCGCCCGGGTGGGCAGGCCGGGTCGGCCAGCCGGGGTGGCCATGTTCATCCCGGCCGCACCAGGGTCAGCTCAGTGCGGCTCATCGCCGCTGCACCAGGGTCAGCTCGGCACGGCGGGTCCGGCGGGTGATGCCGCCGGCCGGCGCGGCGGCTGCCGGGGTGGGTGGGCCACCGGGCAGCCAGATCCGGATCTCCCGGGGCCGGGTCAGCGCTCCCCGGCCCCGGGCGGAGACGACCATTTCCCGACGGCGTAGCCGGCCCCGGCCCGGCCCGAGCCCTTCCCAGCGGCCGTTCACCACCTGCAGGGTTACGTCGGGGGCGTCCCACCGGCCGCAGGGCACCAGCACGCAGCCCCGCTGCCGGGCCCGGGCGGCGAGCCTGCCGGTCACCTGCGCTGTCACGGCGGCGGGGGCGGCGACCACCACCACGTCCACCCCGTCGATCAGCGCGGCGACCACCGCCGGCCAGTCCGGTCCGGGGTTGGGCACCAGGGCCAGCCGGTCCAGGGCGATGCCCAGCTCGGCTGCGGCGGTGACGCCCAGCGCCGGCACTCCGACGACGGCGCACCACAGCCCCGCCCGGGACGCCTCGGCGAGCAGGGCCAACAGCAGCGAGGTCGCGCCGAGCCGGGCCGACCGGTGGGGCAGCACGTTGACGGTGGAGCCGCGGCGCAGCCCTCGTCCGGGGAGCAGGCCGGTGAGCATGGTCGGGACGGGAAGCACCCGGTCGATGCCGCCCGCCCCGGGCAGGCCGGTCGGGTCCGGCGTACCGGCCGTCGCCGCTGATCCGGCGCCGCCGGCGAACGCACTGGCCGGACGGACCAGGCCGGCGGCGACGGCGGACAACGCCGCCGTGCCGGCCACCATTCGCCCCGCCATCCTGCTTCTCTCCCCCGGGTTTCGCTCACTGGTGTTGGTCTTGGTGGTGGTGTGCGCGCGTGATCGCCGCCGGCGCCACGGGTGCCGGCGGCGACAGAAGTCACGCCTGCGTGGGTTGGTCGGTCAGGCAGCGGCCAGGCCGTCGAGAGCCGGGTCGAGAGCTGGTTGGTGGGCCAGCCCGAGGGTGTCCTCGACCAGGGAGACGAACTGCCCGGCAGAGCGCAGCAGGTCATCGGCTTCCCGGGCGGTGACCACCCGGGGGATGCCGGCTTCGGCGGCGGCCCGTTTGCTGGCGCCGGCGGCGAAGAAGGTGGCCCACTCGGCCATCTCGGGGGCGACCATCATCAGCAGGGCCCAGACACTGGTGACCCGGTTGCGGCGGGTGGGGGCGGGCCGGGCGCGGGCGGCGAGCATCGCGGCGGCGGCGCGCAGGGCGGCCAGGTGGGCTGCCGCGTACCGCAGCCCGTCGGGGCGGGTGTTGCCCGCTTCAGTCAGCCCGTGCCGGGCGAGGACGAGCAACTGGGCCGGGGTGCGGTTGGGCAGCAGGTGCGCCGGCACCGTGGGTGCCTGGGCCGGTGCCGAAGTGGTCGGCATGGATCCTCCTCCGCGCGTTTCACCTGTTCGGGTGCCCGCCCACGGAGGAAGACGTCGGCGGGGCGTCGCCGGTGCGGATGCGGATGCTTCCCCACACCGCATCCGCACCGACGATGCTGGCGGGGTCCGCTGCCCGCCGCCCGGGGGTCGGGGGCGGCGGGCAGCGGTCCTGCCTGGTGGCGCTGGACCCGCGAAAGTCCAGTGCCGGGGCGTGCGGCTCGCGGCGCCGCACTGCCGGGACTCGCGCCGCGAATCGCTCCTCCCGGCGGCCAGGACGGGTGTCGACTCCGGTGGTGCCGTTGCTGACCGGCGGACCCAACCAGCAGAGCTACCTGTTATCGAACACCCGTTCTAACCTCTGCTTCACAGTACACCCTGCCACCGACGAAAATGCAACGTCAGGCACGCCAAACGCCGCTGGCCGGATCCCGGCGTACGGGACCCGGCCAGCGGACCGGTCAAGCAACCTCATCGGGTTCGACCTGGGCAGAGCTCAGGGACGTGGCTCAGGGACGGCTCAGGCGGAGTAGCCGCGCTTGGCGGTCCAGTCGGCCAACGCGTCGAGGTCCATCCAGTACTCCTGACCCTCGTAGTACGGGTCGGCGATCTTCACCGTGTCACCACCGTCGCGGTAACCCGTCACCGTCAGGTAGTGCCCACCCTCGTACGAATGCGCCACCCCGTCGACGTCCGACGCCGTACCCATGATGTTCGCCACCACGGCCCGGTCGTCGTCCACGGCCTCACGCACATCGGCCTTCAGCTTCTCCACGTGCTCCGGCTTCGCCGCGGCCGCACCGATCGACACCGTCTCGTACTCGTCGCCACCGGTCACCTCGTTCAGCACCCGGGTCGTCTCCTCAGCCGAGTCGGTGCCAGCCTCGGTCGTCCCCAACTTGCCCGCCACCTCATCCTGCGACGGAGCATGACCCTGCGCCGTCAACGCGATCCGCGTCGCCGCCGGCCCGCAGTAGTAGAAATTCGGCTGCGCCTCGTACTGCACCGCCACCTCACGCGCACCACCATCAGCGGCACCCGGACCAGCGGCCTGCGCCGCCACCGCAGGAGCGGCCACCACACCACCAGCGGTCAGCAGACCAGCAACCGACAGAGCAGACTTACGGAAAATCGTGTTCATAGCAGAATCTCCGTTCCGAGGGGAATGAACCGGACACCAGACCCACCGGGTCGATGACCGGTCACGAACGGGACAGAACAGAACACGCACAAGAAAGTCGAACTCAAATGATGCGCTCCGACCTGCGCACACCCGCCGGTCCAGGCGGGGGGCGGTCTCACCGGCGCACCGGATACAACCATCCGGGGGTGCCCGGCATTCCGCACCGGGCGGGGCCGCAGATCCGGCCGCACCCACGCCGGGCGACAGACCAGGCGGATCAGGCGGATCAGGCCCGGCAGATCAGCCGGGCCGCTCGCCTACTCGGTCCAACGCCGGGATCCAACGCCGCCCGGCCGGCCGATGTTCCACCAGAGCCCGGATGCCTCGCCACCCGCCCGCCGCGCCGCACCGAACCGCGCAGACGGGCCTAACCGCGCAAACGGGACGCCGCCGACCCTGGTCAGTCGCCCGGCTTCTTCCACAGCACGTACTCCAGTTGCAGCGGGCCTTCCTCGCCGTCGACCGACGTGCGCTGGGTGAGGGTGCCGTACCGCCCGTCGCTGGTCCGGATGCAGTAGACCGGAAACAGCCGTCGCCACCGGTTGCCGCTGAACATGCCCTGGACGACCTCCTCGTCGTTCCAGGCCGAGTCGGGCAGTGACGCGCAGCCGCCGAGGGTCGGCGTACCTTCGTCCCAGTCTGCGGCCTGTGCGCCGTTACGCAGGGCGGCCTGGCCGCCGGTCAGCGAGCTCCAGGTGCCGGCGGACCGGGGCTCCACCAGATCCACCGCCGCAGCGAACTCCGGATCCTGCTCCGGGTCGCCGAACCGCCCGGTGTCCAGGTCGTAGTGCAGGTCGTCACCGTCGAAGACGAGCCGGTCACCGCAACTTGCGGGTGGTGTCGATCCGGAAGACACTTACCCGCTGCGTACCGTCGCTCGTCTGGTTGATCATCAGATAGGTGGCGTCCTGGTCGGTAGCCTGCTCGCGGGCCGCCTCCTCGGTGGCGTAGATGCCGACCTCGGCGACGATCCGGTACGGCGCCGGCAGCGCCGCCACAGATTCCTTGGCGATCTCGACGACGATCGGCATGATCGCCTCCTCGAAGGCGGCCATCCGTTCGTCGTCGCAGCAGCCGGTGACGGCCGTCACCGTGACGGCGGCCGCGACGAGACCGGCCACCGCCCGGACCCACCGGCCCGACCCGATACCTCCGTACGGCCGCGACCGCCCCGTTCGCTGCACGCTTACCCCTCGTCTCCCGAACGCCTGACCGGCACCGACCTGCCGGTTGCCGATCATGGTGCGGCAGCCGGGCAAGGCCAACGCCCGGTCGGACTCAGCCGGACGCCATCGCGAGGTCGAGGGCCGCCGACCGGACGTCGGGCACCGGATGGCGGCGCAGCCGGTGCAGCGGCGACCGCCACGGCGGCGACCAGCCGTACCGGTCACCGGCCCGGACCAGCGCCACCGCGAACAACCCGGCCGCCAGGTCACCCCGCTCGGCGAGCGTCCCGACGACGGCCGTCAGCACCGCCGGGTCCCAGCTGCCCTCGGCCCGGCGTACCTGGTCGGTCAGCGTCTCGGCGAGCCGGCCGGCCAGCACCGGCCGGTCGGCGACCAGGTCGGCGAGCGCGGCCAGCTCGGCCACGACCGGGGGCGCGGTCGGTGCGGCCAGCGGCACCAGGTGGGTGAGCAGCCGGGCCGCCTGCGGGGTCAAATCGGCAAAACCGGCGAGGGTACGCGCGGCGGCCCGCACCGCCGTCCGATCGGTCTCCGGGTCGGCGTCGCGGCACCAGCGCACCGCCGCGTCGACGAGCCGGTCGAGGCGGCGCCGGGCCGGCCGGTCCCCCGCCGGGTCACCCGGCCGGTCGTCGGACCGGTCCAGCCGGGCCAGCGCGTCCACCGCGACCACCAACGGCGACCGATCGACCGCCGGCGGCGACCCGTCAGCTGCCGACGGCGATCCATCCGCTGCCGCTGCCGCCGCCGGTTCGTCGAGCAGCCGGGTCACCACCCGCATCGCCGACGCCCACCGGTACGGGTCGTCCAGGTCGGTCAGGGCGGCGACGGTCAACCCGGTCAGCTCGGGTGCCCAGCGGGCCCAGGCCGGCAACGCCATCCAGGCCAGCCGGGCCGCTTCCGGGTCCGGGTTGCCGGTGGCCGCCACGACCAGTGCGGCGTACCGGGGGCGGTCCGGCTCGGCGATGGTCGACGGCGGTGCGTCCAGCAGCGCCGACACCTCGGCCCGCGACGGTGCCGGCGAGTCGGACCCGTCGGCCGCCGAATCCGGCCGGCCGACGCCGGCCGCCCCGGCCAGGATCGCCCAGCTGGCCGGCACGTCGGGCCGCTGCCGGGCGGCGGCGACGGCGGCGGCCCGGACGTCGGGGTGCTGGTCCACCCGCTGGTACGCCGCGGTGACCACGTCGAACGCCTCCGGTGGGCCGTACCGGGCGAGCAGCCGCAGCGCCTGCTTGCGGCTGGTCACCTTGCCGACGCTGAGGGCGACGTCGGTGAGCGTGGCGACCAGCGTCGACGGTGCGACGAGCCGGGCGGTACGGCCGGCCGCGTAGACGGCGACCCGGGCCCGGTCGTCGTCGACGTGCCGCAGCAGCGCCGGCAGCGCCTCGTCCGGCCGGTCGGTCCAGGCCAGCGCGGCCAGCGCCGCCTCGGCGAGGGTGACGTCCGCCGCGTCGAGGTGCCGGGCGACGACCGCCCAGCCGGCACCGGGCACCAGGGCGGCGCAGCTGATCGCCCGTACCCGATGGTGTTTGGCCATGCTCCGGTCGGCGGCGATCGACGCCAGCAGGTCGGCGTACGCCCGCTGGTGGCGGGGCAGCCACCGGTGAATCTGGTGCGCCGTGCCGGGCACCCAGCCGGCGCCGGCGGAGAGGAACTTGCCGGCCCGCTTACCGGGCGGCGTGGTGAACACCTCGTCGAGCAGGTCGGTGCGGCGGGTGCAAATCGCCTGCCACACCTCGTGGATCTCCACCGTGGACGCATCGACGGTGAGGACCTCGCCGACCCGGTCGGCCCGGGTCGCCGGATCGGCCAGCCACAACGTCACCGCCCGGCGGAACACCGACGACACCACCCCGGGGTCGATCGCCCGGCGCAGCAGCCGCTGCAGGTGCGGCAGCCGCCAGGCCCGCCGGCCCAGCGACCAGGCGACGGCGAACAGCGGCTCGAACCGGTTCCGGGCCGCCGCGCCCTCGATCCACGGTGCGATCCGGGCGAACAGGTCGTGCTCCTGGCCCCGGCGCAGCACCTGATCGAGCCGACCGAGGAAGGGCAACTGCCGGCCGTCGTACAGCGTGTCGAAGGTCTGCATCGCCCAGCCGACCAGTGCCGGGTCGGCCGCGTGCCGGCGCAGCACCTGCCCGGCCAGCCCGCCGATCGCGGTCAGACTGGCCGACGAGGTGTCCCGGGCGGCCACCGCCTGGGTGACGATGTCGGTCAGCGCCGGCACCGTCGCCGGGGTGAGCAGGCCGACGACCTGCGATAACGCGGTGAACGCGCGGGCCCGTACCGGGTCCTGGTCGTTGCGCAGCCGGCGCAGTTGCTCGACGGCGGCGGCGACGGCCGCTGGGTCGCCGCTGCGCCCGGCGGCGGCCAGCAGCAGCGCGTAGCCGGTGCCCCGGGCGGTGGCGTCCGCGCGCCGGGCCGCCGCGACCAGCGCCGACTCCGCCTCGGCCCAGGGCAGGAACGCGGTGTACGTCAGCGTCGAGTCCTCGCTGGCCCGGACCCGGTCCAGGCCGAGTATCCGGCGAGCCTCCCGGTGCTGCCAGTGGCGGGGCAGCACGGTCAGCAGTTGCTCCGACAGCAGCACGTCGGCGGTGTCCACGTCGGCCGTCACCGCGTCGTACAGCTCGCCCCGACGGGCCGGGGCCAGCGCGGCGAGCAGCCGGGCGAAGGCGTGGTCGGTGCCGCGCAGCCGCACGCCGAGCGGCGTCAGGTCGGTCAGGTCGGCGTCGCGGAGTCGGTACAGCAGTCCGGACGGCAGCTGCTGGCGGCGCAGCCAGCCGGCCCGCGCCGGAGCGGTGAGCAGCCGCAGGGTCCGCGCCGGATCCGCGCCGGCCAGCACGCCGTACGCGGTCGTCGCGCCGGGCAGGCTGGTGGTCGGGGCGTACCGCTCCAGCAGGTCGAACACCCGCGTCGGATGCTGCTGCGCGGTGTGCAGCACGGCGCGTCCCCACTCGGACCACCAGGTGTCGCGGGCGGCGCGGGACCGGACGGCGAGCTGCGCCTGCGCGAAGTCGAGCAGCACGGTGGGGTGCCGGCGGGCCAGCGCGGTGCCGCCGCCGACGGTGTACGACAGCGGCGGCAGCAGCCGGGCGACGGTCTCCGGGCCGCAGGCCGGCAGCAGGACCGCTGCTTCGCCGTCGCCGTACCGGGCGCGGACCGGGTCGATCAGCGCGTCGGCGAGGTCGGCGCGGCGGGCCGCGCGCAGCGTCCGGTACGCGGTGCGCCGCAGGTCGGCCGGGGCATCGTGCAGCAGCGCCGCCGCCTCGGCGGGGTCGGCCCAGCCGGAGCGCAGGTACGCGGTGGCCGCGACCGCCCGCAGCCGGCGGTCCGGGTCGGTGAAGCCGGCCCGCACCGTCGTCTGGTCGCCGACGATCACCGCCATGGTGAGCCCGAGGAACCGCTGGTGGGCGTCGCCGGCCGCCAACTCGGCCAGTACGGCGGGCAGGTCTGCGGTGGCGGCCAGCCGGCGGGCGTGCCCGGCCAGGGCGGACATCCGGGCCCGGTGGGTCAGCGGGTCGAGGGCGGCGAGCAGTTCGGCGGTGGGGTGCGGCACCGGATGATCGTCTCAGCCGCCGGCAACCGTATTTCTCCTGGGCATCGACCAAGCTCCGTGGAATTTCCATCATCTCGTCGGATCGGGGCTGGCGAAAACTGTTCGCGTTCGTCGGTTGACGCGCCATGCATACAGTTGACGTATGGACGCAATCGTCACTGGCGCATTGATCATCTTGGCCGCCGTGGCAGCCGTGGCCGTCGCGATAGCGGTGGTCCGTTCGCGAGCGCCGCAGCGCCGAAGCGCACATCCCGAACTGGTCCGCCACCTCGCCGGCCGCACGATCGCCGAGGTCACACCAGAACAGGAACAACTGTTCCCTTCGCTGGCAGACGTCTACCTTTCCGATCCGCAGCGGGTGATGTCCCGGCGGCGACGCCGGAAGGACCCACTCGGCTTCGGGATGCCACCACTCGACGACGTTCTAATGATCGGCATCGTGATCTGGGTGGCCGACAAGATGGTCGGCGAGCTGATCGGGAAGGCCACCAGCAGCGGATTCGAGCGGTTCCGAAGCTGGCTGCGGCGGCTTTTCCGCCGCAGGACCGCCACGCCCACCGACACCCGTACGGACCGGGAAGTGACGTTCGCCCTGCGTCAGGCAGACGCCGCCGA
The DNA here is from genome assembly GCF_048060315.1 of Micromonospora sp. LOL_013. NCBI lineage: Bacteria > Bacillati > Actinomycetota > Actinomycetes > Micromonosporales > Micromonosporaceae > Micromonospora > Micromonospora sp. LOL_013. Next base: position 119,456 of record NZ_JBHMIQ010000010.1, read on the forward strand.
AGCCCGACGAATCGTGCTGGCCCGGCTCGCTCAGGCCAAGATCGACGCGAACAAGGCTGAGCGGCTCGCTGACGCGATGGTGCTCGCCCTGCTCACCGTCCCGCTACCGGCGGACACCACGCCGACGACGCCTGCCGACCCGGCCGGCTCCCACACCCCGCAGGGACAGCAGTGATCACCCGGGCCACCGACGAGATGACCGGCCGGATGGTGCCGTCCGGCAGCAGCCGACTCACCGCATGTCTCGTCACCACCGCGACCATGCTTGCCCTCCTCGTCGGCTGCACCGCCGACCAGGACCGGACACCGGGCACCGGGCCGACCCCCGGATCCGGCACCAGCGCTGGTGCCGGATCCGGCGATCCGCAACTGCAGTCGTTGCTGCTCACCACAGCCGACCTGCCGGACGGTCTCAACCCGACCACCGATCTTGACGACGCCAGCGGCGGCCTGGACACCGGCTGCCAGGGGATGGGCGGATCCACCGAGCCCGCCGCCGAGGCCCGGGCCGACTTCGCCGGCGAGCCCGGCACCTTCGTCAGCGAATCGCTCCAGCAGATGCTTACTGTGGACGACGCCCGAGCGGCGATGGCCGAGCTGGCCGAGGTGCCGGCCGTGTGCGGCACCTTCCCGGCCGAGTACGGCGGCCTCTCGACAGAAGTGTCGGTCACCACCGCCGACCCACCACCGGTCGGCGACGAACAGGTGGGGCTGAAGTTCACCGTGTCCCTCAACCAGCAACCGCTCGTCGTCCTTCACCACTACGCCATCCGCGTCGCCGACCTGCTCATCGTCGTCTTCCACACCGGACCGATGCCGGGTGACGCGAAGCTGGCTGGTACGGCGACCGAGGCCGCGTACCGCAAGGCGACCGGCACGTGAGCATCACGGCGTCACCGCCGTCGGCCGGGCCGCAGGACGGTGCCGATCCGGATCGACGACGGCTGCGGGCCCTGCTCAGCGGCGCCGCGCTCCTGCCCTCGGACACGTCGGTCCGCTACGCCGTCCTGGCCGGCATGGTGCTCGCCACCACCAGCATCATCTACACCAGACTGTGGTTGGACCGCCTCGGTCCGGACAGCCCGTATCAGGGTTGCTCAGCAGAGTTGACGCAGCTCGGCAACGTCTGGCAGATCGCGGAGCCGCTGCCGGCGTACCGGCCGATCATGGAACGAATCGCCGGATGCCTGCGTAACGACGCCGCCGCCGCGTCGAGCTGGGCGATGGTCGGGATCGTCGTCGTAGCAGCCGCCGCCGTCGCCGGCTACCTGGCTCTGCCCCGGTGGCGGATCCGACGACGTGGACTGCGTCCACTCGGGCCCGAGGCACCGGAAGGGCTCGTCGCCCACCTCGACACGCTGGCCACCCGCGCCGGCCTGACTCGGGCACCGACCTTCTGGCTGGACCCGTACGCCCTGGACCAGGCACACGCGTTCGGCACCCAGCGGCACTGCCACGTACCGCTGCATCCAGCGGCGGTCGGGGACTTCGCCGATCCGGCCCGACGCGGCCGGTTCGACGCCGTGGTGCTGCACGAGCTGGCACACGTTCGCAACCGCGACATCCGCTACACCTACCTGACCCAGACCACCTGGTGGTCGTTCCTGCTGCTCGCCGTCGTCCCGTATCTGGTGTTCCGGCTGCTGCCGCTCGGATTCGGCGACGCCGACGGGTGGTGGCCGGCCCCGATGCACCCGGAGACCGCCCAGCGCCAGGTGTTCCTGTCCGTCGCTGTGCTGATCGTGGTGGTGTTGCTCACCCGCCAGTCGATCCTGCGGGTACGAGAAACGTACGCCGACGTCACCTCAGCCGCGATCGGTGACCCGGACCAGCTGCGCCAGTTGGCGCAGGAGCAGGGGCAACGGTCCCGGTGGTGGTGGCTGAGCAGCCATCCGCCCGCACGGCAGCGGGCCCGGCTGCTGCTGGATCCGACCCGGCTGCCCGCCACCGGTATCGTCGTGGCCGCCGGAGCCGGCTTCGCCGTCGCACTGCTGCAGTCCAGCGCCAATGGTCTGCTGGTCCAGCTGGTCCTCAGGTTCTTCGGCGACCCGACCGCGTTCTTCATGGCCTATCCGACGCTGAGTCTGCTCACCCACTTCACCGGCGCGTTGCTACTGGCCGGGATCGCCGCCGTGATCGGCTGGCATGCCGTGCTGCGCCAGCAACTGCTGCCCGGAGTCCGACGACCGTGGCTGGCACCGCCGGTGCTGGCCGGTGCGTTGGCCGCCGGGGTCCTGGCCGGGGAGCCGTTCGCGATCTACCACGGCAGCGTGGGCAGCTGGGGTTTGTTCGACTCCGTCGGTGCCACCGGATGGGCGCGCTGGATCTCGGCGGGTGCGCTGGTCGGCATGATGCTGGTCGTCGTGCTGTGGGTACGGCAGGCCGCGCAGGTGTTCACCGGCATGGTCGACCGGACGCCACGGTGGGGAGTGCTGCTGACGACGCTGGTAGCGGCGATCGCGCTCTACCCGTACCACGTGTCGTGGTCCGGCATGCACGACAGCCCGCTGATGGCAACCGTCGTCGATTTCCTAATTGTCAACCCCGACCTGGCCTGGACCGCCGAGTGGTCGCCACCGGCACGGTCGTGGGCGACGCGAGCGTCCCTGCCGATGGTGGCGATCGCGGCGATTCCGGGTTCGGCGCTGCTGCTGGCGGCACCGAGCGTGGCGGTCACCGTCCTGGCGTTGCTGCGCCCACCGGCCGGCCCTCCCCGCTGGTGGCAGACCGCCGGGCTGGGTGCCTCGGGTACCCGGCCGGCGCGGCCACGCCGGCCACGGCTCGGCCGGGCCGTCTGGACCGGCATCGGCGGCACGGCGGCGTTCCTGGCCGCCGCGACGCTGCTGGCTGTGCTGGTCCGGGCACGAGGCGGCCCGGCGGACGGGGTGAACATCGTCGGTGCCGGCACCTACCTGCAGCTGGTCACCGGCTACCTGATCGCCGGCTCCGCTGCGGTGACCGCGCTGGTCGCCGGCCTGGTGGTCGGATCCGTCGGGCGGTTCCCGCTGGCGTTGCTGGCCGCGACGCTGGCGACCTCCGGCGGGGTGCTCCTGTCAGCGGTGCCGATCATCGCGGGCATCTGCGGTACCGGTCGGTCGGTCGAGTGTCTGCCGATCATCGGGCGAAGCATCATGGTCACCACGATGTTCGGGGCACCGTGGGCCATCCTGCTCGGCTGCGTCGGCGCGCTGCTCGCGACCGGGCTCGCTGCGGCGGTCGGTGCGCTCCGCAAGCGACGCACCATGCCCGAGGACGACCCAGCGGACGCCAGGCCGGTAGCCAGCCGGCCGGTCCGAGCACTCTACGGCACCATCCTCGTCACACTGTTGCTGGCTCCGCTGGCGGTCGGCGCTTGGCTGCTGGTGCGGCTGGCCACCTGAGCCAACGGCACCTCTGTCTCCTGGCCGAGCTGGACCCCTATGTAGATGTCCGAATATGCTGCTGAAATGACGCGACCGGTCCAGATCACCACCGGGGTGGCCCGGGTGCTGGCGGCGCTGCTCGACGACCCCGGCACCGGCCGCTACGGCCTGGAGCTGATGCGGGCCACCGGGCAGCCCAGCGGCACCCTCTACCCGATCCTCAACCGGCTCCTGGCCGCCGGCTGGGTGCACGCGCAGTGGGAGCAGATCGACCCGGTGGCCGAAGGCCGCCCGGCCCGGCGCTACTACCAGCTCACCCCGGACGGCCTGGTCGCTGCCCGCACCGAGCTGGCCGCGCTCTACGCCGCACTGCGCCCGCACGCCCCCGGGCACGCCGACCCGGCCACCGGCCGACCCGGCACCGTCTCCCCCGAACCCGCGTGACCAGCATGCTGAGCCGGCTGGTCCACCGGGCGTTCGTCGTCGCGGCCCGCCGCTGGCCGCCCGCCGACCGCGACGAACTGATCCGCGAATGGCTCGCCGAGTCGTACACGCTCGGTCACGAGCCGGGAGTTCCCGTGCCGGTGCGCGCCTGGCGGCAGGTCCGGTTCGCGACCAGTCTCGCCTGTGCCAGGCGATCCTCGATCGGTGCCATCGGCACGGTCCCGGTCGACCACGTGGAGTGGACCGCCCGGCACGTCGTCGCCCTGTTCCTCGCCCCGCTGGCGGCGGCCGTCCTGGCGATCCTCGCCAACGGACCACTATGGATGGCGGCCAGCACCGGCGACCACCCGCCAGCGGCCCTGACCCTGCTGAGCCGCACCGGGCACGTCGTCGCCGGGATCGGCTGCGGCGTACTGCTCGCCGACCGGATGCGCCGACGGCGGGCAGCACCGGCCAGCCGGCCGTGGTGCGTCGCCGCGACGGTCCCGGTGCTGGCCGGGCTGGTCGTCGCCGAATCGGCCGTACGCCACCTGGCGATCGCCGTCACCGGACCGACGTTCGCTGTCGCCGTCACCGGACCGGCGGACACCGTCGTGGGAGCGGCCGTCGTCGCCGGGATGCTGATTCCGTTGACCATCCTGGTGGCGATCCTCGCCCGCCGCGCCACCCGGTGGGCGCTCGCCGCCGCCGCACCGGGCACCGTCGCCATCACACTGACCGCGACCGCAGCCGCGCTCGTCGCCGGGCCTGATGGGGCACGGACGCCGCTGCCGATCCCGCCGGGGATCATGGTCGGTGCCGTCGCGCTGTCCCTGGCGTACACGGTGCGGGTGGTCCGGCCCCGACCGCCGACGCTGCCGCGACCACGGCCTGCCCCGGCCCCACGCCTGCTGGTGGCGACTGCGGCGGTGATCGGCGGCGGACTGCTCGTCGCCTACCTGTTCACCCCGTACGCCTGGTGGGCGACGCTGCCCACTCTCGTTGTCGCGGTTGCCACCCTCGCCACGAACGCGTTCTGTTTCGCCGTGGCGCGCTGGGTGGCCGTCCGGATCCCGGCGAGCCGGCCCGACCCGATCTGGCCGGAGATCGTTCCCGGTCAGCCGGCCGTCGCACCGAATCAGGCGGCCGTACCAGCCGGTCAGCCGGAGTCCGTTCCGCTACGCCGATCCTGGCGGGAGCTCCTCGCCTGGGGCGGGGCGGCGGGCGCGGCGATCGGCTGGGCGGTGACACTCGCTTACCTGACCCCGAACATCGGGCTGCAGACGCCGTGGCCGCACACCGACGCGGTGCCGGCCGGCTGGGTCGAATGGGACACCTCGACCGGTCGGGTCTGGATGCAGGACCTGCAGATGTACGCCATCTGCTGCGTCGCGGTGTGCCTGGCGGCCGCCGCCGCGTACCGTCGCGCGTCGCTGCTGCCCGCACTGGCCAGCCCGGTCGTGCTGCTCGCCGCCACCGTCGGGGTGATCCAGTCCGGCTGGCACACCCCGGTCGCGCTGCCCTGGCTGGCCGCCGGGGCGCTACTGCTCACGATCGCGGCATGGTGGGCGACCGATCGCCTCGCCCCCACCCGTCAACGGACCCCGGAACGCGACAGGTTGCTGATCGCGCGGCTCGCCGTGCTGGCCGCGTTCCTGGTCCCGGGCATGTACGTTTACGGCGTCTTCCTCAGCGACGAGCCGTCGGTCCCGCCGGTCGCGCTCGCCGTGACCATCGGCCTGTCGACCGTACTGGCGATCGTCGCCAGTGCCGCGGTGACCGCGTCCTCGGCGCGGACGTCGATCAGGACGCTACCCGAGACAACCGCGGCGGCCTGGTCGCTCACGGTCGGTGCCGGCGTGGCGGTGTTCGGTACGGCGGTGCTCAGCGGCGACGGCACGTCGTCGCCGGTCAGCTATCCCCTGGCTGCCGTCGCGCCGGCGCTGGCCGTGCCGGCCGCCGCGCTGACCATCGCGGCAATCCGCGCTCCACGAGCACGTCGCACACCTGAGGTGGGCCGCACGCCTCGGCCTGCCGACAACGGCCGTCACAGCGTCGGTTCCTCCGGGCGCCGCCTCGCTGTCGTGCGCCGCGTCGGCGGTGGCATCGGGCTCAGCGTGGCGCTGTTGACCACTGGATACATGGCCCTGATCTGCGGCATGATCCTCGCGTTCGGGTTCGGCCAGCTGATTCCCTGGCTGGAGTACCAGCAGAGCTACGACCCGATCGGCTACCTGCCCGGCGGGGTCGCGCTCGGTCTGCTGCTGGCCTTTCTCACCCCGTACCTGGTCGAACCGTGGGGAACGTATCCGGCCCGGCCGGCGGTGCCGATGCCACGGCCGGCTCTCGCCGACTCACCGGTCTCGTGATCCACTTCGCGCTGTCGAACGGCGTCTCGGTGTGTCGCGTCGATCAGCCGAAGTGGATCAAAGCGGCTATCCGGCCGGCTCGGCGACAGCCGTGCCGAGATCTTGAGTCCGCTGACGGATCTCGGCAATCGGCGCGGACAGGTCGACCGGGTGTACATCGACCCGGATTCCCGAACCGGTCAACTGGTAGCTGCCGGACGTCGGACCGCCGGCGGCGTACACCAGGTGGCCCCGGTTCAGCCCGTACGTCGTGCAGTACGCCAGCATCTGGTAGACGTCAGCGTTCGGCGGACGGCCCGGCCCGGCGGCCTCACCGGGCTTGCCCCAAGCCGTCGACTTGTACTTGGCGTCCACCACCGCCCGGCACGACGACCCGTCCCACCAGGTGATGTCGGGTCGCAGCCGGATCCGCCGCCCGGTGTCCAGGTGCGACTGGTGCTGGGCGCGCAACCGGCCGCCGTACCGTGACTCGATGCTGTCGCGTAGCACTGCGGTGAGCCAGCTTTCGAAGACCGCGTTGAGGTCGAAGACGAAGCCGGCGCCGGCGAACGGGCCTGGCGGCTGTTCGACGCTGTTGCCAGCCAGGATCAGCCGGGCCAGCCGCAGCGCCGGCTGGTAACGGGCGGTCAGCCGGTCGACCCGGGTCACCGGCGACACTGCCCCAGCCGGCAGCGGGGTCACGTCGGCGAGCGCGGCGACGATCCGGTGCAGGGCGTGCCGGGTCACCGCCGGTACGCCGGGCAGCCGCTGCAGCCGGTGGGCAGCTGCCAGCAGGATCCGGTTCTCGGTGATGTCGACCGTGTAGTCGTCGTAGCGGACCTCCAGCGGCGGGGCGAAGCCGAGTCGACGCCGGACCTGGTCGGCCTCCCGGATCCGGCCCCGCAGCACCGGCAACGCCTCCTCACGTACCTGGTAGCCCTGCAGCACCCCGGCGGCGAACGCGGCGGAACAGGCGGCGGTGAACGCGACCGCCATGGCCGGCACCAGGTCGGTCTCCTCGGCCAGCCCGACCGGCTCGTCGCGCCAGCCACGCTGATCGTCGGCGTACCCGAGCAGCCACATCAGCCGACCGATCGGCAGCTTCGGGCGTACCCGGACCTCGATGGCCGGCTCGGATCCGGCCTGGCCCGCGCCCGACCGGCCCGCGTGGACGCGGACCACGCCGACGCGGGAGCCGGCTCGCAGCCGCAGCCGACCGTCCAGGGTGGCCGAAACCCGGACCAGGCCGGTGGCGGCCAGCGCCCTGGCCACGGCCTTCGGCACCGGGTCGTAGTCGCGGGTCTGATGTTCACACAGGCTGAGCAGCCTCACTGCGGCGCGTCCCCGGTCTCCTCGACCGGCTCCGGCGGCTCGACCGCCGTCAGGGTCGCCGCCGAGGTGCCGCCGTCGGCCAACGCCTTCCACAACACGTCCAGGCCGTACCGGGCGCGCACGTCGACGCCGTCGCCGACGTGGCGCTCCTCCAGCAGCGGCAGGATCGCGGTCTTCCAGATCCGGGCCAGACCGTCGGCGGTAGCGGCCCGTGACGTCATCAGGTACGACGGGCCGACGGCAGCGTCCCGGTCGCCGATCCGGCGGTTCAGCTCGTCGAGCAGGTCGGCCCGGTCGGCCGGCAACTGTTGGTCGTCGAGCCAGCGGCGCAGCATGTCGACCAGCGGCGGCTCGCCGGGGAACAGCGACTGGAAGTAGAACCGGCGGCGCATCGCCGCGTCGACCAGGGCGATCGACCGGTCGGCGGTGTTCATCGTGCCGATCAGGTAGACGTTCGGTGGCAGGTCGAAGTCGTCGCCGGGCGAGTACTGCAGGGCGATGTTACGGTCTCGGTATTCGAGCAGGAAGTACAGCTCACCGAAGACCTTCGCCAGGTTGGCGCGGTTGATCTCGTCGATGATCAGGATGTACGGCTGCGCCGGATCGGCGCGGGCGTCCTCGACGAGCTGCTTGAACGGGCCGGGTTCGAGGGAGAAGCCGACACCGTTGCCGTCGTCGGCCGGCCGGGGGCGGTAGCCCTCGAAAAAGTCCTCGTACGCGTACGACGGGTGGAACTGCACCAGCCGGTACGCGTTGTCGGCCTCGCCGGTGAGGAAGCGGGCGAGTTCCTGTGCCAGGTACGTCTTGCCGGTGCCGGGCGGCCCGTACAACACGATCTGTTTCTTCTCCCGCAGCAGGTCGACGGTCTCGGCCAGCCACTCCCGGTCGATGAACAGCCGTTCGGCGAGTGCAGTGGTCGGCTCCGGCAGCTCGGCCGCCAGGTCGGCCAAGTCGGCCGCGTCCTCGCCGTCGAGGTCGGCGGACCCGCCGTCGGCGTCGTCGCCCTCGCCGATGCCGGCGAGGGCGGCGAACTCGGCGGTGTGCATGCCGAGGCCTGCGACGCTGAGGTACCCGGCGAGTTTGCTGCGGGCGGCGTCGGACAGTTCGTCGCGGTCGGCCGGTACGGCCGGGTTGGCCCATCGCACGGCACGGCGCAGATTGGACAGGTCATCGGTGGACGCGACCCGGGTGACCGGGCCGGTCACCTCGCCGATGTAGAGGCCACGCCGGTCACCGGCGACAACGATGTCCCCTTCGCTCATCTGGTTGTGGAACCGGTCGAGGACACCGGCCATTATGGCCCGCTGCATCGGAGTCAGGTCCGGTGCGGCTTGCCGCAGCTGTTCGACAATCTGGGCCCTGGAGCCGGCGATCTCACCGTCGAGCCGTTCAGTGAAGCCGATGGAGCAGAATCCGTCGGCGAGCCAGTCGTCGAGCATGTTGCGGCCGTGCACCCGGGCACTGCGGACCAGCCAGCCACGTTGTCCGGTGGTGGCGGCCGCCACCGCTGACGGCAGCCAGCGGTCCGCCCATGGCGGGTGGTAGAAGTGCACCGGCTGGTCGGGTGACTCGGCGTTGAGGGTGTCACGGATCGCCACCAGGTCACGCTCGACGTCACCGGTCGGAGTGGTGAGCCGATGGGTGAAGGCGGCGACGATCAGCTTCTTGTGCTTGTTCGACGCGATGTCCGGGAAGACACCCGGGAATGCCAGGTTGAGCAGCAGGTTCCGCTGGCTGTACGCGGCGTTGATCGGCACGCCGTCGAGGATTTCGCGGAACTTCCACGGATCGTCGAGTGCGTGGCGTTGTTCATCGCGCGGCAACGCCTTCCATGCCTGGAGCACCCGGACCAGCCAGGCGATCTGCCGGTCCCGCTGAGTCAGGTAGGCCACGCCGGCTTTGACCCGCCCGTGGTCGAGCACCGCGTCGAGATCGGCCGGGATCCGCACCGGTTCCGGCAGCAGCGTCAACGCAGCCCCGATCACCTTGCGTTTGACGGTCCCGCCCAGGTCGCGGGGCAGCAGCAGATGCAGGTAGATCAGCTCGGCCATCAGCTGGATCGCGGTCGCCGGTACGCCGTCGAGCTGCCCGCGCAGCTTCCTGGTGAAGCTGCCGGTGCCGGCGTCCGGCCGCTGCACGAAATACTTCTCCAGCAGGTCGGCCGACTCAGCTGTCCAGACCGGACGACCAGGAGTAAATGCCGAGTCGTCGGCGGCAAGGCCCGCTTCGATGATCCGCCGGGCGGCGGCGTAGACGTCTACCACGGCCGTGCACGCTACGACATCGCCGAGCATTGCGGATCACCGGTGCCGGTGGCAGATGTGTCCGGTCGGGACATCGGCGTACCCGGGCGGTTGTCTGAAATCTGTCTACCGGTTTGGTGCGGCCGGCCAGTCGGGTCGGATATGTTTGCCGGCTGCCCTCGAAGCAGCGGTGGACCGGCATCCGCGGTCCGCCTGTCCGTCCGTGTCTTTAGTACAGGCACCGGAACGACAGAGGGGAACGGATGAGCAGCCAGTCTCCAGCGAGCGGCAAGAGCCGGCACTGGGTGGTGATAGAGACCGGAGCCAATCAGGCGTACGTGTTCGCCAGCAACAAACAGGCGGTGAACGTCGGGGCCAGCGAATTGATCTTCCGGAGCGGCACCGAGTGGGTGACCGAGGCGGTCAGAAAGATCAACGAGAGGTCTGGGCGGGATGCTGTCGAGATCGTGGTAGCTGCCTCCGGCAAAGCACTGCTGCTGGCCCCGAACGCCGCCGATGGGAGGGCAGTCATCAGGGCGGTGACCCGCCGGGCACTGCATCAGGCGCCAGGGCTGGAAATCTGGGGCACCGTTGACCCGAAGGCGGTCGACAACGACGCCGACCTGGCGGATGGGCTGAGCCGGGCGTACCAGTTGCAGGCGGCGTGGCGCAGCCGCCGCCCGTCGCCGCTGCTGCGGCACCCGACGCTGCCGTTCACCCGGCCCTGCCACTACTCGGGGCAGCCGTCGACCGCGTTCGGCGACGAAGGCGGCACACCGTACCCGAGGGCGGCGAAGGTCGATGCGGCATGGCGGCGACGCAACGCCGGCCGGGACCGGATGGCCGACCGGCTGGTCGACTCGGCGGTGGTCCAGGCCGACAAGTTGAACGACGGGGTCAGCAACGCCGGCTGGGTCGCGGTGATGCACGCCGACGGCAACGGCATCGGCGGCGTGTTCCGCAAGATCAGCACGACGTACAGCGGTCAGAAGTTCCTGGACCAGCTGGGGGCCTTCAGCCGGGCGCTCGACGAGGTGACGGTCACCGCCCTGCGATACGCCGTCGAGCAGGTCAACGACCGGACCGGCTGGTTGCTGCCGCTGGTCGTCGGCGGTGACGACGTGACCGTGGTGATGGACGCCCGGCCGGCGTTCGAGGTGACCGCGACCTTCGTGGAACGGTTCGCCGAGCAGGCCGCCGGCAACGAAACCATCTCGCAGGTGCTGACCGACGTGCAGCTGCCAGGGCTCACCGCCTGCGCCGGGATCGCGTACGTCAAACCGCACTACCCGTTCAGCCAGGCGTACGAGTTGGCCGAGGAACTGTGCAGTTCCGCCAAACAGATCAAGCGTATCGATCCCAGCTACGGTGCGCTGGACTTCCACGTGCTGCACGACTCGATCGGGCAGCATCTGGGACGGATCCGGGCACCGCTGACCGTGGCCGATGGCGACGAGGCCGAGTTGCGGCTGTGGCCCGGTCCGGTGGTCATCGGCGAGCCGGCGAAAGGCGGCTGGGCGGCGGCGCACGACGTCACACTGTTGCGTGAAGTGGCCAAGGAACTGGGCCGCAAGCCGAGTGAGACCGACCCGCCGGTGCTGCCCCGCAGTGCCCTGCACCGGTTGCGGCAGGCGCTACTCGCCGGCCGTACCGAAACGAACCGGGCTCGCGACCAGGTCACCGTATGGGCACCCAACAGGGAGAAGGCGGAAGCGTTCCTGCGGGAACATCTGCTGGTCGATGAACCGCCAGCGGACTCCGGCGTCACGTTCAGCCGGCTCCTCGGCGCAATCGACCTGATCGACATGGCGACCGGTACCGCTCCGCACACCGCCGCGGAACTCGACGACATCCGCGCGGCGCGGCCGTCCAGGGAGGCTGCCTGATGACCAACACCAAGTCAGCGGCGGGCAACGCCGGGCTGCGCAACGGTCAGCCATTCACCATCGACGTGGAGTTCCTCAGCGACTGGGCCTGCGGCACCGGCACCGGCCGGCACGGCGCGGTGGACCGCGAGGTGCAGCGCGACGCCGACGGGCTGCCGATGCTGCGGGGCAAGGCACTCGCGGCGGTGCTGCGTGACGCGGCGGAGACCGTCGCCGCCGGTTTGGACGAAGGCGTCACCGGCACCTGGCACGCCTGGGTGGAGGCGGTCTTCGGCAGCCAGCCCGGTGCATCGTCCCTGCAACGACTCGGCCCCGAAGCAGCTGGCGAGTCACGACCACAGCCACGCTCGATGCCGGTTCCGGCAGCGCTGCAGGCCCGGCCGCTACGCCTGCACACCGATGTACGGGAGGCGGTCGCCGCGTTCGACGACCGTGACCGCGTCCTGGCCCGAGAGGCGGCCGTATTGCTGCGCCCCGGGGTGCAAATCGACCAGTATCGGCACACCGCAGCCGACGACATGTTCCGCATCGAGGAACGGGCAGCGGTCGGGTTGACGGTGACCGCCGACTGGCAGCTGGACTTTCCGGGGCTCGACGTCGGCGACCCGGTGCCGTGGGAGGCCGAACTGCTGCTGCTTGCCGCCGCCCGGCTGGTCGACGCCGTCGGCGGCAAGCGTCGACGCGGCACCGGGCGATGCCGGGTCACCATCGCCGGTCACGGCACCGACGGCAGTGCCGGTTCCCGGCTGGCCGATCTGCTGCGAAGAATCGATCAGGCGAAGACCCCGGCCGAGGCGATGGCGACAGCTGGCACGGAAACGGCCGGTACGACGCTCGGCGCCAAGGCCAAGACTTCGCCGGAGCACCGCCACGACCTGCGGATCACCGCGCTCACTCCGTTGATGGTGGCCCGTGGCGTGCTCGGCAACCTGGTGTTGTCCGAACGGTTCGTGCCCGGTACGTCGCTGCTGCCGATGGTGGCCAACGCGCTCGGTGACCGTGCCACCGAGCTGATCACCAGCGGTCAGGTGGTGGTCACCAACGCCACCGTCGAGGTCGGCAACGAACGGTCGCTGCCGCTGCCCCGCTCCCTGCATCAGTTCAAGGATGCCGATCCCGACCGGTCGGACAAACCGCCGGTCCTGGTGAATCTGCTGAAGCCCCGTACCGACGACGGCAAACGACTGCGGACCATGGTCGGTTTCTGCGTCCGCGACACCGTCGACGGCGGCATCCGCATCGCCGAGGTGGACCTGGTGACGCAGGCACACGCCGTCATCGACGACGCATCGCAGCGGCCGACCGAGGAGTCCGGTGGCCTGTTCGTATACGAGGCGATCGCCGCCGGCACGGTGCTGCGCTGCGAACTGTGGCTCCCCGCCGACGCTCGGCTGAACACCGACCGGCTCAACGGCGAACACGCGATCGGGCGGTCCCGCAAGGACGACTACGGCCATATCAGGGTCGAGGTCATCGACCAGCCCGGTGAGCCGGTGTCGACCAGCCGCGACAAGAATCCGGCCGAGGGCGAGCTGGTCGTCTGGCTGCTGTCCGATCTGCTACTGCGCGGCCCGGCCGGTGCGCCGGTGACCAGTCCGGACCTGCTGGGCACCGTGCTCGGCGAGGCGCTGGGCGTCGACCTGACACTGCCGCCGCTGAAGCCGGGACAACCACCGGCGGAGTTCGTCACCACCCGGCGGGTCGAGTCATGGCAGCGCCGCTGGTCGATGCCGCGCCCGTCACTGGCTGGAATCGCCGCCGGCAGCGTCGTGCGGTTCCAGATGAGCGGGGTGCCCGACGACGAAGCGCTGCACCGAGTCGAGGCCGCCGGGCTCGGGGAGCGGACCGCCGAAGGCTACGGCCGGCTGGCGTTGCAGCCCTGGCTACTCGGCCAGGAGACGGTCCAGCTACCCAAACCCGACAAGAACAAGGACGGCAGCAGGGGCGGTGAGGGCACGGCCCGACGGTGGCTTCCGGATAACGTACCGGAGTTGGCGGTCGAACTGCTGCGGCGTGGCTGGCGGCGAGAACTGCACCGTACGGCAGCGGTCCGGGCAGCCGACGACGCCCTGCGCAATCTGCTCGTGCCGGGCAACGCGACCGCAGCGCAGCTGGGGATCCTGCGCACGTTGGCCGACCGGCTCACCGCCGGTGACGGCCCGGCGCAGCTGCGGGGCTGGATCGCGGCGACCCGCCGCAATCCGCCGCGCATGCAGGTGTGGGGCGAGCAGCGGCTCGATCAGCTGGCGCTGCTGGCCGGCGGCAACGAGGAGCTGTGGACGCACCTGGGTGTACGCCCGCCGGAACCCATCGCGGGCAAGCTGTACCAGCAGGCAGCCGGTTGGCTGATCACCGAGGTGGCACGGGCCGAGGTCGAACGACGCCGCAACCCGGGGACAGACGACGACCAGCAGGCCGGCCCAGAAGCCGACCGCAACGAGGAGGTGCCGGTATGAGCCGCCAGGTGGCAATCAGGTGGGAGCTGACCGGCGTCCTCGTCGCCAAGGCTGCGGTGCACATCGGTGGTCTCGACGCCGGGCCGGCACAGCTGGTCCAGGCCCGCGACGGTGCCGGCCGGCCGCTGCTGCCCGGCACCGCGCTGGCCGGGGTGATCCGCTCCGCGCTGCGCGGGGCAGGGAGCCCCGACAGTGTCCTGTGGGGCCTGCCGTCCGATGCGGACGGCGACGGCGGGCAGGCTTCCTGGGTACGGGTCGACGACGCCCCCGCGCTCGACAGCCCGCACGTCGAGGTACGCGACCACGTGTCGATTGACCGGTTCCACGGTGCGGCGGCCAAGGGGCACCTGTTCAGCCGGGAGGTGCTGGCCGCCGGCACCAGATTCGCCTTCCGCATGGTGGTCGACGCCCCCGCAGACGGCGACGCGGCAGCGGCGCAGACCCTGGTCGAAGCGGTCGCGGCCCAGCTACGCGGCCCCGGCATCAGCGTCGGCGCGGCCACCACCCGTGGGCTCGGCCTGGTCCGGCTGACGGACGCCGTACGGCGCAAATCGGATCTGGCCACCCAGGCCGGCATGCTCGCCGCGCTACGCACCGGTGGGGAGCCGGTCGGCCTGCCCCCTGCGGACCCGGATCAAGTGCCGGCCGGTGTGCTGCGGATCGTCGTGCCGTGGCGACCGCACGGTCCTCTGGCGGTGCAGGTCAGCTCGGACGGGGACGTGGTCAGCGCGTTTCCGTTGACCGGCCGCGACGGGGCCGGTATCCACTTGGAGTTGCCGGGCAGCTCGATCAAAGGTGTGCTGCGCAGTCACGCCGAGCGGATCACCCGTACGGTGACCGGCAAGTCCGCGCCCGAGGACTTCCTGGACCAGATGCGGGCCGACGGGCTCGACTCGGTGGCGGCCCTGTTCGGCACCGCCGCCGCCCGCGACAGCAGGGACCGGGATCAACCGACTGGTCGGCGCGGCGCGTTGCAGGTGGCCACCTGTACCAGCGAGGCCACCTTGCCGGCGGCTCAGTGGAACGCGGTGCGCCTGCTGCAGCAACGCCTCGGTGACGGTGCGGGTGGTGGTGTCGAGATCGGCAAGAAGCCCGACAACAGACGATCGAGAAGAAGAAGGGAGAAGGATAAACCGCAGGCGGCCGGCGACACCGCGAACACGGCCGGCAAGGATGGCACCGAACGCGAAGCAGACGTGCACCGGGTCGCGTTGGGCCGACTGCAGCTCGCCGTTGACGAGCTGAACCGTGGCGTCAAGGACATCAAGTTCATGATCGCGCACCACGTGGCGGTGGACCGGTGGACCGGCGGCGCTGCGGACGCGCTGCTGTTCGCCACCTTGGAGCCGCACGCCACTGGCGACAAGGCGTGGCAGCCGATCACCCTCGACCTGCGGGTCAACGAACTCGGGCCGGCTCCGTCGAAGCCGGACCCCGGATCCGAGCAGGACGGGCGGTGTGCCCCGCCAGAACAGCTTGCCGCGCTGGCGTTGCTACTGCTGGTGCTGCGGGACCTGTGCGACGGCTGGCTCGGCTTCGGCCACGGCACCACCCGTGGTGCCGGTGGCGTACGGGTCGACGCCGACAAGGTCCGCTTCACTGCCGGCTCGATGACCGGCTGGTTCAGCTGCCTCGACGGCCGGTCGCTGGCCCAGGTGCTGGCCGACCAGGAGCTGACGGCGTCGCTGACCACCGCCTGGCTGGCCACGACTGAAGGAGCACCGGCATGAACAGGGTCATCCGTACCGTTCGTCCGGTCGACGCGGGCCCGGCCGGCGCGGCGCTGGCTGCGTTCGCCGCCGGCACGTCGGGAGTGGGTTTCTGCTACCGGCCGGCGGATGTCCGCTGGTTCCGGTTCGCCTCCGACGGGGTGGCCAGGAGCGATGACGGGTCGGCGCTCGACCTGACCGGTGTGTTCGAGCTCCGGGCGTTCACCGGTGAGGCCGAGTTGCGCTGGTTGCATGACGGCGGCGGGACGGGCACCGCTCACTGGATCGGCGAGTCCGACACCGACCGCAGCCGGCCAGGCCTGCCGTGGCGGCTGCAGGACAAGCCGTACGAGCGGCTGCTGTGGGGCGCCGTGGTCGGCGAACGCAACGACCACGGCTGGGTGACGCTGCACGACGGACGGATCGGCACGCTGCCGGTGCCGGTCGACGGGCCGGCACCGGAAGGCTCCCTGGTGTGGCTGCAGGCGGTCGAATACGCCGAGAACGACAAGCACGGCAACGTGGCCGTCGTGGATGAACGCCTGGTCGGGCTGGTGGCCCGACCGTTTCCGACGCCGAAGGACTCGAAGCCGAAGGACAAGGGGGCCGCACGATGACGATCGCACAGGTGCCAAGCGAGGCACCCGAGCCGTTGCCGCTCGGCAACGGGTTCCTCAACCCGTACGCCTTCGTCTCGATCCCGGACCGGGCCGAGCTGCCGGAGCCGCTGTCGGACTGCGGGTTGGACAGCAAGTTGGCGGGCAAGCCGGTCGGCCACGACCGTTACCACGCCGACCGGTGGACGGGGACGATAGGCGTCACCGTCACCACCCGTACCCCGATGTTGATCCCCGACCATGGGCGACGTGCGGCCGCCAGCACGAACGCCGATGAGCCGCTGGAGGTGCGGGTGGACCACAAGGGCCGTCCGATGCTGGCCGGGTCGGCGGTCAAAGGCGCGCTGCGCTCGGCGTACGAGATGATCACAAACTCGCGGTTCGGCGTGTTCCAGCAGGACAGGCAGCTGGCTATCCGGTCGACTGTTGACGAGAGCCTCGCCGACCTGCGACCGGCGGTGGTGCTGGAGGTCGGCGACGACACCGCCACCCTGCAGGTGGTCGAGTCCCTCATGCCGCACCATCTGCAGGGCAAGAAGCTGGAGCGGCCGGTGCAGACGGCGGTGTGGTCGAAGATGACGCTGCGATGCGGGTGCACCGGCGGCTGCAGTGGCAAGATCGGGCACGGCACGGACGGCGGCGAGGATCCGCCGCGCAGCCCCGAGTTGGAGGCGTGGATCTACTTCGCCGCGCTGGGCAAGTTTCCGCTGTGGCGGGTCGCAGCCGTCGCCGAGCCGGGCAAGTTGTGCGACAAGTCGACGGCGCGACAACGGCGGAGCGAGGACATCGAGCGTGAGAAGAAGCGCACCCGCGGGCTGACGATCGATGCGCAACATGACCTGGTCAAGGTTCGGGGACGGCTGCACCGCACCGGCAGCACCTTCCCGGCCGGCGGTGAACGGAAACGCTACGAGCGTTTCGTGGTCACCCAGGTGTTCGAAGGCCCCGTCGATGCGAAGCTGACCAGGGTCACCGTCGACAAGCAACTGCTCGACGGCTGGCAGGCCACGATCGACTCGTACCACCAGGCGCATCACCGGGAGAAGGACACGAACACCCGCTACGGCCAGTACGTGTGGCAGCCGCAGCGGTGGCGACAGCTGAGACCACACGACACCCTCTACGTCAGGATCGAGGAGGTCGACTCGGCGAAGGGCCGCACGATCCAGGCCAACCGCCTCTTCCCGGCGATGGTCGGCCGGGTGCCGTTTGCCGGCACGCCGGAGCAGAGCCTGCCGGAGGCACACCGTCCAGCGAACAATCACTCGGAGCTGTCGCCGGCCGACCGGGTGTTCGGCTGGGTGGGGCAGAAGGGCCGCCGAGGTGACGAAGGCCCCGCTTACCGTGGTCATCTGCGGGTGCTGCCGCCGCACGAGTCGCAGGCACCGGATCCGAGCAGCGTGCAGCGGATCGGCGGAGGGCTGCAGTTGGTCGCACTCAACTCCCCCAAGCCGTCACAGTTTCGCTTCTACCTGGGCGACCGCGACGGAAAACCGCTCAACGGAGTGGCGAAGGACGCCGACGAGGGCTACCCGGCCGAGCCGGGCCGGCGCCGCTTGCGCGGGCGCAAGGTCTATCTGACCCACGCGGAGGTGCTCTACGGCCAGCACTCCCCCGCGTACTGGAATCCGCCGGCTGCCGACGGCACCGGCCCGCTGAAGCCGGACCTCGTGCACGTCAAAGCCGGCCCGCGCTACCGCGAGTACGCCCGGACGCCGGTCCGCGACGGTGACAAGGACAACGTGGACGTCATCACGTCGGTGTCGCAGTGGGTGAAGCAGAGCACGAAGTTCCGGCTGACGCTGCAGGTCGACAACCTCACCGACACCGAACTCGGCGCGCTGCTGTGGCTGCTGTGGCTGCCCGAAGGCGCCTGCCTCAAGCTCGGGCTGGGCAAGCCGCTCGGGTTCGGCGCGGTGCGGGCCGAGGTGAACTGGGACGACACCAGGCTGTTCCATGGCGACCGGCTGCGGGACCGCTACCGACTGTTGTCGCGCTCGCCGGAGCCGGTCGAAGTGTCGGCCGTCCGGCAGCTGATCGACGACTACGACGCACTACTGCGTGAACATCTCCCAACAGTACGGACGGAGTTCCTGAACGCCGCCTACGGTTTCCTCAACGCCCCGGTGCACTACCCCCGGGCGGCGGACACCGACAAGGAGCACACGCCGCCGCAGCCAGGCCAGCCGTCGACGCCACGCAACACCACCTACGACTGGTGGGTGACCAACGACGCCATCGGCGAGAAGGACAACCGGCCGAAGGACCGACGGCTGGCGTTGGGTGAGCTGTCCAATCCGGCGAACCTCGTCCTGCCGTACCACCCGATGAAAAAGGAACGCAACGCTGGCGGCAAGGGTGGCGGTAACGGGGGCAACGGCAAGAACGGCGGTGGCGGTGGAAAGAACGGCGGTGGAAAGAAGTAACGCTGCGCGCCGGTGAGCCGGCCGGGCTCCGGTGGAGGTCCCGCTACCGGAGCCCGGCAGCCGGCCTGGCGGACGGGTCAGGTGTCGCGCAGTCGGCGTACGTCGTCGCGTAGCTCGGCGAGCACGTCGGCCAGCCGGGGGCCGCTGCCGAGTCGGTCACCGAACGCGGCACGGGCGGCGTTGGCCATCGCGGTGAGCAGCCCGCTGACGGTGTGCTGCGCTCCCCCGGTGTGCTCCAGGATCAGGTCGCCGAGGGCGCGGGCGTCGAACGGCCCGTGCCCATGGGTGACCGGCAACTGGTTGCGGGTGTCGAACATCCAAGTCAGCTCGTTGCGGATCTTCGTCTTGGTCTGTGCGTGGTTGTCCGCTGAGCGTTCGGCGCAGGCGCATGCGCCGATGATCGCCCGCATCCCGGTTGCCGGGTCCTTGTCGACGCCGGGCAGCGCGGCCCACACCTCGATCCGTTCGGCGACCATCCGGACGGCGCGGTCCTCGGCGTCCACGGTGGTCACTGGCCAGCCCTTTGACTCGCCGGCATGGCGCAACGCGTCCGACAGACACTGCGCTTTGTTGCGCAACTGTTTGCTGGTGGCGAGGGTGCCGAGCAGCCGGGCGGCGGTGTCGAGTTCGGCGACGTCCAGGGCGTGGCTGGCCGCGCTGAGGATGGCCAGGTCGGTGCCGAAGCGCAGCGGCAGCCGGTGGGTGCCGGCGGCGAGCACATTCTGGGTCTTGGTGACGAGTTGGCGCAGGAACAGCGGGATTCCCCGTACGGCGGCGGTCTGTTGCCCGGCGGCGAGCAGGGTCAGCACATGCTCCTTCGGCCCGGTCGGGATCAGCACGATCGCCCCGGTGTCCGGGCCGACGTGTTGGCGCAGCAGCTCGACCGCGGCCTGCTCGGTGAACGCGGCCGGGTCGTCGGGGTCGAGCCCGACGGCAGCGACCGAAGCGGTGACGACGGTGTGTCCAGCGGCGCGCAGCTGCTCGCCGACCCGCTGCGCGTGGGTGAACGTACCGGAGGCGGTGCCGAGGATGATCATTTTCACCGGTACCTCGACCGGACCGCCGAGGTAGGTCTGGACGTCTTTCTCGATCCGCCGCCACCGGTTCTGTCGGACAGCATCGGCGATCTCCTTGATGACGTAGTCACCGCCTTTGCGGTCCGGCCAGCCGAGGATGGTGAGGTAGCAGACGGTGTCGCCGGGCACCAGGGGCAGCGGCCCGAGTCCGGACGGGGCGGGCAGGTCGGCCGCCGGGGCGGTGTCGTGTTCGGCGAGGTGCCGGCGCAGGGCGTCGAGCATCGCCGGCTGCGGCGGCGCGAGTTCGTGGGAGCTGTCCTTGCCCATCTCGTTGAGCTGCCGCACGATCGGCGAGAGGAGCCACTCGCCGCTGGCCGTGCGCTTCGCGTCGAGCACGGCGGAGTCCTGACGCTCCCGGTCGATCGTGCCTATCAGCTTGCCGAGGGTGGCGATCCGTCGCCCGTTGCGCTGCTGCGCCCAGTGGAGCAGGTCGAGCGTGCTGCCGTCGTTTTCCCGCAGCTCCTGGTAGCGGTGGACGATGTAGGCGCGGACGGTGAAGCCGCTGCTGCCGTCGCCGCGCATCAACGCGGCGGCCATCACGGCCCGCATCCGGTCGGCGTTCGGCACGACGTACGCCTGCCCGAAGTGATCAGCCTCAGCGTCCACGACCCGCCGCTGCTCAACGGTCAGGCTCAGCTGACCCGCGTCGGCGAGAGCCCGCAGCAGGTCGTGGTACCGCCAGCGACGCAGCAACGGCACCACCGGATCGACCGGCAACCCGGCCGTCGGGTCGTAGACGGCGTGCCGGGGCGCCACGGTCGGCCCGATCCGGATCAACGACCACGGCAGGCCGGACGTGATCACCGCGTCGAGCGCGCCGAGGATGACCTGGGTGGAGCCGCTGCCCCATACCGTGTAGACCCGACCCGCAGTGGAGTCGGCGCGGCTGCGCAGGAAGCGGGTGACACCGCACGCGATGTCGGGTTCGGTGACGCTCACGCCGTGGACGATGGTGACGGCGGTGACCGGTACGCCGTACAGGTCGGGTTGGCGGTTGAGGGCGTGCGCGATGACGTCGGCGATCGGCGCGACGACCGGGGTGCACAGGAGCACCAGGTGGATGGTGGTGGCGCCGGTATCGGCCGGCAGAGCGCTGAGTGCGGCGGCGAGCGGCGCGACCTGGCCGGTGGTCTGCTCGGGGGTGCGTAGCAGCAGGATCTGCCGGGTTCGGGGGTCGTCGTCGGGCCGCTGTTCGAGCCGGGCGAGGAGCTCACCGGCGTCGGCCTGCCCGGCCGACAGGCGGGCGCGGCCCGCCGGTGCGCCGAGGTCGGAGTTTCCGACGGCGTGGAGCAGGTAGGTGACGTGTCGGGTCACGTTCGTCCTATTCGGGTCGGGTGTCGACGATGGTGCCGAGCCTGTTGCCGCCCTGGCCGGGCAGTCCGGGTCGGCCCGCCTGGCCGGCGCGTTCGGCGCGCCAGGCCAGCTCGGTGTGTTCGGTGTCGCGCAGCCGGCGTACGTCGGCGCGCAGCTCGGCGAGCAGGTCGGCGAGTCGGGGGCCGGTGCCGGGGCGGTCGCCGAAGGTGGTGCGGGCGGCGGCGGCCATCGCGGTGAGCAGCCCGCTGACGGTGCGCTGCGCTCCCCCGGTGCGCTCCAGGATCAGCGGCTCCAGGTTGAGTGGCTCCGGGGCGAGTGGCTCCGGGTTCAGCGACTCCGGGGTGTCGCCGTCGGCGCGGCTGTGGCCGTGGGTGATCGGCAGTCGGTTGCGGATCTCGTACAGCGGTCGCAGCACCTGCCGCCGGGTGGCTTCCTTGAGCCGGTTGGCGTCGATGGAGTGTTCGGTGCTGGCGCAGGCGCCGATGATGGCGCGCATGCCGGTGGCGGCGTCCCGGTCGACGTCGGGCAGCGCGGCCCACACGTCGATCCGTTCGCCGATCATCCGGAAGGTGCAGTCCTCGGTGGTGGTGACGCCGGCCTGCACCGGCACCGGCCAGCGGCGCAGCCGCCGGGTGGCGCAGCGCAGCGCGTCGGACAGGCTGACCGCGCGGGCGCTCAGCGGCTGTCCGGTGGCGAGGGTGCCGAGCAGGCGGGCGGCGGTGTCGAGTTCGGCGACGTCGAGGGCGTGGCTGGCGGCGGCGAGGATGGCCAGGTCGGTGCCGAAGCGCAGCGGCAGCCGGTGGGTGCCGGCGTCGAGCACGCTCCGGTCGCGGGTGACGAGCTGCCGTAGGAACAGCGGAATTCCCCGTACGGCGGCAGCCTGCTGCCCGGCGGCGAGCAGGGTCAGCACATGCTCCTTCGGCCCGGTCGGGATCAGCACGATCGCCCCGGTGTCCGGACCGACGTGTTGGCGCAGCAGCTCGGCGGCGGCCGGTTCGGTGAACGCGGCCGGGTCGTCGGCGGCGACGCCGAGGTCGGCGATCGGGGCGGCGACGGCGGTGTGCCCGGCGGCCCGCAGCCGGTCGGCGGCCTGGCGGGCGTGCGGGTAGGTGCCGGCGGCGGTGCCGAGGATCAACGCCTTGACCGGCACCGGCTGGCCGGCCGGCACCCCGAGGTAGGTGCGGACCGCCGGGTCGAGGTCGTCGCGCCGGTCGGGGTCGGCGGCGGCCTGGACGATCTGTTCGACGATGTACGGGCTGCCGTCGCGCGACGGGTTGCCGACGACGCTGAGGTACCAGACGGTGTCGCCGGGCACCAGGGGCAGCGGCCCGAGCCCGGCCGGCGCGTCATCACCGACTGCCGGCACGCCACCGCCACCGCCACCGGTGGCGGTCGGGGTTCTGTCGTGTTGGCGCAGGTGTCGGCGCAGCGCGTCGAGCATCGGCGGGTCCGGCGGTTTGAGTTCGTGGGCGCTGGCTTTGCCCATCTCGTTGAGCTGGTGGACGATCTGCGAGGCGAGCCACCGGCCGCTGGGCGCGGCTTTCGCCGCCCGTACCGCCGGGTCTGCGTGCCCGGCGCGTTGCTCGCGGATGACCCGCAGCATCGCCCCGAGGGTGACCGGGGTTCGTTTGGCGTGCTCTTCGGCCCAGGTGAGCAGGTCCAGCGGGGAGCCGTCGGCGGCGCGTAGTTCGTGGTAGCGCTGGGCGACGTAGGCGCGGACGGTGAAGCCGCTGCTGCCGTCGCCGCGCATCAACGCGGCGGCCATCACGGCCCGCATCCGGTCGGCGTTCGGAGCGACGTACGCCTGCCCGAAGTGATCAGCTTCGGCGTCGACGACCCGCCGCTGCTCGGCCGTCAGACTGAGCTGACCCGCGTCGGCGAGAGCCCGCAGCAGGTCGTGGTAACGCCAGCGACGCAGCAACGGCACCACCGGGTCGACCGGCAATCCGGCCGTCGGGTCGTAGACGGCGTGCCGGGGCGCCACGGTCGGCCCGATCCGGATCAACGACCACGGCAGCCCGGACGTGATCACCGCGTCGAGCGCGCCGAGGACGGTCTGGGTGGAGCCGCTGCCCCAGACGACGTACGCCCGGTCGGTGCGCGGGTCGGCGTGGGTGTCGAGGGTGCGGGTGACGCCGGCGGCGATGTCGGTCTCGTCAAGGCTGTCGCCGTGCATGACGGTGACGGCGGCGATGGTGCCGCCGTACAGGTCGGGCAGGTGGCGGACGGCGCGGTCGATCGCGGCGGCGATGGCGGCGACCCGGGCGGTGGTCACGAGGATCAGGTGTACGGCGGTGCCGGCGGTGTCGGGGTCGGCGTGCAGGGCGGCGAGGGCGGCGGCCAGCGGCGCGGTGTCGCCGGTGGTCTGCGCTGGGGTGCGTAGCAGCAGGATCCGCCGGGTCTGGTCATCGTCGTCGGGCCGCTCGTCGAGCAGCCGCAGCAGGTCGGTGGCGCCGGCGCTGTCGGGTGGGGGTACGCCGAGGTCGGCGTGCCCGACGGCGTGCAGCACGAAGGAAACGCGAGGGGACACGGCCCGTCCAATCGAGGGGGTGGTCGGGGGGATGGTGCCGAGCCGATCAACGTTACTCAGTGGATTTGTCACGGGGCAGGCGGTGTCGGGTATCCGATGGCAGCCTTGCCCCGGCGACGGGTTCCACAGTGGCGCGGCCGGCGTCGATGATGGCACGGTGACGGACGATCGCTGGGACGGCCCGGGGTTGACGGTGTTCGGCTCGGCCACCGGTGGCGGCCGGGCGGGCCGGGCCGGCCGGGTCGGCGGCGGGTCGGGCGGTGACCGGGGCGGCTGGGCGGGCGGGCTGCGGGCGGCGTTGTCGGACGGGACGGCGGCGGTGGCGGTCGGCGGCGCGCTGGCCGGCGGGTTCGGTGTCGAGGCGGCCAAGTCGGTGATGGTCGGTGAGGCGGCCGGCCGGTGGTGGTTCGTGGTGGGCTGCCTGGCCGGGGTGGCGCTGCTGGTGGCCGGGTTCGGGCTGCGGGAGCGGGCGTACCGGCAGGTGCAGGTGGGGATCGTGGTGACCGCGCGCGACGTCGGGCGCGGGCTGGCCAGGGCCCGGCAGTACGAGCAGCAGGCCGAGGAGTTCAGCCGGTCGACGTGTGCGGTGACGGTGGCGACGGCGGTCACCTTGTCCGGCGATCCGGCGGTGGACAAGTCTCGGGTCGAGGAGTTGGCGGATGAGACGTTCAACGCGTTGATGCTGGCGCAGCGGCTGACGCCGGAGGCGACCCGGGTCAATCTGATCCCGACGATGCCGCTGCATCTGGCGTTCTGGTTCGGGGCCCGGCTGGGTCACACCCATTCGCGTGAGGTGCGGGTCCACGCCGTCCGCCAGGCCGACGGGTCTCCCCCGTATTTCGCGGCGACGGCGTTGCGGGCCACCGAGTCGGCGGCGACTCCGCTGTCGGCGAGCCTGGAGATCGTGGCGGGCGGAGATCCGTCGCGGGCGGCGCTCGCGCTGGATCTGCAAGGCTTCGGGCGCCAGTTCGCCGATCCGGTACGGGAGACCTGCCGACAACACGGCATCGGTCACCTGTTGGTGCTGCGCAGCGCGGGTTCGTTGCTGGCCGAGGACGCGGCCACCTATACCGGGGTGGTGGAGCAGGCCCGCCGGGAGTGGCTGGCCGCCGCGTTGCCGAGTGCGGCCCGCACCGGCCGGTACGCGGTGTTCCTCAGCGGCTCGGTGGCGATCTCGTTGGCGTTGGGTGCCCGCCTGGCGGCACCGGATCCGGGGCGGTGGACGGTCTTTTCGTTCGACCGGGACACCCACTCGTACCAACCGTTTCCCTTGCCGGAGCCGACCCGGTGAGCCACAATTTCCACATCGGCCCTGTCGACGACTACCGGACGGGAGGTGAGACAGCCACGCCGAGCCCAGCGGCCTCCATCGAGGACGGACAGCACATCGATGTACGCAAGATTAGGTGCTGGAGTTGCGGCGAAATGTCGATTACGGCGACCTCCGACACGCCCGGGATCCGGGGTAGGTTGGCGGAAAGATCCCAAAGCGCGCCCGAGCTGCGAAAACTGGCCCCACAAAGATCATCTAAGCCGGCATCAAGATCACGATGATCATGAGGTTGCCCTCGGAGCACCATGTTTGCCCAGCTCAGACCGCCCGACATTTCGGACACGGTCCCCGGACACACGAAACCGCGCCGGATTGAAACTGCTGAAAAAAGCATGAAAGCCGCTAACAGTGTTAGTGTCCCCGGACACACGAAACCGCGCCGGATTGAAACCGTGAACACACGGCGAGTACGGGAGTCGCTCATCGGGTCCCCGGACACACGAAACCGCGCCGGATTGAAACCCTGCGGCCCCTTTGGTCCTATCGGCCCAGGCTTAGGTCCCCGGACACACGAAAACCGCGCCGGATTGAAACATCAGCCAGAACCCAGCCCAACCCTTAATAAAGTCCCCGGACACACGAAACCGCGCCGGATTGAAACATCGCGCCGATGAGCGTGAGAACGCCGGACACGAGCGCGGGTCCCCGGACACACGAAAACCGCGCCGGATTGAAACGATGGCCATACTCGGCCCGGTTCCGATGGTCTGGTCCGGTACCCGAACACCCAAACCGCACCGAATTGAATCCGGCCCAATACGTCAGGAACCAGATACTCAGTCGAAGACCAGAATTGGGTGTCAGCGCGGCGGTGGAGTGGTGGTCAGCTCGCCGCACTTGGGGCACCAGCGGCTCTTGACTCTGAACGAGAACAGGCCAGCCAGGAAGCCGAGCGACGCGGCGCTCGTCAACGCGCAGATGTCCATGATTCCCTGCCTTCTCTACGGATGAGGATGGTGGGGTCGGGTCGGTGGTTGCCGCCACCGGCCCGACCCCCGAGGTCCGCCGGGTCGCCCAAGCGGAACGGAGGGCCGGAGCGCGCCCAGCCGTACGACGCCCGTCGGCGTAGGTGTCGGGCACCAGTGACCGGCCATGGAGCCCGGGGCACCGTACGACGTAACCGCCCGAGCCAGTTCCGGCCGCCTGGCCCACACGGACGACGGAACGCCCGGCCAGAAATTGGCCCGATTCGGTCACTCCCGGCAGTAGTACGACTCGTACTCGTACAGCGCCGTTCGGCCCTCCCCGCGGTCGCGCTCGGAGAGGGTCAGCAGCTTCACGGAGACCATGACGTGCTGCCCCGTCCCGCCGGAACCCGCGTCACACCACACCTCCACCGTGTCCGTCTTCGGCAGCTCACGCGGGCCGATCACCAAGATCGTCACGACGTACGCCCTCCGCTCGAACCGGTGGGATCGAACCGGGCGAGCACGGCGGCCCGCTCCCGGCGAGACAGTTCCGGTGTGTGCGCCCAACCGGACAGCAGACGTTCGGCGCTGGGCCGGTCGATGGCCTCGAACGCTCGGAGCGCGTTCTCCGCCCGGTCGATGACAGGGCTCTTGCCGGGCGGGTAGAGCGCCATCAGCCGGGCGGGTGCGAGTTCGCCCGGTGGGGCGGGGAAACTGTTCATCGGGTCGGACCTCCTGTGTCCGATCAAGGCCCCGGGTTGGCGTGTCCGCGCCGCTCGGGGCCGCCTTGTCTGGCCAGGGGTGGGTACGTGGATCGTCCAGCGAACTCCGGGGCTCACCACCGACCCCCGTTCCGGGCTTGCGGACCGGGCTCCGGATCACCCGATGCCGGCGGCGGGTCGTCGAACCGGCAGCCGATGTGCCGCTGCCGCCACTGCCGCAGTCCTTCCCGGAGCCGTTCGGATTCGGTCCGAGCGGCATCGCTCTGTCGGACCAGCCGATCCAGCTCGTCGGCGAGAAGCCCCAGATAGACGTACACCTCGTCGGGGTCCAGCCCACGCCACCGCGACCCGAACCGGACCGCCCTGATCTGGTGCGGTTCGAACTGGTGCCTCATGCCCTCGGACACTGCGCGACCCCGATCCCCGCGTCTCCCGATCCCTGCTGGCACAGGCGAATCATGAGCCACACTTGCAGGAGTAGTCAATAGGGTAGTCCCGATTGGGTAGACCCGAAGATGCCTACCGTTCGGCTCATGACCGGAGGACCGGGCGAGTTGATGGGTCCGTACGAGATCGCCGAGTACCTCGGCGTGTCTCGGCAGCGGTTCCAACAGATCGCTCGCCGACCCGGCTTTCCAAAGCCCTACCAGGAGCTACGCGGCATGAAGGTGTACCTCGCCGCCGAGATCACCGAGTGGGCGAAGCACAACCGGCCGCCGCGCCCGGACGCCGACGAGTAGCCTTCTCCGCCCTCCGAATCGGCAGCGCGGACCCGGCCGGCTCGGGCGATGCACTGATCTACGCCCTTCCATGTACGTCGTAACCTGTCGGCGGCGCGCGCCGGCAGGTCACACGCTCGGCACTCGGCCAACCGGCTCGGCATGTGCTCAGCAACGGTCTCCCGCGCCTGGGCCAGCACATCCGCGTCCGGCCGGTTCCGCATCGACGCCGCCACCGCATCCAAGGGCGTCCCCTGCGGATCACCGTCAGGTGCCGCCGCCACCCCACGAGCGGCCAGCAACCGGAAACGCGGATCACGCCCGATGTCCGTCTGCCCCGGCGTCCGTCGCGGCAACGGCGGCCGGTCCGGCGTCGGACCCGCATTGACCATGCGCTGTCGGGTCCGCTGGTACCTGTTGTCGGGAACCTGGTTCCTGTTCAAGCTTCTCTCCTTCACGGGAAGGACCGTCGGGAATCTCGTTCGGACGGAGAAGTGCGAGTCGACCGAGACTGCGAAGCGGTACGGCCGGCGGTTGCGTTTCGTGCCTTCGAGATCAGTCACGGACGGCCGGACCGGGAGGACAACCGGAGGACTCCATCTGGTCTGGCTGCGACTACAGAAACTAGACAGCACCAACTCCATCGCCTGTAACCCCACGATGGGGCTCTCACTACGGGGGGTCACCCAATATCACGAGAAGCGATTTAGTGCATCGATCGCCTTGATCACATTTCGAGGAGTCGCGTGGATCCGTCGACATCGCCTCGTGGGCTACCTCGCCGCCTACTCGGTGACCGGCGCGTGGTGGAAGCTCTCGCAACCCGTACCTTCAGCACCGTCTTCGGCGCGGCGAAGGCAGCAGGGCTCAGCTTCAACGCCATCGCCGCCGCCACCGGTCTGAAGGCCGAGCGGGTCAGCCTGATCGCACGAGGCGAGGGCCGTGTCACCGGCATCGATACCATCGAACGTATCGCCGATGGCCTCCGCATCCCCGGTGCCATGCTCAATGCTGCGTAGCTTAAGTTGATCTTGGGGTGTGGCCTGCGGTTGTGTGGCTGCTGTCGG